>NZ_JBIUBL010000003.1:51455-407592 GCF_044548015.1 Streptomyces sp. NPDC052236 | reverse complement strand
CGACAAGACACCCGAAAGCTACCTCGCCGGCCTCGAACTTCGCGCCTCGATGATCTGGCTCGAGGACCTCTTGCGAGCAGCCGATTGATCACGACATCACACAGGCCCTAGTCGTCCAGTAGCCAGGTGAGGACGCGCGGCAGCGCGTGCAGCGCGTCG
Organism: Streptomyces sp. NPDC052236; assembly: GCF_044548015.1. NCBI lineage: Bacteria > Bacillati > Actinomycetota > Actinomycetes > Kitasatosporales > Streptomycetaceae > Streptomyces > Streptomyces sp. NPDC052236. The sequence goes on along the minus strand of NZ_JBIUBL010000003.1, from coordinate 407,433 downwards.
AAGTGCGCGGCGGTCGGTTCCAGGACGGCCGTCGCGCCCGGGATGCGCTTGGCGAGCCAGCGGGAGTGGCCCACGGGTGAGAAGACGTCCTTCTCCCCGTGCCAGAGCATCACCGGGCCCTTGATGTCGGCCGGGTCGAAGCCCCAGGGGCTGCAGAAGGCGAGCGCGTCGTCGATCCAGCCGTAGGCCGAACTGCGCAGCGCCTCCTGGTAGTTGCGCAGCAGCATGGACCTGACTCCGAAGTCCGCCACGACCATCCGGTCGGAGTCGGTCAGCTCCCTGCGCAGATCGTCGAGGAGGCGGATCGGGTCCTTCCTGATCTCGGCGGAGCGCAGGATGAACCGCTCCGCCAGACCGGCCGGGTCGATCGACGCGGTGGTGTACTCGGTGACGTTGGACGCGGCCATGCCCTCGTACCAGTCAAGACCGTCCGCGTCCTTGGGGGCGAGCGTGACCAGCGCGGCGGTACGGGTGACCCGTTCGGGCATCAGGGCGGCGCAGGCCAGCGCGTGCGGGGCGCCGCCCGAGCGGCCCACCACGGCGAACCGGTCCAGGTCCAGTGCGTCGGCTATCGCCCGTACGTCCTGTGTCACATCGGCGACACTGCGGCCGGCGAGACGGTCCGAACCGCCGTAACCGGGGCGGTCGTACGCGATCAGCTGCGTACCGCGCTGGTACAGCACCATGCCGCGCGGCGCCGGGCCGAGGCGGCTGCCGGGTGTGCCGTGCAGCAGGAAAACCGGCTTGCCGGAGGGATCCCCCAGTCGCTCCACCATCAGATGCCGCCCGTCCGTCGCGCGCACCCGACGTCGCACTCCCGAGCCCCCTTCGTCGTAGGTGCCCTATGCAGGCGTGAGCGTGGCATTCCCCACCGGTTCGATGATTACCCATCAAGGGCCTTTCGCGGGGGATCGAGTAGCGACCGCGATCGCGGTCCGGTCCCGAACAGAGGGAAACGAGACAGGACTAATCCCTACTCGATGGCTCTCTCGCTATGGAGTTCGATGTTCGCAAATGAAATCGACCATTGGGGTTACGCCCTGTGGAGGCGCTGTGAACGCCCCCGCTGTGTCGTGTGCGCGTCCTGATCCCGACCTTGTGTGCTACCGATCGGTATCGGGATAGTTGGCGCCACATCTTCCGTGTTCAGGCGCCCCACCTGCCCGGACACGGCCCCCACAGGAGGTCGATGTTGAAGCACCGACGCATATTCATGAGAAAAGCGGCAGTGGCGGGCGGCGCGGTCCTCGCTCTCGTAGCCGCGGGCGCCACCTTTCAGAGTGCGAACGCCAGTGGAAACACCGAGCCGTTCACAGCCAAGAGTCTGTCCGCGGTGGCGGCCGGAAACCTTGCTTCCACTCTTAGCGAAGATCTGGGCCAGGATCAGGCGGGCACGTACTACGACGCCAGGACGAAGTCCCTCGTCGTGAATGTCGTGGACGAGACGGCCGCCCAACTCGTGCGTGAGGCGGGTGGCACGGCGCGAATCGTGCGGAACACCCTCGCCGAGCTGACGACCGTCCGGGAGACCCTCGCCGACAAGGCGACCATTCCCGGCACCTCCTGGGCCGTGAACCCGGTCACCAACAAGGTGGCCGTCACCGCCGACCGTACGGTCACGGGCGCCGAGTGGACCAGGCTCAGCGAGGTGGTGAAGGGGCTGGGCGCCAAGGCGGAGCTGAAGAAGTCCGCCGGAGAGCTCAAACCGCTCCTCGCCGGCGGCGACGCCATCTACGCGGGCGACGCGCGTTGCTCGGTCGGCTTCAACGTCGTCAAGGACGGTGAGCCGCACTTCATCACCGCGGGTCACTGCGGTCAGACCGGCAGCGAGTGGTCCGAAACCGCGGGCGGCGAGCCGATCGGCACGATGGTCGACTCGCAGTTCCCCGGCAACGACTTCGCGCTCGTCAAGTACACCGGCAGCACCCCGCACCCCAGCGAGGTCAATCTCTACGACGGCAGCTCGCAGCCGATCACCGGGGCGGGCGAGGCGACCATCGGCATGGAGGTGCGGCGCAGCGGCTCCACCACGCAGGTGCACGAGGGTGTGGTCATCGGACTCGACGCCACCGTGAACTACGACGACGGCAACGTCGTCCATGGCCTCATCCAGACCACGCTCTGCGCCGAGCCGGGTGACAGCGGCGGCTCGCTCTTCGTGGACGACACCGCGCTGGGGCTGACCTCGGGCGGCAGCGGCGACTGTTCCATGGGGGGTGAGACCTTCTTCCAGCCGGTGCCGGAGGCACTGAGCGTGTTCGGCGCCGAGATCGGCTGAATGGGGCATTTGTCGGCCCGCCACGACGGCAGTCGTGGCGGGCCGACGTGCTGTTCTCGCAGGTGGGAGGCGTGTGGAGGGGCGTGCGATGCCAGTCGTACGAATGTTCGAGAGAGTTGGTCTATGGTGGAGATGGGGGAGGTGAGACGAGCTGATTCAGGAGGTGCGGATGCCCGGGTTCACGCATCTGCACACCGTTTCCGGGTTCTCCCTGCGGTACGGGGCCTCGCACCCGGAGCGGCTTGCCGAGCGCGCCGCCGAGCGGTCCATGGGAGCCCTCGCGCTGACCGACCGCGACACCCTCGCGGGCACGGTCCGCTTCGCCAGGGCCTGCGCCCGGGCCGGAGTGCGATCGCTGTTCGGAGTGGACCTCGCGGTGGGCGAGCGCGCCGGCACCCGCGCCGAGGGGCAGCTCATGGAGCAGCCTGCGGAGCGGCCCACGGAGCGTCGACGTACACCGGTTCGCGGCGGGGCATTCGTGGACGAATCCGCACCCCGCGCCGTTTTCCTCGCCCGCTCCCGCCAGGGCTGGGCCGAGCTCTGCCGCATGATCACCCTCGCCCACGCGGCGGGTCACGGCAGCAGCCCGCTGCTGCCCTGGAGCGGCAACCACGGCGAGGACCTGACCGTGCTGCTCGGCCCCGCCTCCGAACTCGGCCGCGCGCTGGCCGCCGGCCGCCCCGACCGCGCGGCCGAGCTCCTCGCGCCCTGGCGGGAGAGCTACGGCGACCGGCTGCGCCTCGAAGTCGTTCACCACGGCCTGACGGGCACCGGCCCCGGCTCGCTCCGGCTCGCCGCCCGCACCCTCGGCTTCGCCGCCGAACAGGGCGTACGCCCCGTGCTGACCAATGCCGTCCGGTACGCCGACCAGGGGCAGGGCCCGGTCGCCGATGTCCTCGACGCGGCCCGCCGCCTCGTACCCATAGACCCGCGCAAGGGCCTCGACAGCGGAGAGCGCTGGCTCAAGGATCCGGCCGCGATGGCGCGTACCGCCGAGCGGGTCGCCGAAGCCGCCGGGTTCCGGCGCGACACCGCGTACCGGCTGCTCGCCATGACGGAGGAAGCGGCGGCCGAGTGCCTGGTCGACCCCGAGGACGATCTGGGGCTCGGCTCCGTCCACTACCCGGAACCGCAGCTGGTCGGCGCCGGGCTCCGTACCCCGCAGCGCGTACTGGCCTCCCGGGCCGCCGCCGGCATGGTGCTGCACGGCTACGACAACCGCCGCGAGTACTGGCAGCGACTGCACCACGAGCTCGACATCATCGCGCACCACGGAGTCGCCTCGTACTTCCTGACGGTCGCTCAAGTCGTCGACGACATCAAGAACATGGGCATCAGGGTCGCCGCGCGCGGCTCCGGGGCGGGCTCGCTCGTCAACCACCTCCTCGGCATCGCGCACGCCGACCCCGTCGAGAACGGGCTGCTGATGGAGCGCTTCCTGTCCAAGCGGCGGTTCGTGCTGCCCGACGTCGACATCGACGTGGAGTCCGCGCGCCGGCTTGAGGTCTACCGCGCGATCATCGACCGCTTCGGCGAGGAGCGGGTCGCGACCGTCGCCATGCCCGAGACGTACCGGGTGCGCCATGCGGTACGGGACGTGGGCGCCGCGCTCTCCATGGACCCCGCCGAGATCGACAGGATCGCCAAGTCCTTCCCGCACATCCGGGCGCGCGACGCCCGCGCGGCCATGGCGGAACTGCCCGAACTGCGCGACCTCGCCCGGGAAAAGGACCGGCACGGACGGCTCTGGGAACTGGTCGAGGCACTGGACGCGCTGCCGCGCGGTGTCGCCATGCACCCGTGCGGGGTGCTGCTCTCGGACGCCGCACTCCTCACGCGTACGCCGGTGATGCCCACCAGCGGCGAGGGCTTCCCCATGTCGCAGTTCGACAAGGACGACGTGGAGGACCTGGGGCTGCTCAAGCTCGACGTGCTGGGGGTGCGGATGCAGTCGGCGATGGCACACGCGGTCGCCGAGCTGCGGCGGACGACGGGGCAGGAGCTCGACCTGGACGACCCGGCGCAGGTGAAGCCGGACGACCCGGAAACGTACCGGCTCATCCAGTCCACCGAGACGCTGGGCTGCTTCCAGATCGAGTCGCCGGGCCAGCGCGATCTGGTCGGCCGGCTGCAGCCCACGTCCTTCGGCGACCTGGTTGTCGACATCTCCCTCTTCAGGCCGGGACCGGTTGCGGCCGACATGGTCCGGCCGTTCATCGAGGCCCGGCACGGCCGGGCGCCCGCCCGCTATCCGCACCCGGACCTGGAGGAATCGCTGCGCGAGACGTACGGCGTGGTCGTCTTCCATGAGCAGATCATCGAGATCGTGAACATCATGACCGGCTGCGGCCGGGGCGAGGCCGACCGGGTGCGGCGCGGGCTGTCCGACCTCGAGTCGCAGGGGAAGATCAAGATCTGGTTCGCGCAACGCGCGGCGGAGAGGGGTTACGAGCCCGAGGTGATCGCCCGCACCTGGGAGATTGTCGAGGCGTTCGGCTCGTACGGCTTCTGCAAGGCGCACGCGGTGGCCTTCGCGGTGCCGACGTACCAGTCGGCGTGGCTGAAGGCGCACCATCCGGCGGCCTTCTACGCCGGGCTGCTCACGCACGACCCGGGGATGTACCCCAAGCGGCTGCTGCTGGCGGACGCGCGGCGGCGCGGAGTGCCGGTGCTGCCGCTGGATGTGAACCGGTCCGCGGTCGGACATCGAATCGAACTGGTGTCTGATGGGCCTGACGGTGTGTGGGGTTTGCGGCTGGCGCTCTCGGACGTCTATGGCATCAGCGATGCCGAGGTGGCGCGGATCGAGGCCGGGCAGCCCTACTCCTCACTGCTGGACTTCTGGCAGCGGGCCCACCCCTCACGGCCGGTCGCCGAACGGCTGGCGCAGGTCGGCGCGCTGGACGCGTTCGGGGGCAACCGGCGCGATCTGCTGCTGCACCTCGCGGAACTTCACCGGGCGCAGCGGGGCCACCAGGGCCACGGGGGCCACCCGGGCCACCGGGGTTCGGGCGCCCGTGGCGGCCAGCTCCCGCTGTCCGAGTCCGACGGTCAGCAGACGGCCCTCGTCGGACTCCCGGACCTCAGCGATGCGGAACGTCTCAGCGCCGAGCTGGGCGTCCTCGGCATGGACGCGTCCCGCCATCTGATGGAGGATCACTACGCCTTCCTGAAGGAGCTGGGAGTGCTCTCGGCCCAGCGGCTGCGCTCGGCCAGGCACGGACAGACGGTGCTGGTCGCGGGCGCGAAGGCGGCCACCCAGACCCCGCCGATCCGGTCCGGCAGGCGGGTCATCTTCACCACGCTGGACGACGGTACGGGCCTGGTCGACCTGGCCTTCTTCGACGACAGTCACGCGGTGTGCGCGCACACCGTCTTCCACTCCTGGCTGCTGCTGGTGCGCGGGGTGGTGCAGCGGCGCGGTGCGCGCAGCATCAGCGTGGTCGGCGCGGCGGCGTGGAACCTGGCGGAGCTGGTGGAGCTGCGGCGTACGGGCGGGCTCGACGCGGTCGCGGAGCGGCTGGCAGCTCCGTCTCCGTCTCCGTCGGCAGCTCCTACGGAGGATTCCGGCCGCCGCATCCACCTGCCCACGGGCTACGAGATGAACCCCTGGGCGGACCTCCAGCCGCCGGGCGAAGGAGCCGCCACGATCGGACGGAAGCTGTGGCATCAGAGCGCGGGGAGTGCGGGATGATCCTCTGCGTACGACTCGGGGTCGAAGCGGCGCTGCCCGCGCTCCTCGCCCTGGCCGAGGACATCAGCCCGGTCGTGCAGGCGCTCCCACCGGACGCCGCGCTCATCGACGTCCGCGGCGCCGAACGCTACTTCCGCCGGGACGCGGCCCAGCTCGCCTCGCTGCTACGGGTACGGGCGCTCGCGCACTGCGGGGTGGACTGCGCGATCGGGGCGGGCCCGAACCCGATGCTGGCCAGGATGGCGGCGCGGCTGGCCGCGGCCGGGACGACCCTGGTGGTACGGGAGGACGAGGTCGCCGGGTTCCTGGCCGGCCGGCCGGTCGGCGCGCTGGAGGGAGTCGGGACGGCGACGGCCCGCAACCTGAGCGCGTACGGCCTCGACACGGCCGGCCGCGTCGCCGCCGCGCCGCTCGCCGTGCTCCAGCGGCTCGTCGGGGTGAAGGCCGGGCGCGAGCTGTGGGAGAAGGCGCGCGGCATCGACCGTACGACGGTCGTCCCGAACGCCGCGGCGCGCTCGATCACCGCCGAACGTGCCTTCTCGCGCGATGAGTTGGACCCCGTACAGCACCGCAGGGCACTGCTCTCGCTCGCCGAGGAACTGGGTACGAGGATGCGCGGCGACGGCCAGGTGTGCCGGTCGCTGGCGCTCAACGTGCGGTACGCGGACCGGTCCACGACGACGCGTACGCGCACCCTGCGCGAGCCGACCGCGCACTCGGCGGCGCTCACCGGTGTGGTGTACGGGATGCACGAGTCGCTCGGCCTGCAACGGGCACGGGTGCGGGGTCTGGCGCTGCGGGCGGAGGACCTGACGCCGGTCGAGCGGGCGGCGCGGCAGCTGACGTTCGACCCGGCGGACGAGCGGGCGCGGCGGATCGAGGCGGTGGCGGACAAGGCACGGGCGAGGTTCGGCCCCGGGGTGATTGTGCCGGGCTCGCTGGCCGCGTAATTTCCTTCGGCGAGCTGCAGTTTTTACCGACGCGTAACTTCCCTTTCTTCATTACCGCCGCGTAACTTGTTGTGAGCACAACAACCCCCCATCAGTTCGAATCCAGCCATCGCTACTCCCTTGAGCCGCAAGGAGATTGCTCGATGCTGCCCTGGAAACGTGCGCTCAGACCGGTCGCCGCCCTGCTGCTGACTGTGTCTGCCGCGTTAATCCCCGCCACTTCCGCCACCGCTGCCTCCGCACCTCACAGCGGTTGGAACAACTACTCCTGCAAGCCTTCCGCCGCCCACCCCCGACCCATCGTCCTGGTCCACGGAACCCTCGCGAACTCGGTCGACAACTGGCTCGGCCTCGCGCCGTACCTGGTGGGGCGCGGTTACTGCGTCTTCAGCCTCGACTACGGGCAGCTCCCCGGCGTGCCGTTCTTCCACGGCCTCGGCCCGATCGACAAGTCGGCCGAACAGCTCGACACGTACGTGGACAAGGTCCTCACCGCGACCGGCGCGCCCGAAGCTGACCTGGTGGGCCACTCGCAGGGCGGCATGATGCCGCGCTACTACCTCAAGTTCCTGGGCGGGGCCGCCAAGGTGAACGCGCTGGTGGGCATCGCCCCCGACAACCACGGCACGACGCTGGGCGGCTTGACCAAGCTGCTGCCGTATTTCCCGGGTGCGGAGGACCTGATCAAGACTCTCCCGGCGGGACTGACCGACCAGGTCGCCGGCTCGCCCTTCCTCACCAAGCTCAACGCGGGCGGTGACACGGTGCCAGGGGTGCGGTACACGGTCATCGCCACGCGCTACGACGAGGTGGTGACGCCGTACCGCTCGCAGTACCTGACGGGACCGGACGTACGGAATGTGCTGGTGCAGGACCTGTGTGCGCTGGACCTGTCGGAGCATGCGCTGTTAGGGCTGGTCGACCGGATCGCGTTCCATGAGGTGGCGAACGCGCTGGACCCGGGGCGGGCGACGCGTACGACGTGCGCGTCGGTCTTCGACTGAGTATCTGCCGTCCGTTCCTACGGGAACGGACGGCAGGTGCGTGTCAGGCCTTGCGCCGGACGGTGCCGAACATCGCGGCTCCACCGATGGCGATGGCGACGGCGCCGCCGATGGCGATGTATGGGGTGCTGCTGCCACCACCGGTCTCGGCGAGGCTCACACCGGCGGCGGCCTTGGGTACGGCGGCCTCCGTAACCGCCTCCTTGGCGTCATCGCCACCGTGCCCGGCGTGATCGACCGTGGACTTGTCCGCACTGTCCGCGATCTGCTCCGCGGAGGGCGCGGAGGCGACGGGAGCAGCCACGGCGTGCTTGCCCTGGCCGAAAACGACGTCGGAGCAGGTGTAGAAGGCCTCGGGGGAGTCAGAGCGCTGCCAGATCGAGTAGACGAGATGACGCCCGGACTTGTTCGGAACGACGCCGTTGAAGACGTACGCACCGTTCTCCAGCGTGGGATTGGTGACCTTGGCGAACGGTTTCGCTTCCAGGTCTGACCACTTGAGAGGCTTGGTCGGGTCGTACCCGTCCTTGGTGAGGTACAACTCGAAGGAACCCTTGTGCGGGGCGGTCGCCTTGTAGCGGAAGGTGCGATTGCCGGAGGCGAAGGGTGAGGACGGCCAGTCGCCCCGGGCGAGGTCGAGCCCCTTGTACTTGTCGCGACCCGCGCTGCACAGCTTGCCGTCCGGTATCAACTGCTGGTGATTCCCGGCGGCATTGGCGATATTGACTTCGTTCCAGTCATAGAACGCCTGCGTCCCACTGGCCGCGACAGCGGCCTTGCACGCCGCCGAATCGGGACTCTCGGGACCCTCCGCAAAACAGGCGGATACCCGACTCACGGGATCGGTCATCGACCCGTGCGCCACGGCCGGCCCGGCAACGACCCCGAGGAGAGCGAAGGGCACGACGCCAAGGGCGGCGACGGAGGTGACCTTACGGCGAGCGGTCATGGCGACGTACTCCTTCAAGCATGAACGGCATGGGGGAGACCGGGGAATGGGCTCCAGCCCCGGTGATGAGCAAGCTAGCCGCTCAGACCGTTGAAATCGCCTGCTGGGAGGGGGTGATGGCGATCCTTATGGCCCCTTTAAGGCGACGCTAAGAGAGGGCTCAGGAACGTTGCGGAGCGCACCCGACTGACCGCGTGCTTCAAGTGTGCGCCGTCCGTAGTCGTCCAGAGGGAGCCACGTCGTGTCGCCACCAGTGGCTCCCCGTTGGCTCCCAGCAGGACTACTGCGGCTTGTGGCGCAGGAACTGGCACACCGCTCTGGGCGTCTGGATGGCCCCGTGTTCAGGGCCTCGTGACCAGCAGCGACACAGCCGTCCTTGGTCGTTGACCTTGGCCAACCTTCCCTACGTTATTGGGACGGGATGAGCGAGCCCTTCGGTGGCCCCAAACGCACGGCTCCGGAGAGATGGGCCGATCCCGCAGCACAGGGCCGCCGACCTGCGAGGAAGCGATTGGAGCTCTGACTGAGCCGCCCGTGGACCCGCCAGTCCATCGGAAGTAGTCGTTCCGCAGTGCGTGAGCTCCGTCAACGTGTCCAATGTCGGCTTTCGGCCTGTTGGCTCGTTTGGTGCTCTATCCGTATTGAGGGCGTCTGGTCACTCTGTCGGAGAGTGACCAGGCACGTCGTTGACTGGGTGCACACGGCACTAGGGGGTGGCCGGTGGCTTACGTCCCGATATTGAAAGCCAAGGCAGGCGAGTTTCAGGCACTTGAGAATGCAACAGCAGAAGTCCGCTCCCGCATGCGTCCAGTCCTAGAGCTCGTCCCCGATCCCGAGCTGGTCAGGGATCAGCTTGAGATTTTTAGCGATCGCGCGATGGATGCGATCCCAACCGGGGTGGTGTTGACCGTTGACTGCGGAGCCCTACCCGCGACGCGGGTCCTCGAAGGCGACAGCGGAGGTCCCATCGCGCGCCTGAGCGAATCGCTGGACCTTAGAGGCGTTGCCATGTGCCCGGTGGTCCGCACCACTGACACTGACGATGTCCTTCGCGAAGCAGCAGACGCCAACGCCCGTCATCGGCGTGGCGCTTGCTTACGCGTTGCGACAGATTCAGGCGAAGCCCTCCCGGATGAAGGGCAGATCCGGGGAACGCTCCGCGCACTCCGTCTCGATCCAGAAGAGGTAGACATCCTCATTGACGCAGGTCCCGTTCAGTCTGGTGTCGGAATGAGTGGCCTGGCAGAGCGAGTCTTGGAACTCCTCGATCTACTGGCACAGTGGCGATGGCGTCATGAGTGTGTAGCTGCCGGCGCCTTCCCTGCCAACCTGACGGGCTTTCCCCGCGGTCAGGCAACGCCTGTGGGCAGACTGGATTTGCAGCTCTGGAAGCGAGTTGCCCAACAGCGGCACGGCAAGCCACCAGACTTTGGGGACTTCGGCGTCACACATCCTCGTATGCCAACCCAGAGCCGAGGGACGCCAGACCCGAACATGCGCTACACGACATCAGATTGCTGGCAGGTCTTCGTCTATCCACGCGTGCGCTCGGGGAACGACGACTTCTTCACCCTGAGCCGCGACCTCGTCTCCTCGCCTCACTGGCCCGCGACCGGTCCGCGAACCTCCTGGGGGGACGCACGGCTACACGAGTGCGCAAACCGGCAGCGGCTGAAGGCGGGCGGCGGGACGCAGTGGCGAGCATGGGCAACGTCTCACCACCTGGCGGTGGTGACTATGGAGCTTGCAGCCTGGGGCACCCCTTAAGTAGCCGTTAGCTCCTGGGCCGGTCGTTGCACTGGGTTCGCGACCTCTTCGTCCCGAAGCAACTTGGGCGTGCGCTCGACCTCGGGCCGGTGTCTCTCTCGCATGCTGTGATGGTCCGCAGGTGTGTGCGGTTGTCTGCTGCTGTGTGTCGGCGTTGTCGCTCGGTTAGACACTCACCCACCCTGCTCTTCATGCATGACCGTGCGGGAGTGGCCAAGATTTACCCGGCATGGCAGGGCTCGCCTGAGTGCAGTGGAGCCAGGTCGCGGCCGCCGAGTGCTGCCGCTGTCCGTAGCCGTTGATGTCAGCGCTGGACGGCAATGGAACAACTCGGGCACGACTTCCGAAGGCTCTTACGGCCGTCGGCCCAGCTCCACTAGATATGTGAGCCAGCACTCTAACGACTGCAGTGGCACTAAGAATTGTGGCCATGCAACTCAAGCAACGCCGAGATGAGCTTTGGGACTGAGCTATGCGGATTTGGTGGAGCGTGCTTTGCTTTAACCTCTTCGCATCTAGAGGCGCGAGCCATGGCTTCCGGGTATTTTTCATAGGGGAATCCATCCGGCATACTCTTTCCGGTGAAGCCCTGTTTTCGTAGGAGTTTAGAAAGTGTGGCTGCATTTATCCATGATGCGCGGTTCTCGAAATGCCACAGTAGCCAAATTTCGAAGCACGGTGAGCTGATCGCTATTTCGATGCTCAAACGGCTGGCTTCGATGCATGCCCTCTCAAGACTGGCGTGTTCGTCCACATCCACCACGCACCAGACTGCATCAAAGGGGTCCCCGCCTTTTTCCTCTAAATCTCGAAGTCTTTTCGCTTCTTTTACCACGCTTAAAGGATCTCGACCGACTCCGACTGGTTTGACGCTGACTACTCGGACGGCTTTGGCCCTCATTAGTGCGGTGAATTTCTCGAAATACTGTGGCTCCGTGTTAACGCCTTCAGCAGCGATAAGAATCTTCGTGTACTCGGATCGCTTGTTTTTCGACTTCGAGATCTTTTGGGGGCCGCGCAACTGGCGAAGATTCACGCTTGAGCCTCCATCTGCAGAGACGCGAGCAATTCCTCCCAAGCGAGCGTGGGGACCGCCCCGTACCTTCCGCCGAGATACCGGCGTTCTATATTATGGTCCTTCTTGACGGGGAAATCCGTCAGAGGATAGATTTCCGTGACTCCATCGGGAGATTTCTCGGCAAACCACATCTCCTCCCTGTCTAGGCCATCACCGGAGAGGTGTCCCATTAGGGAAGTGTCGTGTGAGGTGAATACAAGCTGGGCCCCAAGGGGGTTGATCTTCGGGGACTTGAACATGGCGATGAGTGCCGACGCGAGCCTCGGGTGCAGGCTGGAGTCGAGTTCGTCCACGAGCAGTACTCCGCCGTACTTAATCTCTCGCAGTGCCGGCAATGCAAGAGAAAGCCACGCGACCGTACCGCTGCTCTCATCGCTTAGTGCTAGATTGTGAGAATCCTCGGGGGATGATCCTTTATGCCAGAAGCTGATCACCTTCCTTTGCTCTTCCAGGAAGTTGGCGAAGAATTCTTCTTCATCATCCCCCTCCTCTAGAATGGCTTTCATTGCCCTATGCATGCTCGACTTAGTCTTCTCGTCGATTTCAATTTCCTCCAACGAGAGACGATGGATCCCCAGATCGGCGAAGCGCAGCAAAGTTTGGGCCTGCTGTAGAGCTTCCTTGTCTTCTATCCATTTCTTAACCGACATGATTCGACTCTGTTTATAGAATTCGGAAAATGCAGCATAGGGCAAATGCTTGGTCAGGTAGTGGTGAATTCGCCGCAAGTAGGCGTGGTTGGCCATGCTTGCCGTGGAGAGGTAAAGGTTATAGCTTCCCATCAGGCGGGAAATTCGAACATTTTCTCCTCTAAGGTTCCTGCTAAACGTCACGTCGTCTGACTCCGGGCCGCTCCTCTCGAAGAGGATGCGGCGTCGGCCCTCTGGAAATGAGTAAAGCCACTCGGAGGCGACCCCCTTGGAGCTGCTTTCGAAGCCGTATGCATGGCGCGTCCCCTTGACCGTGAAGTCGAATTCGTATGCGGAGGTTTCCCTTTTGGAGTCCTTGTCGAGCAGGAAGGGGGCGTGAGGGAAGGATTTTCGATCGCTCCAGTTGGCGGAATTTTTGATGGCTTTCACGGCGAAATCCATTGCATCTAGGAGTGTGGTTTTCCCTGACGCATTGGGTCCGAAAATGCCGACGACACGATTAGTCACCGAGCTCCAGTCGCCATCCTTGGGGCGTACTCCTTCGAAGCTTGACTTGGTGAGCACGAGTTCAGTGGTGTCACGGATGGACTTGTGGTTGGTGACACGGAACCTCAGAAGCATGACTACCTCACAGGCTAGGTGCAGTTTCATCCAGTTGTAGGACGATTACCGCCCTGATCTCACCTCAAACCGTACGCCTTGTGTAGCTACACCGCTAGCTGCATCTGCCTAAAGCCGTGGAGCCGACCGCCCCAGCCACAGAGGGTGCCTACCCCTTCTGTCCGCTCGCGTCGAAGCGGCCATGCGCGCCATCGCCCGCGACGCTCACCTGCCCGGTATCCCGCTGGCAACCAGTCCGTCACCATCAAGGACAACCCGGGCGGTCCGCTTCCGCTCAGTTGCGCTTCGCAGCCCGCGGTCGTCGCCATGATGCTCGACCAACTCGACGTCGAACCCGGCGATCACGTCTTGGAGATCGGTGTCGGCACCGGTTACAACGCCGCGCTCCTCGACCATCTCACCGGACCGTCAGGTGAAGTGACTTCTGTCGACATCGATGCGGATGTAACCGCGCACGCCCGCGCTGCCCTCGACGCCACCGGGCACCACCGCGTTCGCGTCCTCACCCGTGACGGTGCTCTCGGCGCACCCGAAAATGCTCCCTACCAGCAGGTCATCGCCACGGTCGGTGTATGGGACCTGCCCGCTCCCTGGTGGGACCAGATCGCTGACGGCGGTCGGCTCGTCCTGCCGCTGCGCTGGCGCGGGCAGACCCGGTCCGTGGCTTTCACCCGCCACGGCGACCAGATGGTGTCGGACTCCGTCGAACTGTGCGGATTCGTTCCTATGATCGGCCAGGACGGCGAGCGCGAAGGCACCATCGATTCCGATGGCGACGTGACCCTGTACTGGGACGCCGACCAGGACATCGACACCAAGCGACTGGACGGCGTCCTTGACGCGCCCGCCGAGACAGTCTGGACGGACGTGACCGTGGGGGCCGAGGAACCCTTCGACGGTGTGTGGCTCCGCCTGAGCGCCAGCGAGCAGGGAACCTGCCGTATCGAAGCAAAACCCGCCGCGATGGAGGCGGGACTGCGCCGCCCGGCTGTCCCCATCCGCACCGCCGCTCTCGTACAGGATTCCTCCCTGGCGTACATGATCACAGAGCGTGTGGAGAACGAAGAAGAGCCAGACTTCCGCCTCGGCGCCATCGGTTACGGGCCAGTGGGCGAAGACCTCGCCTTTCTCCTGAGTTGTCAGATCCGCGCCTGGGGCGAGGACAGAACCGCCCAGCCCGTCATGACCGTCTACCCGGCGGGCACACCTCACGAGAAGGTGAGCGCCGGATACGTCATCGCCAAGCCGTCCTGCCGCTTGGTCATCGCCTATCGGGAGCCAACGGACGAAACATGAATGCGCGGCCCACAAGTCAAGGCACAAGAGGCCGAATGTCAGCGGCAAACTGGTGCGGGCCGGAACGTGCAGGGCCCGGCATGACCACGCGGTGAGTGTCGCCGCAGCACCACAGGAGACGACGAATGACTGACTACTACCCGTACCGCATCACGGCCAGAAGAGGGGACCTGACTCTGATCTGGCGGCCCGGCGAGGGCGACGACCCCGACATGCTCATCGTCGACGACCGCGGACGGCTCCTCGCGTTCCATGACCTCAAGGCGCTGGAGGAGTGCTGTGATCGCAACGGCTGGGAGCTCCTCTCGGAAGAGGAAGCCACTCTGGATCTGGCCCCAGTACGGCAGTGGGTCGAGCAGCCCCGCCATGACGCGGTGTCGGCGGGGCTGCTGCTGAATGCGTGGAACTTCTTCGAAGATCTCTCCCGCAGCGTGCAGGCGGGCTCACCGCTTCCCCCGCAAGGACCGGTCCACGACAGCGCCTACGAGAAGATATTCGGCGGCGACGCTCTCGCGGCGGACGGTGGCGAGGGAGCCTGGACGGACGAAGAGACCGCGGCGGTGAGCGAACTCCTCCGCGCGGGACTGGACCTGTGGGAACAGGCCGTGCGGAACCACTTCCGCCCGGCGGACCTGGAGGCTGTCAGCCCGCCGCTCCCCGTGCCCGCAACTGGGGCGGGCGAGCAGTCGGGGCCGCTGCCAGAGGCTGACGGGACCACCGGCCCGCGATGACCGCGCACACCATCAACTGCATCTGGTGGTACAGCATGAGCGGAAGGATCACCGGCGCGGCGGAGGCCCCGAAAAGCACCGCCGCCATCGGAAGCCCCGTCGCCAGGCTCTTGTTCGAGCCGCAGAAGACGATGGTGATCCTGTCCTCCCTGTTGAACCCCAGGCGCCGCGCGGCGAACGACGTCGTCGTGAGGGCCAGGGCCAGCAGGGCGGCGGCCAGGCTGAGCAGCGCGAGCAGGCGTAGCGGTGTGACCTGGCGCCAGATGCCCTCCGCCATGCCCCTGCTGAAGGCCGTGTAGACGACCAGAAGGATCGAGGCCTTGTCGAGGCGGGCGAGCCGCTTCTTGTGGCGCCCGACGAATCCCCCGATCCAACGGCGCGCCACTTGCCCGGCAAGGAAAGGAAGCAGGAGCTTGACCGTGATGGACAGCAGCCCGTCCGGCGAGAAGCTGACGGTGGAGCCGATCAGCCAGGCCGCGAGCAGCGGGGTGGCGACCATTCCGAACAGGCTGGAGTACGTGCCCGCGCAGATGGCGGCCGGGACATTGCCCCGGGCCGTGGCCGTGAGCGCGATCGACGACTGGACGGTCGACGGGACGACACAGAGGAAGAGGAGACCGGTGTAGAGCCGGTCGGTGAGTAGATACGGGACGAGACCGCTCGCGGCCAGGCCCAGCAGCGGGAACAGTACGAAAGTGCTCGCCCCCACCACGAGGTGGAGCTTCCACTGCCGCAGGCCGTCCACCGCCTCGCGGGTGGAGAGCCGTGCCCCGTACAGGAAGAAGAGCAGGCCGATGGCGACATCGGCCGCGCTGCCCACGGCGAGGGCCGCCCGGCCGGTCGCGGGCAGCAGTGCCGCGAGGGCGACCGTACCGAGGAGGGCGGCGACATAGGGGTCGACCGCCCTCCACAGCCGGCCCGGCCACGAGAGCAGCCAGGACACCGGCTTCACCTCACTCACCATCACCGTTCTCGCCCTGCCAGGGCGGGTGGCCGATCGTCCCGATCCAGCTGAGCGGGGAGGGGGAGGACCCCTGTTCGGGGGCGCTGGTGGAGCCGGGGGCGGTGGCGGGGGCGGATGTGTCCCCGGTCTGGACGTCGATGGCGCCGCCGCCCCCGTCGTGGTCGCTGCCCGCCGTGCCCTTGCTGTCGATCAGGGTGTTGAGCATGCGGTCCATCTCCAGCCAGGAGTCGGCCCGGGAGTTGTCGATCACCAACAGGCCGACGTTCCGGCCGGGGCCCGATCCGTCCGTTTCGGCTTCCGAGTCCTCGTCGGCCTGTGCGACGCCGGCGCCGCACAGGATGCTCGCGAGCGCCGCGACGAGGCCAATGACGCTCGCCGTGGATCCGCGCGGCAAGCGGGGTCCGTTATTGGTGTTTCGTTGCCGACCGGTTCCGGCCGCCCGTAAAGGATTCGATGACAAGGGATTGGGTCCATGACGTTAGTGAGGCTACGGATAGGGGGTGGGGGAGGGGCCCGGATTCGTAACCCGGGCCGCCGGAGTCAGACGGGTGCCGGGGCCGAGGCGGGGATCGAAATCGGCTGCCGGCCGCGATGGTGTCTGCTGATATTCTTTTCCAACAATTCTGTGGATCCCTTTACCCCGATGGCTCCGGTTGCGCTGGTGTCGGGCAGCCGTCCGTCGGCCATTTTCAGATCGACCAGCGCACCGTTGATCGCGCCATGCGCGGCGAAAAGACACGGGGTGCTGTAGATGGCGACATCCACACCCAGTTCGGAGAGCTCAGTGAGGGAAAGCCTCGGCGACTTCCCGCCCGCGATCTGGTTGAACAGCAGGGGCTTGTCGCCGACGACCGTACGGATCTTGCGGATCCACTCCACGCTCCGCACCCCGTCGACGAGGATGACGTCCGCGTCGGTCTCCGCGAGTGCCGTCGCCCGCCGTACGATCTCCGGCTCGTCCGTCGCGTCCGTACGGGCCACCACCAGCAGGTCCTCCCGGCTCTGCAGCACCAGGTGGAGCTTCTCCAGGTACTCCTCCAGCGGCAGGATCAGCTTGCCGTCCGCGTGCCCGCAGCGGCGCGGTCGCTTCTGGTCCTCCAGGATCACTCCGGAAGCCCCGGCGCGCTCCAGCCGCTGCACCACATGGCAGGCGACCTCGGGGTCCACGTATCCGTCGTCGATGTCCACCAGCATGTGGTGCCCGGGGAAGGCCATTCGCAGCCGCTCGGCGAAGGCGATCATGTCGGGCCAGGCAATGTAACCGATGTCGGGGAGGCCGTAGTGGGAAGCGGCGAACCCGAAGCCGGAGACGAAGAATCCGTTGTAGTGCTGGGCCGCGATGGACGCGGAATACATATCGTAAATTCCGATGAGCGGCGTTGTCTGCGGTGATTTAACTGCTTCCCGCAAGGCATTTCCGTAGCGCATGGCTCTCCCCTCGGACGGAAAAGTCTGACGAGCCAAGCTTTCCAGAAAGCCAAGGGCAAGTAACGCGACACGCCGTGGCGTTACTAGGTTTGGTAAAAATTGATCAATATTGCACAATTAATACGGACCGATAATTGGCTATTCCTTTTCGTGTCGCGGCAACAATCCCGCCCTCACTCGCCGTACGTCGCCCGCAGCGCCCCCTCCACCGCCGACAGGGCCGCCGCCCGCGTCAGGCCCAGGCGGCGCGCCTGTTCCGCGTACGCCGCCGCCGCCGACGCCGCCTGGCGTTCGGCCGCGTCGCCCGCCGCCGCCACGAACGTGCCGTTGCGGCCCCGGGTCTCGATCACTCCGTCCGCCTCCAGGGCGCGGTAGGCCTTGGCGACCGTGTTCGCGGCGAGGCCCAGGTCTTCCGCCAGGCCGCGCACGGTCGGCAGTTTGTAGCCCACCGGCAGCGCGCCCGACCGCGCCTGTTCGGAGATCTGCGTACGCAGCTGTTCGTACGGCGCGACGGCCGCACCGGCATCAAGAACGATCTTCAAGGTCACAGATGAATTCTCTCCCACGTCTCTCCCACGACGGACGGACTCATGGGAAAAAATGGGAGGCAGTGCCACCCGGCGGGCCCGTACCGTGCGCCCCATGACTGTGATCGTCCGTGACTTCCGCACCGAGGACGCCGCCGCCGTGTCCCGTGTCAGGCACGCCACCCTCCCCCACCTGGTGACGACCCCCGAGTCCATCGTCTTCCGCGTGGCGACCGCCAACCCGGCCAAGAAGTACCGGCTGCTGGTCGCGGAGAAGGACGGCGAGATCATCGGCACCGCTCATGTCGGCATCGTGTACGACGCCAGTGAGCCGGGCCAGTCGACTGTCACCCCGCATGTCCACCCGGACCACCAGCGGCTGGGCGCGGGCTCGATGATCCTGCGCGCCGCCGAGGAGCATCTGGCGGCCGAGGGCGCCACGACCGTGTACGCCTGGGCCATGCGGGAGCCCGGGGCCCTCGCCTTCGCCGAGAAGCACGGCTACCGGCCGACCCGCTCGGCCCACTTCCAGCGTCTCGACCTGGCCAAGGGCACCCTCCCCGCCCCGGGCGGACTGCCCGCGGGCGTCGAGCTGCGCACCGCCCTGGACTTCGAGGCCGATCCGCGTCCGCTCTTCCTGGTCGACGCCGAGGCCTCCTCGGACGAGCCCGGCGACATCGGCGTGGACCTCGCCGACTACGACGACTGGTTCAGCCAGACCTGGAGCGAGCCGCTGCTCGACCGCGGCCTCACCACGGTCGTGGTGGTGGACGGCGAGGCCGTCGCCTTCACCGCGGCCTTCACCGACGGCGGCACCCGCTATGCGTCCGGCATGACCGGCACCCTGCGCGCGCACCGCGGCCGGGGATTCGCGAAGCTCGCCAAGACCGACTCCCTGCACCGTGCCCGCGCCGCCGGCTACACGGACGCGTTCACCAGCAATGACGCCGACAATGGCCCCATGCTGGCCATCAACAGGTGGTTCGGCTACGAGATCTGCGCGACGGAGGTACACCATGTCCGCACCCTCGACACCCCCGGCATCCTCGGTTGAGGTCCGGCTGATCAAGGCAGGCGCGACAAAGATCAGCTATCCGGCCGAACTGCTTGCCGACGACGGCACGCGCGTCTCCGTCCGCGCCCCCTGGGCGGGCACCGGGGGGACGCGCGATTTCGGCTTCGTACGATTCGAGCCGGGTGATGTGTTCACCGAGTACTACTGGCGGGACCGCTGGTTCTCGGTGAAGGAGGTCCGCACGGGCGACGGCACGCTCAAGGGCTGGTACTGCGACATCACGCGCCCCGCCGCCCTCGAAGGCGGCGAGCTGGTGGTCGAGGACCTGGACCTCGACCTGTGGGTGTCGGCGGACGGTTCGGCCGTACTGCGCCTGGACGAGGACGAGTTCGAGGCGAGCGGCCTGGCGGGACGCGACCCGGAGGCCGCGGACCGTGCCGTACAGGCTCTCGACGAGCTCGAACTCCTCGCCAAGCAAGGCAAGTTGACCACCCTGCTCACATGAATGTCCTCCCCTCGCCGTGTGCGGGGGGAGGACGTTCATGGGCATGGGGTCAGACCGATACGTTACGGCCGTTCCGGCGCATGATCAGCTTCCGCAGCAGCGGCCAGGCCAGCAGGATCAGGATCACCACGTACACCGTCACCGAGAACGGAGTGTTCACCAGACCCGTCGCGCTGCCGTCACTGATCTGAAGCGCCCGGCGCAGCTGCTGTTCCGCCGCCGGGCCGAGGATGACACCGATCACCGCCGGCAGCACGGGAAGCCCGTACCGCCGCATGCCGAAGCCGATCAGCCCGATGATCAGCAGGATCACCAGGTCCAGCGCCTCACCGCCGACCGCGTACGCGCCGACCGCCGCGAAGAACAGAATCCCCGCGTAGAGGTACGGCCGCGGAATGCGCAGGAGCTTCGCCCACACCGGCGCCAGCGGCAGGTTCAGGGCGAGCAGCAGCACCATGCCGACGAAGAGTGACGCGATCAGGCCCCACACCAGGTCGGGTTCGCGCTCGAAGAGCAGCGGGCCCGGCTGGATTCCGTACTGCTGGAAGGCGGCGAGCATGACGGCCGCGGTGGCAGTGGTGGGCAGGCCCAGCGTCAGCATCGTGACCAGGGTGCCGGAGGCAGAGGCCGAGGCCGCCGACTCAGGTCCGGCCACGCCCTCGATGGCTCCCTTGCCGAACTGCTCCTTGTGCTGGGAGAGCCGCTTCTCGGTGACGTAGGAGAGGAACGTCGGTATCTCCGCGCCGCCGGCCGGGATCGCGCCGAACGGGAAGCCGATGAGGGGCCCGCGCAGCCAGGGCTTCCAGGTGCGCCTGAGGTCGGACTTGGCGAGCCAGGGGCGGCCGACCGGGATGGGCTCCCCGCCGCCGCGCCGCAGGTGAGCCGCGACCCACAGGGCCTCGCCGATCGCGAAGAGGCCGACCGCGACGATCACGACGTCAATGCCGTCGGCGAGCTGGAGCGAGCCGAAGGTGAGCCGCTGCTGCCCGGTCATCTGGTCCAGGCCGACCAGGCCCAGGGTGAGACCGATCAGCAGCGAGGCGAGGCCGCGAATACGCGACGAGCCGAGCACGGACGTCACCGCGATGAAGGCCAGCACCATGATCGCGAAGAAGTCGGGTGCGCCGATGTCCACGGCCAGTTTGGCGACGGTGGGAGCGAGCAGGACCAGCAGGATGGTGCCGATCATGCCGCCCGCGAAGTGACCGATGGCGGCGGCGGCGAGGGCCTGTGCGCCGCGTCCGGCCTTCGCCATGGGATTGCCTTCGATGGCGGCGACGACGGCCGCGCTCTCACCTGGCGTGTTGAGCAGGATCGAAGTGGTGGAACCGCCGAACATCGCGCCGTAGTAGATGCCCGCGAACATGATGAACGCGCCGGTCGGTTCGAGTCCGTACGTCACCGGCAGCAGCAGCGCCACCGCCATCGCGGGGCCGATTCCGGGCAGTACGCCGATCGCCGTGCCCAGCAGCACGCCGATCGCTGCCCAGAGCAGATTCATCGGGGTCAGCGCGGTGCCGAAGCCGTCGATGAGAGAGTTGAGAGAGTCCATCGGCTAAAGCACTCCCATCAGCGGGCCACCCGGCAGCGGAACACCGAGCAGGTTGTTGAAGACGAAGTAGGTGAACAGGGAAAGCCCGGCGGCGATCAGTGGATCGCGGTCGAGGTGACGGCTGCCGAGGGCGAAGGACGCGCCCCAGAAGAGCAGCGCTCCGGCGATGGGGAAGCCGAGCGGGCCGATGAGCACGGCGAACCCGAGGAAGACGCCCGCGAGGAGCAGCACCGTACGCCAGTCGCTCGGCTCGCTGAGGTCGATGTCCTCACCGGTCTCGGCTTCGCCGCGACCGCCGCGCAGGACATCGATGGCGAGCAGTACGGCGACGATGAGCAGCCCGATGCCGACGACGATGGGGACGGTCTTGGGTCCGATGGGCCCGCGTTGGGCGACTGCCACATCCATCGTCAGCGCGTCCGTCAGGACGAGCGCACCGATGACGAGCAGCAGGAGGCTGACGCCGAGTTCGGAGTTCTCGCGCAGCCAGCCCCGCGAGGGCCGGCCGGCGGTGGGAGTGCTTGTTCCGGTCTCTGATCCGTTCTCTGTCGTCACAGCCCGAGCTCCTTCAGCACCGAGTCCACGCTCTTGTTCTGCTCTTCGAGGAAGTCACCGAACTTGTCGCCGGTGAGGAAGGCGTCGTCCCAGCCGTTCTTCTTCAGCGACTCCTTCCACTGCTCGGAGTCGTGCAGCTCCTCGACGAGGGTGATGAGCTTGTCGCGCTCGGAGTCGGAGAGGCCGGGCGGGGCGACGATGCCGCGCCAGTTGGTGAACTCGGTGTCGAGCCCGGCCTCGCGCAGGGTGGGTGCGTCCAGACCGGGAACCCGCTTGGGTCCGGTGACGGCCAGCAGCCGCAACTCGCCGGACTTGATCTGGTCGAGGTATTCGCTGACGCCGGAGACACCGAAGGCCAACTTGTTGCCGAGGATGGAGGCGAGGAGTTCGCCGCCGCCGTCGAACGGGATGTAGTTGACGGTCTTGGGGGAGATCCCGGCGGCCTGCGCCATCAGCATGGGCGCGAGGTGGTCGGGCCCGCCGGGCGAGGACCCGCCGCCGACCGGGAGTTTGCCCGGGTTCTTTTTCCAGGCCGCGAGCAGATCCTGGATGGTCTTGTACGGGGAGTTCTTGCCGACGACGACGATGTCCTGCTCTTGGGTGAGCCGGGCGATCGGGGTGGTGTCGGCAAGGGTCTTCGGGGACTTGTTGGTGTGTACGGCGCCGACGACGCCGAGGCCCATGGACATGGCGAGCCTGCCATTGCCGTGCTCGCCGACGAGCCGGGTGAGGCCGACGGTGCCGCCAGCGCCGGGGAGGTTGAAGACCTCGATGCTGTTGGTGAGGTCGGCGTCCTCGGCGTTCTTGGCGGCCGTACGGGCTGTGATGTCGTAGCCGCCGCCGGGCGTATTGGGGACCATGAAGCGCAGGCCGGGGATCTGCGTACCGGTGTCGGAGCCACTGCCTGCGGTGAGCAGCGGCGGCCCCACGAGCACCAGCAGTGCCGCCCCGAGCAGGGCGAGGGGAGCGCGCAATCGCACGGGTGCCGCCTTTCAGGAGAGTCGGAGGAGGGGGAGGGGGAATGTCGGAGGGGGATAAAGAACCCTGTGAGGTGGCCCACATGTTGCCTGCGCGTTAAGAACCTGTCTCCCTTCCGCAATCAACGGACGTTGTGGTCGTTGTGGTAGCGGCTTAGCGTGGCGGCGTGATGAAGGTGCTGGTAGTGGACGACGACTTCATGGTCGCCAAGCTGCACAGCCGTTATGTGTCCGCGACGGAGGGCTTCACGGTCGTCGGAGTGGCCCACAGCGGCGCCGGAGCGCTGCGCGCCGCGGAGACACTTCGACCCGATTTGGTGCTGCTCGACATCTATCTGCCGGATATGGACGGGATTAGCGTGCTGCGCGAACTACGCGCGGCGGAGGAGCGCGATGAGGAGCGCGGGAGCGTCGACGCGCTGTTCATCACGGCGGCGAGGGACGCGACGCTGGTCCGCTCCGCCCTGCGGGCGGGGGCTCTGCACTATCTGATCAAGCCCTTCAACCAGGCGACGCTCCAGGAACAGCTGCGGCATGTGGCCGCGCTCCGCTCACGCTTCGACCGTTTGGGCGAGGCGCGCCAGGAGGACGTCGACCAGATCTTCGGCACCCGCCCGCCGGGCTCCCGCGAACTGCCGAAGGGCCTGGCGGTCCACACGGCGGAGCTGGTGGAGCGGGTCCTGCGGGAGCATCCGGGCGGCCTGTCGGCGTCGGAGTGCGCGGCGGCGGGTTCGCTGTCGCGGGTGAGCGCGCGGCGGTACCTGGAGTACTTCGTGGAGACGGGGCGGGTGGAGGTGTCGCTGCGGTACGGGGGGACGGGGCGCCCGGAGCGGCGGTACCGGCCGATCGGCTGAGCGGCGGATCGGCGGATCGGCTGAGCGGGGAGAGCACGCGGCTTGGGGCAACCTCGAACGGCCTGTCCTCGTCCTAGAGCGCGAGCCCGGGCGACGCCCGGAGGGGTGGGGGAACGATGAGCGGTTTACGTGTATGGCGGGCCGCCGGTGCGGCGGGCGCGGTCCTGGCGGGGGTGGTCGCGATCGCCGGTTGTACGGCGCCGCCCGCGCCGGAGGTCGACCCGGCGCTGAGGAAGGCCGTCCAGCCGGTTGTGCACGACGCGCTGATCGCCGCCCAGGAGAAGAACGGCGGCTTTCTGGCCGACGACAGCTCTCTGGTGGCTACGGCGCGCTGGTTCTGCGCGGAGAAGATCATCGAGATCCGGGAGCTGGAGGACGGGTCCGTGAAGGTGGGCCTGGACATGGTCTGCTCCGAACTCGCCGCCCGTGCCGGGAGCCTCGTAGAAGGCAGCGGCGTGCACGCCCCTCGGCTGATGGAGCTGTCGCGGGAGGGGACAGGGCAGGCGGCCGTCTACCGCGTCCGCCACCAGGGCAGCGCACCGGACGGTGCGGGCCACGATGCCTGGATCGGCCGCTCCTTCTCGAAGGGGGGCGCGGAGATGGTCCGGCACGGGGACTGGGACGGGACCGCCCAGATGGAAGCGGCGGCCCGCACGCATTTCCGCCTGCCGTCGGACGCGCCGGTGACGGCGTTGTGACCTCGCCCGCCTCCGGCTTCGGCCCACTCCTGCCGCAGCCGCTCACCGGATAACGGCACGTCCGGGTGGGCTGGACGGCGTACTGGAAGGGTTCCGGAGCGCGATGGCGCTGGAGCGCAAGTGGGTCGACACCGCCGCCCGCGCCGGTGGCCCCGGGGTGACCGTCAGAGGTACAGGCCCGCCTCCGGGCCGTCGTGCTGCGCCGGGACGGACGCGGGCGTCGTGCCGCGGCGCAGCGCGTACAGCTCCGCCAGCGTCGCGCCCTCGCGGCCGATTCCCTCCTCCGTGCCCAGCCACCTCACCGATTCACTCCGGGTCAGCGCGCCGACCTCGATGCGGGCCAGGCAGCGGCCCGGGCGGACCACCGCCGGGTGGAGGCGTTCAAGGTCCTCGTTCGTCGTCACGCCCACCAGGACGTTACGGCCCTGGCCCAGCAGGCCGTCCGTCAGGTTGAGCAGGCGGGACAGCGCCTGGCCCGCCGTGTGCTTGGCCTCGCCGCGGATCAGCTCGTCGCAGTCCTCCAGCAACAGCAGCCGCCAGCGGCCCTTCGCCGTGCCCTCGTCCTCGCCGATCGCGATGTCCATCAGGTAGCCGACGTCGTTGAAGAGCCGCTCCGGGTCCAGTACGCAGTCGACCTGGCACCAGTCCCGCCAGGAGCGGGCCAGCGTCCGCAGCGCGGAGGTCTTGCCGGTGCCCGGCGGGCCGTGCAGCAGGAGCAGGCGGCCCGCGATGTCGTCCGGCGTCACCTTCATCAGCCGGTCCATCGCCTCCGCGACCGGCGCCGTGTAGTTGGACCGGACCTCTTCCCAGGTGCCCGCGGCGATCTGACGGGTGGTGCGGTGCGGGCCGCGCCGCGGGGATACGTACCAGAATCCCATCGTGACGTTCTCCGGCTGCGGCTCCGGCTCGTCCTGGGCGCCGTCCGTCGCCTGCCCCAGGACCTTCTCCGCGAGCTCGGAACTGACCGCCGTGACGGTGACATCGGCGCCCCGGTTCCAGCGCGAGACCAGCAGCGTCCACCCCTCGCCCTCGGCGAGTGTGGCGCTGCGGTCGTCGTCGCGCGCCGAGCGCAGTACGGACGCGGCCGGCGGCAGCAGCGTCACGCCCGGCCTGACTCTGTCGATGGAGGAACTGTGGGAGTACGGCTGCTCGCCCGTCGCGAAACGGCCGAGGAACAGCGCGTCGACGACATCCGAAGGCGAATCGCTGTCGTCGACGTTGAGCCGGATCGGCAGAGCGTCCTGAGGCTTGGCAGACATGCGCCCATGATCTGCCACAGGGCCGTCGCGCGCACGGTCTTTTGCCCGCCGCCTACTCGGCCCACCCCGCCTACGCCCCGGCACCCGGCCCCGGATCGCGTATCAGCCGCGCGCCTCCTGGATCAGCCCGCGCATCCGCCGTGCCCGCCGCACCACCGCGTACGCCTTCGTCAGCGCACGGTCCCTCGCGAAGATCCGCGCGACGGACCTGCCCACGATCAGCCGCTCGAACTCCCCGATGCCGGTCGTACGCCGTACCGTCACCCGCTCCAGTGCGTACGGCCCCTGCCGCCGTACCGCGAGCCCGTTGCCCACGGCCAGCGACTGCGCGAAACCGGCCGCGCGGACCGCGCCGCGCACCCGGCGGCTGGAGTAGCCGTAGGGGTACGCGAACGAGAGCGGCCGCGCGCCCAGCTCGTCGGCGATGACGTCCCGGCAGCGGACCGTCTCGTACCGGAGGTGCTCGTCATTGAGCTGGTCCAGCTGCGGATGGGTGTGGGTGTGGCCGCCGATCTCCGTGCCCGCCGCGGCCAGTTCGCGTACCTGACCCCAGTCGAGCATGGTGTCGAGCGCGCCCCCCACCTCGTACGCACCGCGCAGCCAGCCGGTCGAGACGAACAGCGTCGAGACGAAGCCGTGCTTGGCCAGGACAGGGAGGGCGTGCCGGTGCACGCCCTCGTAACCGTCGTCAAAGGTGATCAGCACGGGCCTGCCCGGCAACAGGCTCTCGCCCTTTGACCGCCAGGCAGCGCCCAGCTGCGCGGTGGTGACGGGCGTGAAGCCGAGCTCGTCGAGCAGCTCCATCTGCTCGGCGAAGGCATCGGGAGAGACCGAAAGACCGTACGCGGCCTTCGCCGGGCGGTGCCCCACGGCGTGGTACATCAGGATCGGCACGGGTTGATTCACTTGGACCTGTCTCCTTCCTCGACGGGAGCGATCGGGCCCGATGAGAACGTCGCGCCGTTCCCCCGCGCCCGTACGCTCCCCACCACATAACCCCCGGCCGCCGCCGCGACCCCCGCCACGATCGCCCCCGCCCGCCCCGCCCCGCCCCTGCGCCCGCGTGCCGCGTCGCGCAGCCCGCGCGCGACCCCGGCGGGCAGCACCCGCGTGGTGTAGCGGCGCTCGGACTCAAGGCCCTTGCCCGCGCCCACACTCCGGGCCACCAGCGCCTTGGACAGGCCTTCCGCGTACGCACGCGTGCGGAAGTAGCCGAACCGCTCGCGCGCCGCCGGGACCTTGTGGTGGATCACCGCGCGGTCGTCGATCAGCAGCACCGCCTCGGGCAGCGCCGTGGCGAGCCGGATGCACAGCTCGGTCTCCTCGCAGCCCAGCGGCCGTTTGTCGCCGTCGCGCCCGATGCCCGTGGCGAAGCCGCCCGAGGCGTCGAACGCGCTGCGCCGGAAGGAGGCGTTGCCGCCGAGTACGTTGCGGACGCGCACCTTGCCGCCCGGCAGCCCCCGGTACGTACAGCCGACGACCCAGTCGAACTCCTCGGGGAACCACACCGGCCTGCGGCCCGACTCCCACGCGGGCATGGTCCTGCCGCCGACCGCCATCACCCGTACGTCGTCGTACCCCTCGGCGAAGTACCGCAGCC
The DNA here is from genome assembly GCF_044548015.1 of Streptomyces sp. NPDC052236. Classification (NCBI taxonomy): domain Bacteria; kingdom Bacillati; phylum Actinomycetota; class Actinomycetes; order Kitasatosporales; family Streptomycetaceae; genus Streptomyces; species Streptomyces sp. NPDC052236. Next base: position 380,481 of record NZ_JBIUBL010000003.1, on the reverse strand, counting down.
AGTCGCGCTCGGCCACGGCGTCGTCGTCGAGGAAGGCGACGAACTTACCGCGCGCGGCGGCGATTCCGGTGTTGCGGCCCGCGGAGAGGCCGCGGGGGCCCGCGTTGGCGAGCACCCGCACCTCCGTCTCTTCCTTCGCTTCCTTGTACTCCTTGCCGAGCCGTTCGAGCAGCGCCGGGTTGTGGTCGACCACAAGCAGCGTCTCAAGGGGCGGCAGTGACTGGTGCCGTACCGAGTCGACGGCCGCGAGGATGTCCTCCCAGCGGTCCTCGGTGTACACGCAGATCACCACGGAGAACCCGCACTCGCTCAAGACGCCTCTCCCCGCGGGAATGTGCTGCTCAGGGAAGGCGTCCGGCGGCGCGCCGCCCTTCGTACGCGCTTCTCCTTCAGGATCACCTGCAGCACGCGCAGCCCGTCCCGTACGGCACGGAGGTTGCTGACGCCGTGAATGCGCAGGTACTCATGGCTCGGGACCTCCTGCACCCGCAGCCCCGCCTTGACGACCCGGATGTTCATCAGCGTCTCGATCTCGAAGCCGGTGCAGTCGAGGGTGATGTCGTCGAGACAGTGCTTCCAGAAAGCGTTGTAGCCGTAGCAGAGATCGGTGTAGCGGGCGCCGAACTTGGCGTTGACGACCGCGCACAGCACCCGGTTGCCCAGTTTGCGGATCAGGGTCATGTCGTCCGTGCCGCCGCCGTTGGCGAAGCGGGAGCCCTTGGCGAAGTCCGCGCCGGAGACCAGGGCGGAGACGTACGAGACGATCTCATGGCCGTCGGCCGAGCCGTCGGCGTCGACCATGACGATGATGTCGCCGGTGCAGGCGCCGAAGCCGCTGATCAGGGCATCCCCTTTGCCCTTGCCAACCTGCTGGACGACCTTGATGTCCGGCCACAGTTCGCGGGCGACCTCGACCGTGTTGTCGCTGGAATTCCCGTCGACCAGGACGACTTCATGAATCCACCCGGGCAGGCTCTTGAAGACGTACGGAAGATTCTCCGCCTCGTTCATGGCGGGGATCACGACGCTCACCGGCGGAGTGATCGCGAGGTGCGAGGAAATCTGCGTGTACTGCCCGAACTGCGAGACGCTCGCCGGCCCTTCCGGAACGGCGGCTGCTCTTTCGGTAGTGCCCCCCTGGTGCCGCTGCTGATTCTGATCTTGCTCCGGTACGTCCGGATGCAGGACTGAACTCATGAGTTGCTTCCCTCTCCACCGGTGGACCGCCCACCCCCGGGCAGTCCGGATGAGTTTCCGGTTCGAAAGGGGGGTGTTCTACTCACCCGCCTATGACGGCATGGCACTGCCCCCTACGTGGTGGGTGAGTTGGCACAACTGGCCGCCCTCGGTTTACGGCTCGGAACGAGCGCGAAAACTGGGCACGGCACCCCCCTACCGCCCCGCGCGGGATCCATCGCAACGCTTCTCCCCTGGAGCCGCTTTGCATGAGGGACCGTTGCGGGTGGATGTACGACGGTATTGATTAATGGGACTGTATGGCAATACCTGTAGCAGGGCCTCACTTTATTACTTTTTTGATACAAAACGCATATTCTTGATCGTTTCTGTCGCCCCTGGGAGGAAGAGGAGTGCGGTGATCACGATCACCACCACGATCCCTCCATTGATCGTCAGGAAACCGGAGATGGAGATGGTCTGAGCCACCACCAGGTCAATCACGAGCGCCCCTGTCGCGGCGGCGGTGGCGTGGGCTCCCGGGATCAACTGGAATCTCTGGTTCCGGTTCCGTTTGTGATTCCGGTTCCGGTATCGGGACAGCGCCGTGGCGAGGCCGCCCGCCGGACCGGCGAACAGGAAGAAGAGGATGAACGGCGCACGCAGCGGCGACCGTACGTCCGCGAGCGCCAGCGCGATGCCTACCGCCGAGACGGCCGCCGCGATGCCCGCGAGCACCGGCAGGAGATCGGTCCAGACCGCTTCCGACTTGTTTCTGACTGTCTGGGACGTCTGAGGCATGGCCGACTTCCCCCAAGTGCGGAGTTGTCGAAGGTGATTTGGCATGAACACTTCCAGTTAAGTATATGAGCTGCTACCAAAGTTGAGGCAGAGATCCTGCTAAAGGGAGGTTCCATGAAACTGTCCCGATTCGCGGCATTCTCATCCGCACTCCTCCTCGGCGGCGTCCTCGCTCTCACCGGAGCAGGCCAAGCGCACGCCACGGACACCGCGCAGAGCCTCGACTACGTGGCCCTCGGCGACTCCTACTCCTCCGGCGTCGGGGCCGGAAGCTACGACAGCGCCAGCGGCAATTGCCTGCGCAGTACCCGGGCCTACCCCCAGCTCTGGGCGGCGGCGCATTCACCCTCGTCGTTCGCGTTCACCGCTTGCGCGGGCGCTCGTACGGGTGATGTCACGGCAACTCAACTTGACCCTCTCAACTCCGCGACCGACCTCGTCTCCGTCACCATCGGCGGCAATGACGCGGGCTTCTCCGACGTCATGACCACATGCGTACTGCAGTCCGAGGCCAGCTGCCTCGCCCGGATCGCGACCGCCCGCGCGTACGTCGACTCCACCCTGCCCGGCCAGCTCGACCAGGTGTACTCGGCCATCAGCGCCAAGGCGCCGGCCGCCCAGGTCGTCGTCCTCGGCTACCCCCGCTTCTACAAGCTCGGCGGCAGCTGCCTCATCGGTCTGAGCGAGAAGGAAAGGGCCGCCATCAACGGAGCCTCCGAGTACCTCAACGCGGCCACCGCCAAGCGCGCGGCCGACCACGGGTACGACTTCGCGGATGTCGTACCGGTCTTCACCGGGCATGAAATCTGCTCGGGCGCGGCCTGGCTGCACAGCGTGAACTGGACCAACATCGTCGAGTCGTACCACCCCAACGCCGCCGGGCAGTCCGGTGGCTACCTGCCCACTCTCACCGCGCACGCCTGACAGCCGTATCCGCCGAGTAGGAACCCTCGCCCGTCGGGGTCTCCTGCTTGCACGTCACCGAGAAATCGACCCAGTTGGAAAGCGCCTCGACCGGACTCCGGATCTCCACCCGGATCCGGTCGCGGTGCGTCTGGCCCTGTTTGTAGGTCCGCTCGACGTGGTTGACCTGCTTCTCCTTTCCGCCTCCGGACGCGAAGCGCAGGGTCTTCCAGTCGGAGCCGGAGGTGTCGGTGCCCCGGGGGTCCCAGCCGTACGTGCCGTTCTGGGTCGCCCAGCGGTACTCGACGGCCGCGGGGGTGCGGGTGACCGTGATGGTCGCCCGGAAGGCCGGAGCATCCGACTTGGGGGGCGGGCAGGTGCCGGAGTAGCTCTCGCGCACGGTCTGGGCGTAGACCTTCACGGCCTGCGCCGGAGGCGCGGTCGTACCGCCATTACCGCCGTTGCCGCCGTTTCCTCCCTTGGTGTTGCTGGGCGCGGCGCCGCTCGAACTCGCTTGCACAGATGTCCGCGGGCCGCCACCGACCGATCCGCTCGGCTCATCGCCGTCGTCCTTGTTGACCAGAGCCCAAGTGAGGCCGCCGATCGCGAGGAGCAGCGACACCACCCCGGCGACCAGCACGACCGCCGCCCGCCGCGAGCGGTCCGGCTCCTCCCGTACGTTCACCCGTACGTCCGCGGCCATGCCGGCCGTGACCGGCGGCGGGCCGAACCCCTCCGAGCCGCCCGGCACTGTGGGGCTGTACGGGACAAGGGGCGGCGGCTGAGTGGTGTGCGGCACACCGCCCGCGCCCACCACCCGTAACAGATGCTCGGCCTCCACCGCCGACAGCCGGTCCGCGGGCTCCTTGTGCAACAGCCCCAGGATGACCGGCGCCAGTGCACCGGCCCTGCGCGGCGGCGGCAGTTCCCCGTCGACGACGGCGCGCAGGGTGGAGAGCGGGGTGTTCTGCCGGAACGGGGAGTTCCCCTCGACCGCCGCGTACAGCAGCACTCCGAGCGACCACAGATCCGACGCGGGCCCCGGCGTACGCCCCAGCGCCCGCTCGGGCGCGAGGAATTCGGGGGAGCCGATCAGCTCGCCCGTCATCGTGAGATTGGAGGTGCCCTCGACCGTGGCGATGCCGAAGTCCGTGAGGACCACCCGGCCGTCATTGGCGATGAGTACGTTGGCGGGCTTCACATCGCGGTGCAGCACACCCGCGTCGTGGGCGGCCCGCAGGGCGGCGAGGATTTCCGCCCCGATATGCGCTGCGCGCCGCGGGGCCATCGGCCCTTCCGCGTCGAGTACGTCGGAGAGCGTGAGCCCGCGCACCAGCTCCATCACGATCCAGGGGCGGCTGTCCTCCATCGCCACGTCGTAGACGGTCACCACATTGCGGTGCGAGATCCGGGCGGCTGCCCAGGCCTCCCGCTCCAGGCGCGTGTACAGCCGCTGCTCGCCGCCGCCGCCGAGACCGGCGGGCGCGCGAACCTCCTTGATGGCGACCTCGCGACCCAGTACGTCGTCGCGGGCACGCCACACGACGCCCATTCCGCCCTCGCCCAAGGGGCTCAGCAGCCGGTACCGGCCTGCCACGAGCCGCTCACTGCCCGGTGCTTCGCTCACCACGAGCCCCCCATGCGTAGCAGAGCAACGACCAACTCAAGCTAACTCACGCAAGCGCTGTTGCCGCCCCCCTGAGCGCCAATCCGCACCCGAGCGCGAGCACCACGCATGCCGTGCCCAGCGGCATCACGCGCTGCGTGGCGGAGAGCAGCCGTCCCTTGCGACGGCTCCTGTCCGCGAGGAGGCGGGCCGCGCGGTCGCCGAGCTTCACGGCTGCGAAGCCCGCGGCGCCGAGGGTCAGGGCGAGCCCGACGCCGTACGCGAGGACGAGGAGCAGACCGAACCAGGCGCGGCCCAGGGCGGCGGCGCCGACGAGGACGACGACGGCGGAGGGGCTGGGGACCATTCCGCCGGCGAAGCCGAGGAGGAGGGTGGAGCGGAAACTCAGGGGGCGGTGGTGGTCGTGGCTGTGCGTGTGCCCGTGCCCGTGCGAATGCCCGTGCCCGTGATCGTGTCCGTGTTCGTGCGGGTGCTCATGGCCATGGCTGTGCCCGTGTGAGCTGCCGCGATTGCCCCAGGCTCTGCGTACCAGCAAGGCCCCCGCCCCGGCCACCAGGACCCCGCTCGCCACGCCCAGCCACGCCACCACGGACGGCGCGGCGGCCGAGCCCGCCGCGATCAGCACGCCCAGCGCGAACACCCCCAGCGTGTGCGTCACCGTCACCGAAGCGCCCAGCGAGAGGACATCGCGCAGCGAGTTGCGCCCGCCCGCCGCCGCGGCCGCGGCCATCACTGTCTTGCCGTGCCCCGGCGCGAGCGCGTGCAGCGCGCCCAGCAGCACGGCCGTGGCCAGTGCCAGTGCGGCGAACCCCGCCGTCAGGTCGCGCCGCGACACCAGCTCCGTCAGCGCCTGCGTCCAGCGGTCCGCGCCGCGCGGGAGTACGGACGCCGGGCCCGTCGCCTCCGTACGCTCGGCCGCCGCCGGAGCGCCGCCCGGTACGACCGACACCGCGGCCGTCCTCTGGTCCTGCGGCGAGGACAGCTGCCCCTCCGGGTAGCGGGCCAGGCGGTGCGAGACCGACGCCTTGGGTACGTCCGTGTCCGTGAGCGTCATCCGGTCGCCGCGGGCCGTGATCTCCCGCCAGCCAGGGCCCTGGTTACCTGCCGCGGCCCGGAACTCGACGGTGTGCCGAGCCTCCATGGGCAGTGCGGCGGTCAGCCGGCACTCCACGCGCAGCGTCGCAAGACCTGCCTGCCCGGGGCGCACCTCGGCGCTCCCCGCGCCGGCGCCCGTGCCCGGCGTGAGTGCCGTGTCCCGCCCGTCGACCGTGACCCGGCTGTCGCGCGCCGCGTCCCGGCACCGGTCGCCCGCCCAAGCGGACAACTCGGCCGGTGACAGCTCCTTGTCGCCGTTCCGGTCGATCTTCGTACGGGCCTGGGCGGCCGGTATCTCAGCCAGGTCCTCGACGTGATCCACGCTCAGCAGACCGGGCGCGACGAGGAGCCCGTCGTAATGATTGACGGTGAAGTTCCCCAGGGGATGCGCGGCGGCCGTCCCGGCGGGCAGCACGGCGAGCGCCACCCCCGCGATCAGAACCGCCGCGGCACGCTTCGTGACGCGACTGGTAACGCCTCTCACTTCCCCTCCAAAGTCTTGAGCGCGGCACGGGCCGCACGTGAACCGGTCGGCGAGAAACCGGGGTTGGTCTTCAGCGCGGCGGCGAGCGAACGGCGGGCGGCCACCGGCTCGCCCGCGGCCCGTTCGATCACGCCGCGGTGGTACAGGAACACCGCGTTGTGGGAGCCCGCCGGGGCGGACGTCTTGACGTACGAAAGGGCCTCCGCCGAACGCCCGTTGACGTGCAGGGCCCAGGCCAGGGCGTCCGCCGTGTGCACGGTCCTGCGCCGCTGCCACTCCGCGCGGGCCGCGCGCAGGGCCTCGGCCCGGTCGCCGTGGTCCGCGAGGGCCAGAGCGGTGTCCAGATCGGTGTCCACGCCGTTCGCGCGGGCGAGCTCGGTCCAGGTGCCGATCAGTTCGTACTGGGCGCGGGCCTCGGCCGTACGCCCGGCCGCCTCGTACAACTCACCGAGCGCCACCAGCTGCCCGGGCAGCGGCAGCCGCGCCACCACCGTTTCGAGCCCCGCGATGGCCGCCTGTGTGCGGCCCTGAGCGGCCTGGGTGCGGGCCCTGCCCTCCAGGGCGGGCAGATACGCCGGGTCGGCGGTCAGCGCGGTCCCGAAGTGGCGCAGCGCCGCGGGGTAGGCGCCCTGACTCCACTCCAGCTGGCCGAGCGCGCCGGCCACGTACGCGATGTCACCGGGCGTCGAGGCCGAGCCGAGGGCCTGGCCGAGCACCCGGCGGGCTCCCGTGATGTCGCCGCGCAGCTCCATGACGTACGCGTACCGCGTGAAGACGGGGATGCCGGGCCGGCGGCGGTCTGCCTCCTCGGCCGCCGCCAGCGCCTTCGGATAGCTGCCCAGCTCCACCAGGGCGTCGATACGGGAGGCGAGAGCGCGCTCGCTGAACGGGTTGACCTTCAGCGCGGCCTCCGCCTCCCGCAGCGCGCCGCGGAAGTCATGCCGCGCGGCGGCGAGCGCGGCGCGCCCGGCGAGCGCGGCGTCGTTGCCCTGCGGCTGGAGCGCGAGCGACCGGCCGAGCGCCTGTTCGGCCTGCGGATACCGGGTGGGGTCGCCGCTGGTCCGGGCCTGCTCCACATACGCGGCCCCCAGGGTCGCCCACCCCCTGGCGTCCTTGGGCCGGTCCCTCAGGTGTGCCTGGAGGCCGGTGACCCCACGGGAGAGGTCACCGGCGCCGATCCGGTCGAACGGCGCGTCGGCCGCGGGCGCGGCGACGCGGGCGGTACGGGGCGACTCGTCCGGTCCTCCGAACACGAGGGCCCCCGCGGTGAGGACGACGGCCAGCCCTGCGGCGGGCAGGAGAACCCCCCAGAAGCGTGACCGGCTCGCGGCTGCGTCTCCTGCGGGGCCGACGGCCGCAGTGCCGGCGGTACGGCCTTCGGCCGTGTCCTCAATCTCCCCCATAGCCTTCGGCATGGGAGGTGCCCCCAGACGGGCTGGAATTCCAGCGTCGCCGGCGGTCTCCGCCGGGTCCACCGGAGCCCCCGGGACGCGGCCCACGGCCTCACCCTCTCCTGTCGCCCTTCGCAGGGACATGCATCCGCCCTTTCCGTTCACAGCTGCGTAACTGCCTTCACATGGCCCGGCAGAAGGCCGGGCGCACCCGGCTCAGCGGTAGTTCGGCATACGCCGCCGCATACGCCACCAGCTCAGACCCAGCGCGACGAGCAGCACGCCCACACCCGCCGCTACCGCCGAGGCGATCAGCGTCGTGTTGAAGCTGTCGTCACCGCTGGAGGCCGCGACCACCGCGCCGCCCTTGAGCAGGCTGCTGCCCTTGGTGTCGTTGACCTTCGCGAGCGGGCCACGGGAGCCGGACGTCGGCAGTGCCACGTACGGGAAGCTCTTGCCGAACTTCGCGTCGTTCTCGTTCACCGCGTCGCCCAGGTCGTTCTTCTGGCCGAGCAGTTCGCCCTCCACGACCTGGAGTGCGATGTCCAGTACGTCGTCCGACAGCCGCCGTCCGTTCGGGAACCCTGCGTTGTCGCCGTCCAGGACGCCCAGCCTCTTGGGGTGGGAGCTCGGCGGGATGGACGTGTTCAGCCGCAGCATCTCCGCCGGGCGGACGTGCGGGGGCTGGTTGAGCTTGTCGACTCCGGTCAGGAACACGGAGACCAGATCGGCACGCGGCTCAGCAGGGGCCTTGATCTTGTAGATCGCCTCGATCAGCTTCGGCAGCTCCGGCTTCTGGACGAAGTCGAGGAAGTCGCCGTCGTTCCACGGATCGGACGCGTTGAACTTGTCCTTGTCCTTCACCGGTATGACGACTTCGTTGACCAGCGGCATGCCGAGCCGCGAGACCTGGGAGAAGTGCCCGTTCGCGCCCTTGCGCTGCGTCGTCGACCAGATGCCGACGATCGGCTGCTTCTTCGACTGGCGGATGTGCGCCGTCGGCACCTGCAGGGCGATCGTGTTGATGTTGTAGCCCTTGAGCGTGTCGTTGCCGACCTCCGACAGGTTCGCGCCGTAGAGGAGGTCGAAGACCCGCAGATCCAGGAAGAACGGATCGTCGGCCTGTCCCGCGAACGTCGTGGCCCCGCTGGGCAGCTGATGCACCGCCTGGTCGCGCAGGGTCTGGTAGTTCGGCATGGACGCCTTGCCCACATTCGACGGCGCCACCGGCACATCGTCCGCGATCTGCGTACGGGACACCACCCGCTGCTTCTTCAGCTTCAGCAGCTCAATGTCGTACGTCTGAGTGATGTTGAGGTCCGGGTCGTCCAGCGAGGTGACCGGGCCGGTGTTGAACAGGAACGTATTGCCGTTCTTCACCTGGTCCTCGAAGGTCCATCGGAAGATCAGATCGCCCTGCGCGTCGCCGTCGCTGTCGATGTGGACGTCGTACTGGGCGTCGTCGCCGAACTTGTAGAAGTTCGGGCCGCCCGCCGGCTCCTGGAACGGCAGGAAGTTGGCGAGGATCGTGGTCGTGTCGGGTTTGTCCGGGCTGACGAACGCGTACACGTCCGTGTTGTCGTACTGAGGCTGCCCGGAGATCAGCGGGGCCTCACGGTGGCTGGAGGCCTGGGCAGTCCCGGGCTCCGCTCCGGTCGCACCGGAGGCCACGAGGCTTCCGGCGGCCAGCGCCACGCAGGTGAGTGCGGCGAGCCTGTTGCGCCCCCGCCCGCTGCTGCTGAATGCGGTCATCGGTTCCGTCCTTCGCGCGAGTGCTGATCGTGCTTCGATGTCAGTCATTCGTCACGGAGGGCCAAACGGATTGGTCGGTTGGGAAGATTTTTTTTCTGCCCCTTACCGAGCCGCTGACCAGGGGATTCGCCGCCCTGCTCGCCCAGTTCTCGCCCCGGCTGTCCAAGTCGCCCTGGAATCGGCATGTTTAGAACAAGGAGCGTCAACTCTCGTACCTGTGTGGTGAATCCTGCACGCGGGATACACGAGTGTCCCGTGGGAGCGATAGGGTTAACCTGCCCGGGCCGGGTGCCCTCGTACGGGTGGGGAGTGACATGGAACAGATAACGGTGCGGAGCAGGCCGCGAGTGCCTGCCATCACGTGTGGGAGCAGCGCGACCAGTTCGCGTCTCGACCGCCATCTCTCAGTGCTGGGCGGCCCTGCCGTCCCGCAGGGAGACACGGTGGAAGCGACGTCGCTGATGCGTGAGCTCACCTCGCGTGATGTCGCACACACCCGCAAGAGCAAGAGCGCGCGAGTCTCGCTCTTCGCGCCGCTTCGGCGGCTGCGTCGTTCGCTCTTCGGTACTCGTCGGTAGGGGCCGGGCACCGTCAGAACCCGCGGCTTCGCCTCGGCTTGAGCGGCGCCCGGCACTCCGCTCGTCGACGACGGCGCCGCCGCGCTTCCTTACCCGGGCGCGTCGGCGCGCTCTCCCCCGTGCCCGTCGTGCCTGTACTCCACGACCCCGCCCCGCGCTACGGCTGTGCGTCTTCGTCCTGGCCCGGACCGTGCACCTTCCAGAGGCCTACGGCTGACACGCGGCGACTTAGAGAAGCGCGAACTGCCCCTCCGGGCCCTCCTCGTGGTGGTCCAGCACCGAGGCCGGGCGGCGCGCCGCGTCCGGTACGGGCAGGATGCCCGCGCCGCGCAGCTCGGCCGCAGTGATCTGCGCGGAGCCGAGCAGCCCGGACGCCAAGTCCTGCTGCTCGGGCCGCAGTTCAGCCAGCAGCGCCAGCACCGTGATGAGCTCCAGCAGTTCCGATGTCCAGGGCTGTGGCCAGCCGGCCGGGCCGATCGCCTCCAGCGTGCCCGGCTCGGCGGTCGGCGGCGTCCTGCGGGCGAACCACTGCTCCAGTACCCGCACGCCGCTCACCTCGAAGTCCCACGCCTCGCCCGGCACGGGCGAGATGCGGCCCTCGTCCACGTACAGCGTCTCCTCGTCACGGTCGTAGACGAGTTCGGCCGGCCGGGCGGGAAACGGGGCGCGTACGTACGGTCGGCGGCCCCCGGGGAGTTTGGGCCGGTCGGCGTCGCCCTTGCCCCTGCCCCGCAGGTGCAGCCGGAGTATCCGGTGGCCGAGTTCCGTGCCGTACGCCCAGACCTCGCCGTCCGAGGGGAGCGGAACCGTACGGTCCGGCGTCCCGGCCGCCAGGGTCCAGGCGAGCAGGGATTCGGCCGTGACCTCGTGGCCGTAGCGGTCGGAGAGATGGTCGAGCAGAGCGGGCACGACATTGGGTTCGCGGCCTCCGGGGCGCCGGTACAGCGGGCGGATACGCCCGGGGCGCCCGGCAGGCGACCGCCCTTCGGGCAGTACGGCGGAGGCCAGCAGCGCGGGACCCGTCGCCCCGGGGACGTACCCCTGCTCCACGAGGAAGACCTGAGCCTCATCGGCGACCCGCCACAGCTCGGGGCGCGCGGCGTCGATGAGCCGGTGGTCCGGCAGCAGCCACTGCTCATCGAAGGGCGCGTGCAGGATGCGTACGGGCTCGGGGCAGGGGCCCGACTCGCGCGCCAGGCGGCCCGTACCCGTGGACTGGCCCGGCAGTTGGGTCACAGCGCTGCGCAGGGTGCGCGACCGCGTGGGGAGCAGCAGCGCCTCGCGCTCCGCCAGGGCCTCCGTACGTACGAAGGCGTCCCAGCGGGCTCTGAGGGAGGCGGCGTCCGGTGCCATCGGCCAGCCACGGCCCAGCCGCAGCGGCGCTACGGACCACGGCATGAGGTCCGCCAGCAGCGGAGCGGCGTCGTCGTCCAGCGTCACGGGGGCATGGTACTCAGCGCCGCTCACCAACGGCGGAATCAATACATTAAGTCAGGATACGAACACGGTGAGTGGGCTATACGGTTGTCTTTCCGTCACTCAACGCACCATGGAGGTGGTGGCGTATGACCGACATTGAACGGCCGCCGCCGGACTGCACCGACAGCCTGCGCACCTACGGAGCCGTCGTCCAGGCTTTGCGCGAACATGCCGGGCTCAGCCGGGAGGAGTTCGGCAACCTGGTGCAGTACTCCAAGCACACGGTGGCGTCCGTGGAGTTGGGGCGTCGGCTGCCCGACCAGGACTTCGCGGAGCGTGCGGAGGAGGTGCTGGGCAATACGGGCGCGTTGCGGAACGCGCTGAAGTTTGTGACGCGGCAGCCGGGGCTGGCGGCGTGGTTCAGGGAGTGGGCGCGGCTGGAGAAGCTGGCGGTGAGCCTGTGTACGTACGAGTGCAGGCTGGTGCCGGGCCTGTTGAGTTCGGACGGGTACACGCGGGCGGTGTTCGACAACAGCATTCCGCTGCTCACCGAAGAGGAGTTGGAGGCTCAGGTCGCTGCCCGCATGGAGCGGCAGAAGATGCTCTGGGAGCGGCCCGACGTGCCGTTCAGCTTCATCGTCGAGGAGTGGGTTTTCCGGGCGCGCCTCGGCGGTAAGGAGGTGATGCGGGGGTTGCTCGACCATGTCCTGGTGCTCAGCGCACGGCGCAATGTGACGCTGCAAATCATGCCCATGGACAGCGAGGTCCACGCCTGTCTGGCCGGGCCCTTGCAACTGCTGGAAACGCCCGAAGGCCGACGGCTCGCGTACTCCGAGGGACAGCAGAACGGCCGGTTGATCGCCGATGCGAAAGAGGTGAGTGTGCTTCAACAGCGCTATGACAAACTGCGCTCGCAGGCCCTCAACCCCAAAGACTCGCGGGACCTGCTGGAGAAACTGCGAGGAGAGCTATGAGCACGAATGAACTGGTCTGGTTCAAGTCCAGCTACAGCAGCCCCCAGGGCGACAGCTGTGTGGAGGTCGCCCTGTCCTGGCACAAGTCCAGTTACAGCAGCGACCAGGGCGACGACTGCGTAGAGGTCGCCTCCTGCCCCAGCACCATCCACGTCCGCGACTCCAAGTGCCACCAGGGCCCCCAACTCGCCCTCGCCCCCACCACCTGGGCCGCGTTCCTCTCGTACGCCAGTCAGTCCGCGTCCAGCGTCACCGTGAACGAGAAGCGGTCGCCCCGATAGTGGATGATCGCCACATCCAGAGCGCGCCCGTCCTTGCCGTACGTCACGCCCGTGTAGTGCAGGATCGGGCTCAGCAGTGGCACGTGCAGCAGACGGGCGGTCTCTGGGTTCGCGAGCCGCGCTTCCACGGTGTCCGTGATCCGGCTGATGTGTACGCCCACCACATCCCGTAGCACCTTCGTCATGGGCCACCACACCAGGTCATCCGGGTTGATGAGCTCGGCGACGTCGGGGCGGACGTAATTGCGCGCATGGTTTGTCGGTTCGCCCGCCTGCTCGTCGCCGCGCAGCCGGTGGTACGTCGCCACTTCGGACAGGTCCGGGAAGTGCTCGGCCAGTTCGGGGGGCACGGGTGCCCGGCCGTGGTCCAGCAGTTCCGTGTGTTCGCCCGACTGCTGAGCCACAATCGCGTCGATGGAACCCAGCAGTTGCCTCGGCGCACTGCGCCGCGCCCCGGGTTCGATGAACGTGCCGCGCCGCCGGTGGCGGCTGATCAGGCCCTCCTCCTCCAGCTCCTTGAGGGCTTGGCGCATGGTCAGCACGCTGACGCCGTAGTGCACGGCGAGCTGTTCCTCGGTCGGCAGACGCAGCGACGCTTCGGGCAGGCGGCCCAGTATCGATGCGCGTAGAGACTGGGAAACCTGGTACCAGAGCGGCAATTTGCGGTTCAGGACCAGCGAGTCGGGGGCGAAGGCGGTCACGTTTTTCTCCGAGCTACGGCGCTACTACAGCCTGAAGTGGCGCTGGAGACCCTGCCATACGTCGTCGTAGCTCGTCTGTAGATGTTCCGCGCTTGCTGCCTGCGTGGTTGCCGTCACCGGCCACCGGGTCTCGAACATGAACGCCAGGCCGTCGTCGATCTTCTGCGGCTTCAGTTCGGCGGCGCTCGCCCGGTCGAAGGTCTCACGGTCGGGTCCGTGCGCGGACATCATGTTGTGCAGCGAGCCGCCGCCCGGCACGAAACCGCCCTTCCCCGCCGCCTTCGCGTCGTACGCGCCCTCGATGAGGCCCATGTACTCGCTCATGACGTTCCGGTGGAAGTACGGCGGCCGGAAGGTGTTCTCGCCGACCAGCCAGCGCGGCGCGAAGACGACGAAGTCGACGCTCGCGAGGCCCGGGGTGTCGGAGGGGGACGTCAGCACGGTGAAGATCGACGGGTCGGGGTGGTCGTAGCTGATGGAGCCGAGGACATTGAAACGGTGCAGGTCGTAGACGTACGGCACGTAATTGCCGTGCCAGGCGACGACATCCAGCGGCGAGTGGTCGTACGTCGCGGCCCAGAGGTTCCCGCAGAACTTGTTGACGACCTCGACCGGCCGGTCCATTTCCTCGTACGCGGCGACGGGCGCGAGGAAGTCGCGGGGGGCCGCGAGGCCGTTCGCGCCGATCACGCCGAGGTCGGGGAGGCGGAAGGGCTGGCCGTAGTTCTCGCAGACGTAACCGCGAGCGGTTTCGTCCAGCAGCTCGACCCGGAAGCGGACGCCTCTCGGGATCAGGGCGATCTCGCCGGGGCGGGCGGCGAGCAGGCCCAGTTCGGTGCGCAGCAGCAGGCCGCCCTGCTCGGGGACGATCAGCAGCTCGCCGTCCGAGTCGCTGAAGACGCGGTCGGTCATGGAGGCGTTGGCGTGGTAGAGGTGCACGGCCATGCCGGTGCGCTGGGTCGCGTCGCCGTTGCCGCCGAGGGTCCACAGGCCGGCCAGCCAGTCCGTACCGGGGGCGGCGGGCTCGGGGAGGGGGTCCCAGCGCAGGCGGTTGGGGTCGGGCACGGACTCGGTGAAGGGCGCGCTGTCGAGTCGGCCGTTGTTGATACGGGTGAACGGGGGGTGGGCGGCGGAGGGGCGGATCCGGTAGAGCCAGGAGCGGCGGTTGTGGGCGCGGGGCTCGGTGAAGGCGGTGCCGCTGAGCTGTTCGGCGTAGAGGCCGAGAGGGGCGCGCTGCGGGGAATTACGGCCGGGGGGCAGCGCGCCGGGGATGGCCTCGGAGGTGTGCTCATTGCCGAAGCCGGGGGAGTGGCCAAGGCCCTGGGCGGTTTTGCGTGCCGCGTCGATGGCTGCCTGGTCGATGGCTGCCTTCTCGATGGGGGTGCCGTCGATGTCGCTCATCGTCCGCTCCTGGTGCCTGAGTGATTCCTATGGTCAACCGTAGGATTGACGGGGCGCGGCGTCAACGGGACAGCGGGCGTCACAGTGTCGTTTGGTGCGTTTCGCGACGAATGGGGTGGGTGTGTTGGCTATCTGGAGTGAATCAGCCAAATGGTGCCGTTGGTGCATTTTGTGGAGGCACTCCTCTCTCGGATCGCCCCCGTCACGTTCCGTAGTCGTTGATCGTGCGGCCGTGGCTTGGCGAATCCCCGTGAACTCAAAGGAGAGCCATGCGCGAGAGCCAAGACGTCCGCCGGTGCACCCCTCCCCGCCCGGCATACCACTCGGTATGCTCGGGCGAGACGTCCCGCACCGTCCGCCACCGCCCCGGGAGGGCCCATGTCCCGCACCGCCGCCACCCGCACCGCCCTCCGTATCTGCCCCCTCTGCGAGGCGACTTGCGGGCTGACCCTCACCATCGAGGGCACCCGTGTCACCGGTGCCCGTGGTGACCGTGACGACGTCTTCAGCAGCGGCTTCATCTGCCCCAAAGGCGCGTCCTTCGGCGAGCTCGACGCCGACCCCGACCGGCTGCGAGGCCCCCTCATACGCAAGGACGGCGAGCTCCAGGACGCCTCCTGGGACGAGGCGTTCGACCTGATCGCGGCCCGGATCCGGCCCATCGTCGAGGCGTACGGGGCGAACGCCGTCGGTGTCGTCCTCGGCAACCCCAACGTCCACACCATCGCGGGCGCGCTCTACCCGCCCGTACTGCTCTCCCTCCTCCGCACCCGCAATCTCTTCACCGCCGGCACCCTGGACCAGATGCCCAAGCACGTCTCCAGCGGCCTGCTCTTCGGTGCCGCCTTCGCCATCCCCGTGCCGGATCTGGACCGCACCGACCATCTCCTCCTCCTCGGCGCCAACCCCCTCGACTCCAACGGCAGCCTCTGCACCGCCGCCGACTTCCCCGGCAAGCTCAAGGCGCTGCGCCTGCGCGGCGGCACCCTCACCGTTGTCGACCCGCGCCGCACCCGTACCGCGCGCATCGCCGACCGGCACGTGCCCATCCGGCCCGGCACGGACGCCCTGCTGCTCGCCGCCCTCGCCCAGGTCCTCTTCGAGGAGAAGCTCACCGACCTGGGGCCGCTCGAAGAGCACGTCGAGGGAGTGGCCGAAGTCCAGGCAGCGGTACGGGAGTTCACGCCCGAGGCCGTCGCGCCCGCCTGTGACATGGACCCCGAGCAGATCCGTACGATCGCGCGCGAGCTCGCCGCCGCGCCCACCGCCGCCGTATACGGACGCATCGGCAGCAGCACCGTCGAGTACGGCACCCTCGCCAACTGGCTGATCGACGTGCTCAACATCCTCACCGGCAACCTCGACCGCCCCGGCGGCGCGCTCTTCCCACTCTCCGCCACCGAACGCGCGCCCCGTCCCGCCGCCCCCGGCAAGGGCTTCGCGCTCGGCCGCTGGGCCAGCAGGGTCAGCGGCCACCCCGAGGCCAAGGGCGAACTGCCCATGGCGGCGCTCGCCGAAGAGATCGACACCGAAGGCGACGGGCGTATCCGCGCGGTGATTTCGATCGCCGCCAACCCCGTCCTCTCCGCCCCCGACGGCGACCGCCTCGACCGCGCGCTCGCCGCGCTCGACTTCATGATCAGCGTCGACCCGTATCTCAACGAGACCTCCCGCCACGCGGACGTGGTCCTGCCCCCGCCGCCGCCCTCCCAGAGCGCCCACTTCGACTACGCCTTCAACGCCTTCGCCGTACGCAACCAGGCCCGCTACAGTCCCGCCGCCATC
Source organism: Streptomyces sp. NPDC052236 (assembly GCF_044548015.1). Taxonomy (NCBI): domain Bacteria; kingdom Bacillati; phylum Actinomycetota; class Actinomycetes; order Kitasatosporales; family Streptomycetaceae; genus Streptomyces; species Streptomyces sp. NPDC052236. The sequence goes on along the minus strand of NZ_JBIUBL010000003.1, from coordinate 364,113 downwards.
CCGCTGGAGGACGGCAGGATGGACGAGTCCGAAATCCAGGCCCGCCTGATCCTCGCGGTGAGCGGAATGCACGGCGCGGAGCCGTCCGCCGTCGACGACATGGTCATCGAGAACACGCTCGCCAAGGCGAGCGCGCCCAAGGAGCTGGCCGAGCAGCTCACCGGCCACAGCGGACCGGAGCGGCGACTCGACATGATGCTGCGCCTCGGTCCGTACGACCTCACCCTCGACAAGCTTCTGGAGAACCCGCACGGGATCGACCTCGGTCCTCTCCAGCCCCGCATCCCGCAGCTCCTCAAAACCCGCAGCGGACGCATCGAGCTGCTGCCCGATCCCATCGCCGCCGATCTGCCCCGGCTCCGGCGCGCACTCACCGAGCCGCCCGCCGCCCTGGTCCTCGTCGGGCGCCGCCATCTGCGTTCCAACAACAGCTGGATGCACAACGTCGCCACACTCAACGGCGGCTCCAACCGCTGCACACTCCAGGTCAACCCCGCCGACGCGGCACGGCTCGGCCTCGTGGACGGAGCCCCGGCGCGGATCGCGGCGGCGGGCGGGGAGCTCGAAGTGCCGGTGGAGATCACCGACGCCGTACGGACGGGAGTGGTGAGCCTGCCGCACGGCTGGGGGCACGACCGGCCCGGCACCCGGATGGCGGTGGCCGCCGCCCGCCCCGGCGTCAACGTCAATCAGCTGCTCGACGGCTCGCGCCTCGACCCGCTGTCCGGCACCGCCGTGCTCAACGGCTTCCCCGTCGATGTAGCACCTCTGCCGTGACCCCGTTCTGAACTGGGCTTTAGCTCGTATTGCTCACGCGTCAACACCTTGTTAACGGCTCATGGCGCGACCTAACGTCATGCGCACCGCCGCTCCGGCTGGGAGTTCAATGGTGAACGTTAGGTGTCCCACATGCTGACAATCCTCGGCTTCGCCATGATTGCGACCTTCTTGGTCCTGATCATGATGAAGAAGATGTCGCCGATCGCGGCGCTGGTCCTCATCCCCGCCCTCTTCTGCGTACTCGTCGGAAAGGGCGCGCACCTCGGCGACTACGTCATCGAGGGCGTCGGCAACCTCGCCCCCACCGCCGCGATGCTGATGTTCGCGATCGTCTACTTCGGGGTGATGATCGACGTCGGCCTCTTCGACCCGATCGTCCGGGGCATCCTGCGCTTCTGCAAGGCGGACCCGCTGCGCATCGTGGTCGGTACGGCACTGCTCGCCGCGATCGTCTCGCTGGACGGCGACGGCTCCACCACCTTCATGATCACCGTCTCGGCGATGTATCCGCTCTACAAGCGCCTGAAGATGAGCCTGGTCGTGATGACCGGTGTCGCCGCCACAGCGAACGGCGTGATGAACACCCTGCCCTGGGGCGGCCCCACCGCCCGCGCCGCCACCGCGCTGAAGGTGGACGCGGGCGACATCTTCGTCCCGATGATCCCGGCGCTCGGCGTCGGACTGCTCTTCGTCTTCATCCTCGCCTACGTACTGGGGCGGCGTGAGCGCAAGCGCCTCGGTGTGCTGACGCTGGACGACGTACTGGAGACGGAAACGGAGACGGTGACCGAGACGGAGACCGTGCTGGTCAAGGCGGGTGGGGGTGCCGACGAGACCCGTACGACCACCGGTGGTGCGGGAACCTCGGACCACGAGGACGAGGACGACGACTTCCAGGGGCTCGACCCCAACCGCGCCTCCCTCCGCCCCAAGCTCTACTGGTTCAACGCCGGGCTCACCGTCGCCCTCCTCACCGCGATGATCATGGAGCTCCTCCCCATCCCGGTGCTCTTCCTCCTGGGCGCGGCCCTCGCCCTCACCGTCAACTACCCGAAGATGGCCGAACAGCGGGCCCGTATCGCCTCCCACGCCGACAACGTCCTCAACGTCACCGGCATGGTCTTCGCCGCCGCCGTCTTCACCGGCGTCCTCACCGGCACCGGCATGGTCAAGCACATGGCCGACTGGCTCGTCTCCGCCATCCCCGAGGGCATGGGCCCGCACATGGCCATCGTCACCGGCGTGCTGAGCCTCCCGCTCACCTACTTCATGTCGAACGACGGCTTCTACTTCGGCGTCCTGCCCGTCCTCGCCGAGGCCGGGGCCGCCCACGGCGTCTCCCCGCTGGAGATAGCCCGCGCCTCCCTCGTCGGCCAGGCCCTGCACATGTCGAGCCCGCTCGTCCCCGCCGTGTACGTCCTGGTCGGCATGGCGAAGGTCGAGTTCGGCGACCACACCAAGTTCACGGTCAAGTGGGCCGCGCTCACCTCGCTGGTCGTCCTCGCCGCCGGAATCCTCTTCGGAATCATCTGACGTGAGGACATGACCAGAAGCTGGCTGCTGCGCCTCGTCATCGCCTTCGGTTTCGCGCAGGCGGCGGTGTCGATGGCGCGGCCCGCTGTCTCGTACCGCGCGCTCTCCCTGGGTGCGGACGAGCGCGCCATCGGCGTGATCGCGGGCGTGTACGCGCTGCTTCCCCTGTTCGCCGCCGTACCACTGGGACGCAGGACGGACCACGGGCGGTGCGCACCCCTGCTGCCCGTCGGTGTCGTCCTGATCTCCGGCGGGTGTGCCCTCAGCGGTACGGCGGACTCGCTCGCCGCGATGGCCGCGTGGAGCGGGGTGATGGGCCTCGGCCATCTCGGTTTCGTCATCGGCGCCCAGTCGATCGTCGCCCGCCAGTCGCCCCCGGAGGAGCAGGACCGCAACTTCGGTCACTTCACCATCGGCGCGTCGCTGGGCCAGCTCGCCGGGCCGATCGCCGCCGGGTATGTGATCTCCGCGCAGGACGGCGCGATGGGACGTACGAGCGCACTCGCCCTCGTCGTCTCGGCGGCCGTCGCCGGGGTCGCCCTCACCTCGCTCTGGCGCATCGAGCACCGTACGGCTGACGGACCGGCCCGCCTGCGGCAGACCCGGGCGAAGGCTACGAAGGTTCCCGTACACCGCATCCTGCGCACCCGTGGCGTACCCGCCGGGATCTTCATCAGCCTCGCCGTGCTCTCCACGACCGACATCCTCACCGCCTATCTGCCGGTGATCGGTGAACACCGTTCCATCTCACCCGCCACCGTCGGACTGCTGCTGAGCCTGCGCGCCGCCGCGACCATCGCCTGCCGGCTGGTGATGACGCCGATGATCCGCGTACTGGGCCGTACGGCGCTGCTGGCCGTGACCTGTCTGCTCAGCGGTCTGCTGTGCGCGGGCATCGCGCTGCCCGTCCCGGTCTGGGCGCTCGCCGTGATGCTCGCCGCCCTCGGCTTCTGCCTGGGCGTCGGTCAGCCGCTGTCGATGACGACGGTCGTGCAGGCCGCCCCGGCGCGGGCGCGCTCCACCGCGCTCGCCCTGCGGCTGACCGGCAACCGCCTCGGCCAGGTCGCCGCGCCCGCCTCCGCCGGACTGGTCGCGGGGGTCGCGGGCACGGCGGCGCCGTTCGTGATGGTCGGGGTGCTGCTGTTTCTCTCGGGGGGCGTCGCCGTACGGACGGGACGGCGGCGAGCCGGCGATTCTGGTGATTCCGGTGGACCCGGTGATTCCGCTGAATCGGACGACTCGAAGGAATCCACGAGACGGAACCACCCCGCCACCTAACCTTCGCGAAAGCTTCGCGAACCTGCGCGCGAGTCATTCCCCGACGGGGAGTAGTCGGCTAGTTTCAGGCGTCTCAGTCGCTCCTCCCTCTCTTCCCCCGGCGGAACCATATGAGTCGCGCCATCTCTCTGCGCAGTGTCAGCAAGAGGTACGAACGCACCACTCGCGCCGTCGACAAGTTCTCCCTCGATGTCGAGCCGGGGGAATTCGTGGTCCTGCTCGGCCCCTCGGGCTGCGGCAAGTCGACCGTGCTGCGCATGATCGCCGGTCTGGAGGACATCACCGAGGGGGAGTTGCTGCTCGACGGCGAATACGCCAACAACCTCCAGCCCCGCGAGCGCGAGATGGCCATGGTGTTCCAGAACTTCGCGCTCTACCCGAGCATGACGAACCGCGAGAACATCGGCTTTCCGCTGCGGCTGGAGAACCCCCGCCAGGACCGCCGCCCACGGGTCGACGCCACCGCCCGGATGCTCGGCATCGAGGATGTACTCGAGCGCTACCCCAGCCAGCTGTCCGGCGGCGAACGCCAGCGCGTCGCCATGGGCCGCGCCATCTCCCGGCGGCCCTCCGCCTTCCTGATGGACGAGCCGCTGTCCAACCTCGACGCGAAGCTCCGCAATCATCTGCGCGCCGAAATCGCCCAGCTCACCAGCGAGCTGGGGGTGACCACGATCTACGTCACCCACGACCAGGCCGAGGCGATGTCGCTGGGTGACCGGGTCGCGGTGATGCGCGGCGGCGTGCTGCAACAGGTGAGCACCCCACGGGCCACGTACGCCCTGCCCCAGAACGTCTTCGTCGCCGCCTTCATCGGCACGCCGCGCATCAATCTGCTCCAGGCCGTCGTGTACGCGCCGCTTGAGGGCCGGATGTCGATCGACCTCGGCAAGCAGCGGCTGCCGCTGCCCGAGCCCCTCAGCGTCGATCACCAGCTGCTCCGTATCCAGCAGGGGCGGCAGATCATCGTCGGCCTGCGCTCGGAGGCCGTCCGGATCGCCCCGCCGAGCCAGGCGCGTCCCGGCGAGGTCGCGCTGACCGGGATCGTCGAGCACATGGAGTACCAGGGGCACGAGGCGCTGGTGTACTTCAACACCGGCTCGCGCCCCGCGGTCGTCCCCGACCTGGAGTCGCCCCGGCCGCAGCCCGGCACGCGCCGCCGGGGCAGAGCCAAAGCGAACAGTGGCAGTGGCGGCTCGGGTGTGCTGACCCGGCTGAAAGAACGGGCGACGGCGCACGTCTCCGGCCCGGTCGTCGTGCTGGACGAGCCGGGACCCACGGCACCTGTCGCCGCCGAGCGCCCGGCCGTCGCCGCCAGCGATCTGGTCGTACGCACCGGTCCGGACGTACGGCTGCGGACCGGCGCGCAGGTGCCGCTCCTGGTCGACCTCGCCCATCTGTATGTCTTCAACCACCTGGGACAACGGATCTGCCCCGCCCCTGCGGACCTCCCGGGGCTCGACGCCTGAGAGCCTGGTGCCACCGTGCCACTGGCGGCAGAAAACTATCACCGCTAGTTTAGGGTCACGGTTACGCGGGGTTCTACGAGGAGTGCGATGACAGCTCACGACGGGATGTACATCGGCGGCCAGTGGCGGCCCGCCGCCGGACCGGACACGATCGCGGTGGTGAACCCGGCGGACGAGCAGGTCATCGCCCATGTCCCGGCCGGTACCGCCGAGGATGTCGACGCCGCCGTACGCGCCGCCCGCGAGGCCTTCCCCGGCTGGGCCGCCACCCCGCCCGCCGAGCGCGGCGCCCGCATCGCCGCCCTGCGCGACGTACTCGCGGCCCGCAAGGCAGAGATCGCCGAGACCGTCACCGAGGAACTCGGTTCACCTCTCGCGTTCTCGACCCCCGTCCACGCGGGCCTGCCGATCGCCGTCGCCGGTTCGTACGCGGAACTGGCCGCCTCGTACGTCTTCGAGGAGAAGATCGGCAACTCCACCGTGCTGCTGGAGCCGGTCGGCGTGGTCGGCGCGATCACGCCCTGGAACTATCCGCTGCATCAGATCGTCGCCAAGGTCGCGCCCGCCCTCGCCGCGGGCTGCACGGTCGTACTCAAGCCCGCCGAGGACACCCCGCTGACCGCCCAGCTCTTCGCCGAGGCGGTCCACGAGGCCGGTCTGCCCGCCGGGGTGTTCAACCTGGTCACCGGACTCGGCCCGGTCGCGGGCCAGGCGCTCGCCGCGCACGAGGGCGTCGATCTGGTCTCCTTCACCGGCTCCACCGCCGTCGGCAGGCTCATCGGCGCGACCGCGGGCGCCGCCGTGAAGCGGGTCGCGCTGGAGCTCGGCGGCAAGTCCGCCAATGTCATCCTGCCGGGTGCGGACCTGGCCAGGGCCGTGAAGGTCGGCATCGCCAACGTCATGTCGAACTCCGGCCAGACGTGCAGCGCCTGGACCCGGATGCTGGTGCACCGGGACCAGTACGAGGAAGCCGTCGCGCTCGCCGCCGCCGCGGTCGCCGCGTATGTGCCCGGTGAGCGGGTCGGGCCGCTGGTCAACGCCACACAGCAGCAGCGCGTGCGCGGCTATATCGAGAAGGGCGTCGCCGAGGGCGCCCGCCTGGTCGCGGGCGGCCCCGACGCCCCGCGCACCACCGGCTACTACGTCAGCCCGACCGTCTTCGCCGACGTCACCCCGGAGATGACCATCGCGCAGGAAGAGATCTTCGGCCCGGTCCTCTCCATCCTGAAGTACGAGGACGAGCAGGACGCCCTCCGCATCGCCAACGGCACCGTCTACGGCCTGGCGGGAGCGGTCTGGGCGGCGAGCGACGAGGAAGCCGTCGCCTTCGCCCGCCGCATGGACACCGGTCAGGTCGACATCAACGGTGGCCGCTTCAACCCACTCGCCCCCTTCGGCGGCTTCAAGCAGTCGGGCGTCGGCCGCGAGCTCGGCCCGCACGGTCTCTCCGAGTATCTCCAGACCAAGTCCCTCCAGTTCTGACAGTTCTGAGCCTCTGAGCCGGGAGAAAAACCGATCATGGTCCGCGTCCGCGCCGCCGTACTGACTGCCATCGGCTCTCCGCTGGAGGTCACCGACATCGAACTGCCCGAGCCCGGCCCCGGCCGGGTGCGCGTCCGCCTCGCCGCCGCCGGGGTCTGCCACTCCGATCTGTCCCTGTCCAACGGCACGATGCGCGTCCCCGTCCCGGCCGTACTCGGCCATGAGGGCGCGGGCACGGTCGTCTCGGTCGGCGAGGGCGTCACCCATGTCGCGCCCGGCGACGGTGTCGTACTCAACTGGGCTCCGTCGTGCGGGAGCTGCCACCACTGCGGGATCGGCGAGGTGTGGCTGTGCGCGAACGCCCTCGTGGGCGTGGCGAGCATCCACGCCCGTACAGCAGCGGGCACCGAGCTGCACCCCGGCCTGAATGTCGCGGCTTTCGCCGAGGAGACGGTCGTTGCCGCGGAGTGCGTACTGCCGGTACCGGACGGCGTCCCGCTCACCGACGCGGCCCTGCTCGGCTGCGCGGTCCTGACCGGTTATGGAGCCGTCCACCACTCCGCCCGCGTCCGCGAGGGCGAGTCGGTCGTCGTCTTCGGCGTCGGCGGGGTCGGCCTCGCCACCCTTCAGTCCGCCCGGATCGCGGGCGCGGCGACGATCATCGCGGTCGACGTCTCACCGGAGAAGGAGTCCCTCGCGCGGCGGGCGGGCGCGACGGAGTACGTCGTCGCCTCCGACACCACCGCCAAGCAGATCCGCAAGCTCACGGGCGGCCAGGGCGCCGACGTGGCGATCGAGTGCGTGGGACGCGCCGCCACCATCCGTACAGCCTGGGACTCCACCCGGCGCGGCGGTCGCACGACGGTCGTCGGCATCGGCGGGAAGGACCAGCAGGTCACCTTCAACGCGCTGGAGCTGTTCCACTGGGGCCGTACGCTGACCGGCTGCGTCTACGGCAACAGCGACCCGGCACGCGATCTGCCCGTACTGGCCGCGCACATCCGCGCGGGGCGGCTGGATCTGGGCTCCCTGGTCACCGAGCGGATCACGCTCGAATCGATTCCGGCCGCCTTCGACAACATGATCGCGGGCAAGGGCGGCCGGGCCCTGGTGGTGTTCTAGGGCGTGTTTGAGAAGTAGCGCCGTCCGCCCGTGGGGCGGGCCCTGCGGCGTCTGGTGCGTGCAGTCGCAAGGCGGTGGGGGCACCCCCGGGCGGAGCTCTGGGGGAGTACTTGGGCGACTCCGACAACACCGCGAGTGCGCGTGCCAGGCGTCGCGGGGCTGGGGGTCCTGCCCCTGGCTTCTCCCCCGTGGCTTCGCACGGGAGGTGTCCCCAGGGGACCCCCACCGGACGAAGTCCAGGGGGAGGGACTTCTCAAACACGCCCTAGAAGACTCCTGAAGATCTTGCTCGGGCCGCCCGATTCACCCCGGATTGCCGGTAAATGTCAATCAGGTCGAACCGGTGCGACCCGGGCGCGATTTCAAGATCTTCATCGGTCTCCTAGGACCGGCTTTCAGGACCACCCGCCGCCGTGCTGCTCGGCTCGCTGACCGGCGCGGTCGGCACAACCGATGCCTGGGACGCCTTCTTGGGGCGGGAGCGCGACAGCCCCACGCCCACCAGGCAGAGCGCCCCACCCGCGAACGTCAGCAGTCCCGGGATCTCGTCCAGCGCCAGCCAGGACATCAGCACGACCAGCGCGGGCACGGCGTACGTCGTCGCGCCCATGCGTCCGGCCGTCGTACGGGCGAGGGCGTACGCCCACGTCGTGAACGCCAGCGCGGTCGGGAACACCCCCAGGTACACCATGTTGAGCGTCGCCGACAGGGGCGCGCGCCCCGCCTCGTCGACCAGCTGCCCCACGAACGGCAGGCAGGCCACCGTCCCGATCAGACAGCCGAAGGTCGTCACCTGCATCGCGCTGGCGTGGGCGAGCGCCGGCTTCTGGCCGACGACCCCGGCCGCGTACCCCACCGCGGCCAGCAAGCACAGCGCCACTCCCAGCGTGGAGGCGCCGCCGTTCCCCGACATCGAGAGCCCCACGGTCACCGCGCCCGCGAAGGACACCCCCATCCCGGCCAGCAGCCGCGGTGGCAGCGTCTCGCCGAGCAGCCGCGCGCCGAGCAGGGCGATGAGGATGGGCCCGATGTTCACGATCATCGCCGCCGTGCCCGCGTCGACCTCCTGCTCACCCCAGTTGAGGACCACCATGTACACGCCGAACCAGAGCAGCCCCGAAACGGCGATCCCTGGCCAGGCGGCACGCGGCGGCAGCCCCTCGCGCCGTATCAGCAGAATGCAGCCGAGTACGAGCGACCCGGCGAGCAGCCGTCCGAGGGCGAGCGCGCCGGGCGAGTAGGCCTCCCCGGCGCTGCGTATCGACACAAAGGCCGAGGCCCACAGGACGACGGTGACGCCCGCCGCGGCCAGTGCGGGCCACTGTGCGCGGTGTGGTGCGGGGTGAGAGGAGTTGGTCATGGGGCGACCGTACGTCCCGGACCCTTCGGCGCTCACCGCAATATTTTGCGTCGCTCATACTCCGCGTACTGGAGGGCGAGCCCGTCGATCAGCGCCCGCAGGCCCGTCTCGAACGCGCCCTCGTCCACCTGCTGCTGCCGCTCGGCCAGCAGATGCGCCTGGCCGAGGTGCGGATACTCCGCCGGGTCGTACGCGGTCTCGTCGTCCACGAAGCCGCCGGCGAAGGAGCCGAGCGACGAGCCCGTGATGAAGTACCGCATCAGCGCGCCGATGTGGGTCGCCTGCGCCGGGGGCCAGCCCGCGCGGACCATCGCGCCGAAGACCGCGTCGGCCACCCGCAGCGCGGCCGGGCGGCGGCCGGGGCCGCGGGCCAGGACCGGGACGATGTGGGGGTGGGCGGTCAGCGCGGCGCGGTAGGAGACGGCCCAGTCGTGGAGCGCCGTGCGCCAGTCGCGGTCGTCGTCCTCGGCGAACATCGACAGATCGACCTGGCCACTGACCGCGTCGGCGACGGCGTCGAGGATCTCGTCCTTGTTGCGGAAGTGGTTGTAGAGGGACGGCCCGCTGACTCCGAGCTCGGCGGCAAGCCGCCGGGTCGATACGGCGCCCAGACCCTCCGCGTCCACGAGCGCGCTCGCCGTCGCGACGATGCGGTCTCTGCTGAGGAGGGGCTTGCGGGGTCGGGCCATGCGCCACATAGTAGGGCCCGCCGACCAGTAAACTAGCGGCGATAGTTAAAACTCTGAGTACGGTGCCTGAGTACGGTGCCTGAGTACGGGAACGGATGTCGCGCGGCCCGCGCTCGCCGAAGCTGACCGACATGAGTGAGACAGCGGTCAAGCAGCAGAACACGGCGGCCTTCTACGGACAGTCCGTCCTCTCCTTCGCCGTCGCCCTGGCGGCCGTCGGCCTCGGCATCATCTATCTCGATGTCGACGCCTGGGTGCGGGCCTTCCTCGGCATCGCCGTCCTCTACCTGACGACGTCGGCCTTTACGCTGGCCAAGGTGATCAGAGACCGTCAGGAGGCCGGGCAGATCGTCAGCCGTGTCGACCAGGCCCGGCTGGAGAAGCTCCTCGCCGAGCACGATCCTTTCCAGAAGCTCTAAGGGTCCAGTGGGCGCAACCCCGAGGGCTCTAAGCGCTTGCTCACCTTCGGGGTATGGTGTGCCTCCTGATGAACGGAAGGGGCGAGCGATGAGTGCGGCGCAGCAGACGGCCGGCGAGGACGTGCCGTGGAGCGAGGTCACCCCTGAGGCGGCCAGGAAACTGCTCGTCGCCGCCGTCGACGCCTTCGCCGAGCGCGGCTATCACGCGACGACGACCCGGGACATCGCAAGCCGCGCCGGGATGAGCCCGGCCGCGCTCTACATCCACTACAAGACGAAGGAAGAGCTCCTCCACCGGATCAGCCGGATCGGGCACGACAAGGCCCTGGAGATCCTCACCGCGGCGGCGGAGAGCGAGGGAACGCCGTCCGAGCGGCTCGCCGAAGCCGTACGTTCCTTCGTCCGCTGGCACGCCGGGAAGCACACCACCGCGCGCGTGGTCCAGTACGAACTGGACGCGCTCGCCCCCGACCACCGCACCGAGATCCTGGAACTGCGCCGCCGCAGCGACGCCGTCATACGCGGCATTCTGCGCGAGGGCGTGGAGGCCGGGGAGTTCGAGGTCCCCGACGTGCCGGGCACCACCGTCGCCGTACTGTCGCTCTGCATCGACGTGGCGCGCTGGTTCAACACGCAGGGGCGCAGGACGCCCGACGAGGTCGGCGCGCTCTACGCCGACCTCGTCCTGCGGATGGTCACCGCTCAGAAGCAGTAACGGCCTGGAAGCAGTAACGGCCTAGAAGTAGTAGCGGGACAGCGACTCGGCCACGCACACCGGCTTTTCGCCGCCCTCGCGCTCCACCGTGACCAGGGCGGTCACCTGCACTCCCTCGCCCGCGTCGTGGACGCTCTGGAGGACCGCCGTCGCCCGCAGCCGCGAGCCCACCGGCACGGGCGCGGGGAAACGGACCTTGTTCGTGCCGTAGTTGATGCCCATCTTCATGCCCTCGACCCGCATGATCTGCGGCACGAGCGCGGGCAGCAGCGACAGCGTGAGATAGCCGTGCGCGATCGTCGTGGAGAAAGGGCCGTCCGCTGCCCGCTCGGGGTCCACATGGATCCACTGGTGGTCGCCGGTGGCGTCGGCGAAGAGGTCGATCCGCTTCTGCTCGATCTCCAGCCAGTCGCTGTGTCCCAGCTGCTCACCGACCGCGGCGCGCAGCTCCTCGGCGGAGGTGAAGATCCTCGGCTCAGCCATGTCCCTGGTCCTGCCTTTCAAGCGGTCGAAGCGTGCGTCGCGCTCGCTTGTCTAAGCGCTTGCTCAGCATGGTCGGGGAGTGTGGTCCTGTCAACGGACGGCCCGCCGGCGTTCGCTAGGGTTCGAGGAGTGCCACAGATTCCCGAGAGCATCCACGAGCTGACGGTCGGCCAGCTTTCCGCGCGCAGCGGCGCCGCCGTGTCCGCCCTGCACTTCTACGAGTCCAAGGGGCTGATCAGCTCCAGCCGGACCAGCGGAAACCAGCGCCGCTACAGCAGGGACGCGCTGCGCCGCGTGGCTTTCGTACGCGCGGCGCAGCGCGTCGGCATTCCGCTCGCCACCATCCGGAACGCCCTCGCCGAACTGCCCGAGGAGCGCACGCCCGACCGTGAGGACTGGGCGCGGCTGTCCGAGGCGTGGCGCGGAGAGCTCGATGAGCGGATCAAGCAGCTCGGGCGGCTGCGCGACCATCTCACCGACTGCATCGGCTGCGGCTGTCTCTCCCTGGAGACCTGTGTGCTGTCCAACCCGGACGATGTTTTCGGCGAGCGGATGACCGGCTCCCGGCTCCTGGCGGAGGGGAGGCGGCCGGCGAAGGGCGGCGCCTGACCCGACGACGGGCGCGCCGCCCCTGTGCCGGCTGGGCTGTCCTGACTGTCCTGGCGTTCTGACCGCGCGGGGGCGCAACGAGGCGTTGCCCGGCCCCCGCGCGTCCTACGCCACCGACGCCAGTTCCTTGCGCCCTGCCCTCTTGGCCGCAGCCACGGCCTCGGACGACAGAACGGGCTGCGGCACCACGATGCCGCACCCTGTGCACACCGGCCCGGACCATGGCTCATGGGCCAGGTGCTGCCGCCATACGATGTGCGTCCCCCCGCACACCGGACAGGCCGCCCCCGGGTCGGCCTCCAGCGCCGCGATCAGCCGCCGCAGCACCTCACCGAGCGGCGTCGACGGATGGGCGGCCGGGGTGTCGCAGCGCGCCACCCCGTTCCCGCCCCACGTCCGGCGGTGCCAGTCGTCGATGAAGCCGGGCCGCCGCAGACCGTCGTGCTTCTCGCGCTTGCGGCGGTCGGCGAAACTCTCCTCGTACGCGAGCCAGACGGCCCGCGCCTCCTCCAACTCCTCGAGCGCGGCCACCAGCCGCGCCGGGTCAGGGGACCTGTCCTCGGGCTCAATGCTGTGTGCCGCGCACAGGTGATCCCAGGTCGCCCGGTGCCCATAAGGGGCAAAACGCTCCAGGCATTTGCGCAGCGAGTAGCGCCGAAGCGCCAGATCACACCGTGGGTCACGCACCTGTCTCGCGAGACTCCGGAAACCGGCCATCGCACTGCCACCTCCGTCGCTGGTACATCGGCGTCATGGAATGGACGTACGTGTGCCCAATTCGGCTCCATCGAAAATCCGATGGGGGACATCAGCATCCGCGTGAGCCATCCGCCGGCCGCCCGCGCGACTGCTGTGATGTTGCTGAAAGGTGACGCGTGTTCACCTTACTGACGAGTCGTACCGGCGGTAACCTCCGGCGCATTGGCCTCCCGAGGAGTATCGATGCCACGTCGCACCGGAAGACTCAGAACCGCCACCGCAGCTGCGGTATTCGCCCTCGCGGCGGGGCTACTGGCCCCTCTGCACCAGGCCGCAGCCACCCCCCAATCCGCTCGCACCGCCGCCCCCACCGCAGCCGCAGCGGCCGACGGGGACCTCTGTCAGGGCAAGTGCTCCGACATCCTGCCGCCCGGTCAGACCGGCAACGCCACCCTCGCCGACATCCTGGTCCACCAGGTCTTCGGCACCCGCCCCGCCCACAGCTCCGATCAACTCGCCCGCTACGACTCCCTGGCAGGCGGTTACGGCGGACTCACCGACGCCAAGCTCAACGACTTCTTCAACGACGCCTCCTTCGGCGTCCCCGCGAACCAGGTCGAGTCCGTCACCTCACCCCGCTCCGACGTCACGATCACCCGCGACAAGAAGACCGGCGTCCCGCACATCAAGGGCACCACCCGCTACGGCACCGAGTTCGGCGCCGGGTTCGCCGCCGGCCAGGACCGGCTCTGGATGATGGACCTCTTCCGCCACATCGGCCGCGGCGAACTCACCTCCTTCGCCGGCGGCGCGCTCGCCAACCAGGGCCTTGAACAGCAGTTCTGGCCCCAGGCCCCGTACACCGAAGCCGACTACGAGGCCCAGATCCAGCGCATACGGTCCACCGAGGGCGCCCGCGGCGAACAGGCTCTGGCCGACGCCCAGGCGTACGTCGACGGCATCAACTCCTACCGCGACAAGTCCAAGAGCGGCCGGTACTTCCCCGGCGAATACGTCCTCACCGGCCATATCGACTCGATCACCAACGCCGGGGAGATCCAGCCCTTCAAGCTCACCGATCTGATCGCCATCGCCTCGGTCGTCGGCGCGCTGTTCGGCGCCGGAGGCGGCGGCGAGGTGCAGTCCGCGATCTCGCTGCTCGCGGCCCAGGAGAAGTACGGCGTGGCCGAGGGCACCAGGGTCTGGGAGTCCTTCCGCCAGCGCGAGGACCCCGAGGCCGTCCTCACGCTCCGTGAAGGCCCCAGCTTCCCGTACGCCAACAAGCCCGCGAACCCGCGCGGCACCGCCCTGCCCGACACCGGTTCCGTCGTCGCCGAACCGCTCGTCCACGACAAAACCGGCTCCGCGCTCACCGGCGCCAAAGCCCCCGTGAACGCCCCCGCCGCCCTCAAGCCCGCTCAGGGCATGTACGACGAAGGGGTCGTCGACCCGGGCGCGCTGCGGCCCCGGCGCGGTATGTCCAACGCGCTCCTCGTCTCCGGCGAATCCACCGCCAGTGGCAATCCGATCGCGGTCTTCGGACCGCAAACCGGCTACTTCGCGCCACAGCTGATGATGCTCCAGGAGCTCCAGGGCCCCGGCATCTCCGCCCGCGGTGTCTCCTTCGCCGGAGTCGGCATGTATGTCCAGATGGGCCGCGGTCAGGACTACGCCTGGTCCGCCACCTCCTCCCAGCAGGACATCATCGACACCTACGCGGTCGAGCTGTGCGCCCCCGGCGGCGGCACCCCCGCCAAGGACGCCGCCCACTACCTCTACCGGGGCGTCTGCACCCCGATGGAGAAAATGGAGCGCCGCAACGCCTGGAAGCCGACGGTCGCCGACTCCACCGCCGCCGGCTCGTACCGGCTGCAGGTCTGGCGTACCAAGTACGGCATGGTCACCCACCGCGCGACGATCGGCGGCAAGCCCGTCGCGTACACCTCGCTGCGCACCACCTACCGCCACGAGGCCGACTCGATCATCGGCTTCCAGATGCTCAACGACCCTGCCTATGTGACGGACGCCCAGTCCTTCCAGCAGGCCGCGCACAAGATCGGCTACGCCTTCAACTGGTTCTACGCCGACTCCCGTACCGCCGCCTACTACAACAGCGGCATGAACCCGGTACGGGCAGCGGACGTCGACCCCGCGCTGCCCGTCAGGGCGGAGCAGCAGTACGAGTGGCAGAGCTTCGACCCGGCGGCCAACACCACCGCGTACACGCCCTTCGCCCAGCACCCGCGCTCCATCGGCCAGGACTACTACGTCTCCTGGAACAACCGGCTGGCCAAGGGGTACGCCACCGCGTCCTTCGGTTTCGGCTCCGTACACCGCGGCGATCTCCTCGACGACCGGGTGGCGGCGCTCGTCGCGGCGGGCGGGGTGACCCGTGCCTCGCTCACCCGGACGATGGCGGAAGCCGCCGTCACCGATCTTCGCGGGGAGCAGCTGTTGCCGGAGCTGCTGAAGGTGATCGGCTCCCAGCCGGTCACCGATCCCCAACTGAGCGCTGCCGTGCAGCAGCTGGAGGCCTGGCGGGCGGCGGGAGCGCAGCGTAAGGAGACCGCGCCGGGGTCACACGCGTACAGCCACACCGACGCCATACGGATCATGGACGCCTGGTGGCCGCTGCTGATCGAGGCCGAGTTCAAACCGGGTCTCGGCGACGAGCTGTACCGGGCGCTGACCGCGAACCAGCCGACCGACGAGCCCCCGGGCGCGAGCCACGGCCCGACCGGCGGCCACAGCGGCTCGGCCTTCCAGTACGGCTGGTGGGGCTATGCCGACAAGGACCTGCGCCAGGTGCTGGGCCAGCCGGTGCAGGGCCCGCTGGCGAAGACGTACTGCGGCGGCGGCAACCTCGCCGCCTGCCGTGACGCGCTCCTCGCCGCGCTGAAGCAGGCCACGGCCAAGCCCGCGAGCGAGGTCTACCCCGGTGACGCGAGCTGCGCGGCCGGGCAGCAGTGGTGCATGGACGCGATCATGCAACGCGCGCTGGGCGGCATCACCCACCCGGCGATCACCTGGCAGAACCGGCCCACCTACCAGCAGGTGGTGGAATTCCCGTCCCACAGGTGAAACAGCCAGTGGGCCGTATCGGGCGAATCAGCGCCCGATACGGCCCGCGGCCAGCACCACCCGCGC
This sequence comes from Streptomyces sp. NPDC052236, assembly GCF_044548015.1. Classification (NCBI taxonomy): domain Bacteria; kingdom Bacillati; phylum Actinomycetota; class Actinomycetes; order Kitasatosporales; family Streptomycetaceae; genus Streptomyces; species Streptomyces sp. NPDC052236. The sequence continues at coordinate 348,329 of NZ_JBIUBL010000003.1, read as the reverse complement.
CAGCTCCGGATGGCAGATGTCGCTGTGCGCGCCCACCGGCGGGTCGCCGCGCCGCACCACCGCCGCCGTATCCACGCTGACGCACCCCGAGCCCGGGATCCCGTCCCGCAGCGCCTGCTCCAGGGTCAGCCGGGGCGCGCCCGGCACGGCCTGGATGCCGTCGTGGCCCATCGCCCACCACCGCTTGTCGAGGCTGACGGCGCTCGCGTCGTCCCCCGCCAGGCTCGACGCCAGCGGATAGAACAGCCTGAGCGCGGTGTCGTGGCGGGAGTAGCACGCGACCACAGGACCGTCGACCTGGGACTCCGCGGTGCGCAGAATGCCGCCGCTGCGCGAGGCGTGCGGCAGGCTCGGCGCGAAGGCGTAGTGCGAGAAGGCGGGCTGGAGGAGCGTCATCGACTTCACATTGCGTACGCCGTCGGGCAGTCCGCGCAGCGCGAAGGACACGAGCCGCGCTCCCTGGCTGTGGCCGACCAGATGCACGCGCACCTGGGGGGAGCTGCGGGCCAGCTGCCCGAGCAGCGGGCCGAGCCCCAGCTCGCCGACCGTTCCGGCGCGCCGCTTCATCGCGTAGTACGTCGTCTGCCGCAGCAGCTCCTTCGCGCCCTTCCACGACTTCTTGAGCCCGCCGCCGACGGAGAAGGACTGCGTGCCGGGCTTCTCCGTCACCGCGCCGGTCTCCTCCAGCGCCAGCGTGAACTTCCTGCACAGCGTCAGGGTGTCCTCGTACAGCACGGCCGGAGGGCTCTGCTCCTCCTCCGGCAGATCGTCCGCGAAGCACGATTCGAGACCGCCCGGCGGCACCTTGGCGAACTTCCTGGCCAGCGCCCCGAACTCGCGGAATGCGGCCGTCGACTCCGGCTGCTCGTCCAGGAGCTGTCCCAGCCGCTCCACTGTCTTCTCATGCCCGGGGAAGAGTTCGAGCAGAGCGTCCCGGGTCTCCGTGTGGAGGTGGGGTTCCGGCCCTGGAGCGATGGGGGGAACCACGAAGTTGGGGATCTGCTCGTCCGTGAACCTCATGGACGGCCAGACGACGCCCACATACCCGAGCCGCACCTTCGGCGGAGTGTCCACCAGCCCCGGGAAGGGTGCGAAGAAATCGGAGAACAGGCGACGGGCCAGGGAGGGGGAGTTGTTCCAGCCGTGCGCGAACATCACCAGATCGGTAACGTCCATTTCGGCCAGCCGCTCGCGCTGCGGCTGATCGATATCGCCGTCCCTGTCGAAGGTGATTTCCCGGTACGGCTCCACACTCATCCCCGGCATGACCTGCCCCTCCCCGTTGCGTGCCACTGGGTCAAGCATGCTGCGGGGAGGGGGAGATGGCCATAGCGCCGCAAATGTCGCCATGGCTGTTCTCGGACAGTCAGACCCCGGCGGGTACTACCGCTGGTACTGCAAATACCGCTTCCGTACGGTCCGGAACGCGGCGAGTTCGGCCTGCCAGGCACCCACCACCTCGTCCGTTCCCGCTCCCGCGTCGATCAGCGTGCGTACCTTCGTCGAGCCCGTCAGCTTGTCGATCCAGTTGTCGGGACGCCAGGCGAAGCCGCTCCAGGACCGCTTGGCCGTCACCAGCAGCGCGATCCCCGTACGCACCGGGTCGTACGACTCCCGGTCGTGTACGTGCAACTGGACTCCGCCGATCGTCCTGCCCTGGAACTTGGAGAACGTCGGAGCGAAGTACGCCTCGCGGAAGCGGACGCCCGGCAGGCCCTCGCCGTTCGCGGCCTCCGCCCACGCGCGGTCGATGCCCTCCGCGCCCAGCAGCTCGAACGGACGGGTTGTCCCGCGCCCCTCCGACAGATTCGTCCCCTCGAACAGACAGGTCCCCGCGTAGACGAGCGCCGTGTCCGGCGTCGGCATATTGGGGCTCGGCGGCACCCAGGGCAGTCCCGTCGTGTCGAAGAAGTCCGAGCGCCGCCAGCCCGACATGCGCACCGTCTCCAGCTCCACCGGCGTGGCCAGGAACTCGCCGTTGAACAGCCGCGCCAGCTCGGTGACGGTCATGCCGTGCGCCTGCGCGATCGGCTCGCGGCCCACGAAGGTCGCGAAGGCCTTGTCGAGCACGGGACCGAGGGCCGCCCGCCCGGTCATCGGGTTCGGCCGGTCCAGCACCACGAACCGCTTGCCCGCGAGCGCCGCCGCCACCATGCAGTCGTACAGCGTCCAGATGTACGTGTAGAAACGCGCCCCGGCGTCCTGGATGTCGAAGACGATCGTCTGCACGCCCGACGCGGTGAAGATGTCGGCGAGCGGCTGCCCGCTCTTGAGGTACGTGTCGTAGACGGGCAGCCCGGTCGCCGGATCGTCGTAGCGCCCCTCGGAACCGCCCGCCTGCGCCGTGCCGCGGAAGCCGTGCTCCGGGCCGAAGACAGCGACGAGGTTCACCCGCTCGTCGCCGTGCATGACATCCACGATGTGGCGTACGTCGCGGGTGATCCCGGTCGGGTTGGTGACCACGCCGACGCGCTGCCCGGACAACTGCGCGTATCCGTCGGCGGCCAGCCGGTCGAAGCCGGTACGGACCACCCGGCCGTGGCTTTGTGCGCTCTGTGCGCTTTGTGCGATGGCGGGACCGGACGATGCCGTGGCGAGCGCCCCGATCGCGCCACCGGCGGCCAGCAGCCCCCGTCTGGACAGGCTCATCGAACGCGCTTCGTGATCTCTGTCTGTCATGCCCAGGCACGCTAGCGCGCCCACCCGCCCGGGGGAACGGTGCCGGACTCTTCCCCCGTACATACCGACCGGTTAGTCTGCCCGAACGGTCACAGGCATGGTCGTAGGTATGTCGTAGGTATACGGAAGGCGGAGCTCGATGGGTACGGTGCGGGGCGCTGGGGTTGTGGTCACAGGCGCGGGCGGTGGCATCGGAGCCGCGCTCGCCCGCCGGTTCGCGGCGGAGGGCGCCCGCGTCGTCGTCAACGACCTCGACCCGGCCAGGACCAAGGCGATCGCCGACGAACTCGGCGCGACCGCGGTCCCCGGTGACGCCTCCGAGATCGTGGCGGCGGCCCGCGACGCGCTGGGCGGCACGGTCGACATCTACTGCGCCAACGCCGGACTCGGCTCGGCCGGGGACGCCTTCGCCGACGAGGAGGTCTGGGCCGCGGCCTGGGACGTCAACGTCATGGCGCACGTCCGCGCGGCCCGTACGCTGCTGCCCGACTGGCTGGAGCGCGGCAGCGGGCGCTTCGTGTCCACGGTCTCGGCCGCCGGGCTGCTCACGATGGTGGGAGCGGCCCCGTACAGCGTCAGCAAACACGGCGCGTACGCCTTCGCCGAATGGCTGTCGCTCACGTACCGGCACCGCGGGCTGAAGGTCCACGCGATCTGCCCCCAGGGCGTACGTACGGACATGCTGACCGCGGCCGGTTCGGCGGGCGAACTCGTCCTCGTGCCGACCGCGATCGAGCCCGACGCGGTCGCCGACGCGCTCCTCGAAGGCATCGAGGCAGACCGCTTCCTGATCCTGCCGCACCCGGAGGTCGCCGAGTACTACCAGGCCCGCGCCGCGGACCCCGAGCGCTGGCTGACCGGCATGAACCACCTCCAGCAGAAGTGGGAGGGGACAGGCCGGTGACCTCGGTACCCGCGTGAAGTGGAGATCCTGCCAGAGCTCCCGAAAACCACGAGTGGGAAGATCCTGAGGCGGCAGCTGCGTTCCCCGGCGTAGCGGGGCGCGGCGCAACGGTGGACCGAACGAAAGGTGGGTGGCGGCGATGGCCAGGATGACGGAGGGGAACAACACCCCCGTCCCGCAGAGGCTGCTGGCCGCCGCCACCCGCCTCTTCGCGGAACGCGGCTACGACCGCACCTCCGTCCAGGAGATCGTGGAGTCGGCGGGTGTCACCAAGGGAGCGCTCTACCACTACTTCGGCTCGAAGGAAGACCTGCTCCACGAGGTCTACGCCCGGATGCTCCGCCTCCAGCAGGAACGTCTGGACGCGTACGCGGACGCCGACGAGCCGGTGGAGAAGCGACTGCGGGACGCGGCGGCGGATGTGGTGGTGACGACGATCGACAACCTGGACGACGCGGCGATCTTCTTCCGGTCGATGCACCACCTGAGCCCGGAGAAACACAAGCAGGTGCGGGCGGAACGCCGCCGCTATCACGAGCGGTTCCGGGCGCTGATCGAGGAGGGCCAGGCGAGCGGGGTGTTCTCCTCGGCGACCCCCGCGGACCTGGTGGTGGACTACCACTTCGGTTCGGTGCACCACTTGTCGACGTGGTACCGCCCGGACGGCACACTGACGCCGCGGCAGGTGGCGGACCACCTGGCGGACCTGCTGCTGCGGGCGCTGCGGCCGTAGCCCCACCCCTGTCGTCCACCGACTGGTGGACGACAGGTTCAACCGGCCGGGCGTGTCGGGCGCAGCCCCCGCCGACCAGTATTTCCGGCATGAGACAGCTACCTGTACGGATAGCCCGATGGAGCGCCCAGCACGCATGGCGGGCGATCGCCGGCTGGTTCGCGTTCGTCATTCTGTGCCTCGGCGTCGGCATCGCCGTCGGCACGAACGAAGCCACCACCAAGGACTTCTGGGTCGGTGAGGCGGGGCGCGCCGAGGAGTTGGCGACCGAAGGAGGCCTGCAGCGCAAACCCACCGAGCACATCATGATCCGCGCGAAGTCCGGACCGCTGGACATGGCGGCGGCCGGCGCCGCGGCCCAGGACCTCACCGAGCAGATGCGGAAGCTGCCCGAGGTGGACAGCGTGGCGGCCCCCGTCCGCTCGAAGGACGGCAAGATCCTGCGGGTCTCGGTGATCCTGAACGGTCCCGAGCTGGACGGCAAGAAGAACGTCGTCGCGCTCCTCGATCAGACGGCTCAGGTGCGCGCGAGCCACCCGGATCTGGTGGTGGAGGAGACCGGCTCCCCTTCCATCAGCAAAGGCGTCAATGATCAGCGCGGGAAGGATCTCGCGCTCTCCGAACGCATCACCCTGCCCGTCACAATCATCACCCTGCTGATCGTCTTCGGCTCGGTCGTCATGGCCGGTGTGCCGCTGCTGCTCGCGATCTCCTCGATCATCGCCGCCCTGGGGCTGTCCATGATCGCCTCGCACGTCCTTCCCGACCCGGGAGTCGGGACGAATATGATTCTGCTCATCGGCCTGGCGGTGGGCGTCGACTACACGCTCTTCTACCTCAAGCGCGAACGCGAGGAACGGGCCCGCGCCAACGGGCAGCTCAGCTCGGAAGCCCTGGTGGAGCTGGCGGCGGCGACCGCGGGCCGGGCCATCGTGGTCTCCGGCCTCGCCGTGATCATCTCCACGGCCACCCTGTATCTGGCCACGGACGTCATCTTCTCCTCGCTGGCGACCGGGACCATCCTGGTGGTGGCGGTAGCTGTGGCCAGTTCCCTCACCGTGCTGCCCGCACTGCTGGTCAAGATCGGTCACCGGACCGAACGCCGCGCCCACCGCAGGGCAGCCAAGCGGACGAAGCTCGGCAAGCCGGTCCGTACGAAGCCCGCGCCGACGGCGAAGGCGGAGACCGGACGCGTCTTCGGCGCCCTGCTGCGGCCCGCGCGGACTCGCCCCGCCCTCACCCTGTGCGTATCGGTGCTCATCATGCTCGGCCTGGCCGCGCCCGCGCTCGGCATGAAGCTCGTCGACCCGGGCAGGGACACCTTCTCCCGCGACATCCCGGCCATGCAGGTCTACGACCGGCTGACCGAAAGCTTCCCCGAGCTCCTGGTCAAGCATGAGGTCGTCGCCCGCTCCGCCCCCGGCCGGGCCGCGCAGGTGCGGCAGGCTCTGGCGGACCTCGGCCGGCGGGCCCAGGCCGATCCGCTGTTCGCCGGGGACACCGAGCCGAGGGTGCGTACGTCGGCCGACGGCCGGATCAGCGTGCTGGAACTGGCCGTCCCGTTCCCCGCGCCTTCCGGCGAGGCGATCGCATCACTCGCCCACCTCCGTCAGGACCATCTGCCCGCCACGCTCGGCGAACTGCCCGGCGTGGAGGCCGGAGTGAGCGGTGACGTGGCCCGGGGCCGCGACTACGTGGACCATGAGAACAGCAAGCTGCCGCTGGTCATCGGGTTCCTGCTGCTGGTGACCTTCCTGATGACCGTGTGGGCGTTCCGCTCGGTGGTCATCGGCGTCATCGGCGTCGTACTCAATCTGCTGTCCGCGGGTGCCTCGCTCGGCCTGCTGGTCCTGTTCTTCCAGGGGACGTGGGCGGAGGGCCTGCTGGCATTCGACTCCCTCGGCGCGATCGCGTCCCGGGTGCCGCTGTTCCTCATCGTGATCCTCTTCGGCCTGTCGATGGACTACCAGGTGTTCGTGGTCAGCCGGATCCAGGAGGCCAGGCAGAACGGGATGTCGGCCCGCGAGGCGGTGCTGGAGGGCATCAACCGGTCGGCCAAGGTGGTGACCAGCGCGGCGATCGTGATGGTGACGGTGTTCGGCGCGTTCGTCGCCCTGCACCTCACCGAAATGAAGCAGATGGGCTTCTGCCTGGCAGTGGCTGTCCTGCTGGACGCCGTGGTCATCCGGCTCATGGTCCTGCCGTCGATCCTGCTGCTCCTCGGCGAGCGGGCATGGTGGCCGGCGCGCCCGGCCGGCCCGGCGCGTGGGGCGCGGGCCACGGTCCCCGCCGCCGGACCGCTGGAAAACGTAGGCTGACGCGTATGCATCAACGGCCGCAGCCCGACGACCAGTTGCCCATACCGGCACTGCACCGGTGGAACGCTGTCTTCTGGGTGCTCCTGGGTGTGGTGCCACCGGCCATCGCGGTCGCGGACGCACCCGGCACGACGAGGTACCCGTCGTTGGCGCTGCTGGCCGTGCTCGCCCTGTGCTACGGGACGGTGGGACTGTTCCCCGGCAACCCCGTCCTGCGCCCGCGTACCTACCTGTACGTACTCGTCGTAGGTCTCGGCGCGATGTCGTACCTGCTCAACGGGAGCGCGGCACTGTTCGTGGTGACGTTGCCGCACTTCTGGATCTACGCCCCGAGTGCGGGGGCCTCGATCGCTCTCAGCGGCCTCGCCGCCGCCGCGACGGTGGCAGGCAACATCGTCCGGCAGGGCGGGGACGGGGAGTTCCTCACCGGCAACGTCGTCTTCACCCTGATCGGCTACGCGGCGGGCGTGCTGATCGGACTGGCGCTGCGCCATATCGCCGAGGACAGCGACGACCGCGCCCGCCGCCTGAGCGCCGAGCTGGAGAGCGCCCAACTCCGGCTGGCCGAGGCGCACCAGCGCCAAGGGGCCACGGATGAGCGCGAACGGCTCGCCCGGGAGATCCACGACACCCTCGCCCAGGGCTTCGCGTCCATCATCGTGCTCGCGGAGGCGGCGCGCTCCAGCCTGGAGACCGATCCCGGCAGGAGCGGGCAGCAGTTGCTCGCGATCGAGCACACCGCACGCGAGAACTTCGCCGAGGCACGTGTCCTCGTCGGCTCGGCTCCGCAGAGCGGCGTCGCCCCCGGCTCGGTGGCCAGGACGCTGCGCCGGACACTGGACCGGTTCACCGAGGACACCGGGCTCTGTGTCACCGCGGAACTGCCGGACATCGAATGCGACCAGCCGACGCGGATCGCGCTCCTGCGCTGCACCCAGGAATCCCTCGCCAATGTCCGCAAGCACGCGGCTGCCTCCACGGTGGACGTCGTCCTCGCGGCGCACCCCTACGGCGTGGAACTGGAAATCACCGACGACGGCCGTGGCTTCGTGATCGAGGATTCCCGCGGCTTCGGACTCAACGGCATGCGCAAACGCCTTGCCGAACTCGGCGGTGAGCTCACCGTCACCAGCTCGGTCGGCGACGGCACCCGCGTCCTCGCCATGATCCCCATGAACGGGCAGGTCTGACTGTGATGACTGCTGTGCCAGGGCCAGTGACAGTGCCGGAGGGCAAGCTCAAGCTCCGCATCATCGTGGTGGACGACCATACGGTGATGCGCGCCGGGGTCATCGCCCTGCTGGCCGACGAGCCCACCATCGACATCGTCGGCGAGGCCGGCGACGGCCGGGCCGCCGTCGAACTCGTAGCACGCCTGGAACCCGATGTGGCGCTGATCGATCTGCGGATGCCCGTCCTTGACGGGACGAGCGCCACCGCTGAGATCGTCGCCGGCCACCCCCGGACCCGGGTGCTGATCCTGACGACGTACGACACCGACGAGGAGATCGAGCGCGCGGTCGAGGCCGGCGCCATCGGCTACCTGCTCAAGGACACCACGCGCGAGCAGCTGGTGGACGCGATCCACTCCGCGTCCCGGGGCGAGACCGTCCTGGCCCCAAGGGTCGCGGCGCGGCTGGTCGCCCGTATGCGGAGGCCCGCCCCGGTGGCGCTGACCAAGCGGGAGGTGGATGTACTGAGCGCGGTCGCCGACGGACTGTCCAATGTGGAGATCGGCCGGCGGCTGGTCATCGCGGAGGCCACGGTGAAGACGCATCTGTTGCGGGTCTTCGCCAAACTCGACGTCAGCGACCGTACGCACGCGGTGGTCACAGCCCTGGAGCGCGGGCTGCTGGACCGACGCTAGGACTTGCCCCGTCACTGTGTGCGGGGGTGGCCGGTGTGCGGTCGTGTCGTTCCGGCGTGGGCCCTGGGCCGCTTGGGGGCGGGTCGGGTCTCATCCGGGGTTGCCACGGTGCAGGGTCCGGCATTTCTCCGAGCAGAGGCCGTCCGTTGCCGGGGAAGGGCGTTCCCACGGGGATCGGCTGCCGCGTGGGTCCGGCCCGAGGACGCGGACTTCGGTGCGGTTGACTCGGTCAGGGCTTCTTGCAGCCCTCACCTCGGTCCCGGCCATACCGACCGTGACGGTGTTGAGGACCACCCACTCCGCCCTGCCGAACCCCGTGCCGACAGGCAGCCCCCATGAGCGAGCCGACGACCCACAACACCTTGATCAGCAGGTACGGCAGCAGCGCCAGAGCCGCCCCATAAGCCGCGATCCGCCCGACCCGGTCCCACCGCTCCACCCGGGGATCGGCGGCGCTGGACAACCGCCAGGAGATCCAGCTTTCCGCCGCCGAAGGCGGATCATGTCCTGGCTGACCGGCGACCACGAACGCAGGCGCAACCCGCGCCCTCTACGCGTACTTCTTCAGCTCCCACCGCGCCAGCGACCGCTGATGCACCTCGTCCGGCCCGTCCGCCAGCTTCAGCGTCCGCGCCCCCGCCCACAGTTCCGCCAGCGGGAAGTCCTGGCTGACCCCGCCCGCGCCGTGCACCTGGATCGCCTTGTCCAGGATGTCCACCACCGCCCGCGGTGTCGCGATCTTGATCGCCTGGATTTCCGTGTGAGCTCCGCGGTTGCCGACCGTGTCCATCAGCCACGCCGTCTTCAGCACCAGCAGCCGCAGCTGCTCCACCGTCACCCGCGCGTCCGCGATCCAGTTCTGCACCACGCCCTGCTGCGCGAGCGTCTTGCCGAAGGCCGTACGGGACACGGCCCGCCGGCACATCAGCTCGATCGCCCGCTCGGCCATGCCGATCAGCCGCATGCAGTGGTGGATCCGCCCCGGGCCCAGCCGCGCCTGGGCGATCGCGAAGCCGCCGCCCTCCTCACCGATCAAGTTCGACGCGGGCACCCGCACATCGGTGAAGACGACCTCGGCGTGGCCGCCGTGGGAGTGGTCCTCGTAGCCGTAGACCTGCATGGCCCGGCGGACTTCGAGGCCCGGAGTGTCGCGTTCCACCAGGATCATCGACTGCTGGCGGCGGATGTCCTCGCCGTCCGGGTCGGTCTTGCCCATCACAATGAAGATCTCGCAGTCGGGGTTCATCGCCCCGGAGATGTACCACTTGCGGCCGTTGATGACGTACTCGTCGCCGTCCCGCTCGATCCGCGTCCGGACATTCGTCGCGTCCGACGAGGCGACCTCCGGCTCGGTCATCGCGAACGCCGAGCGGATCTCACCCGCGAGCAGCGGCTCCAGCCACCGCTTCCGCTGCTCGGGCGTACCGAACTGCGCGAGCACCTCCATGTTCCCGGTGTCGGGAGCGGCACAGTTCAGCGCGGTCGGGGCCAGCTGCGGGCTGCGGCCCGTGATTTCCGCGAGCGGCGCGTACTGGAGGTTGGTGAGCCCCGCTCCGTGCTCCGCGTCCGGCAGGAACAGGTTCCACAGGCCCTGCCTGCGCGCCTCCGCCTTCAGTTCCGCCACGATCGCCGGGGTGTCCCACGGCGAGGCCAGCCGCTCCCGCTGCTCCTGCGCGATCGGCTCGGCCGGGTAGACGTGCTCGTCCATGAAGGCGAGCAGCCTGGCCCGCAGCTCTTCGGTGCGCGCGTCGAATGCGAAGTCCATGGGTGTACTCAGCCTTCCTGAAGGGTCGTGAGGCCGTGCTCGATGAAGAGGGGCACCAGATCGCCGATCCGGTCGAAGCCGGGGCCGACCGTCTGGCCCAGCGTGAAGCGGTAGTGGATGCCCTCCAGGATCACCGCGAGCTTGAACCAGGCGAAGGCCGTGTACCAGGCGATGGCGGAGGTGTCGCGGCCGGAGCGGGCGGCGTACCGCTCGATCAGTTCCGCCGCCTCGGGGTGGCCCGCCGCCCCCGCCGTCGTACTGATCGGGGCGTCCGGCAGTTCCAGCTGCTTGCTGTACATCACCAGCAGGCCGAGGTCGGTCAGCGGGTCGCCGAGCGTCGACATCTCCCAGTCCAGCACCGCCTTGATGCGGTCGTCCGTGCCGATCAGAACGTTGTCGAGCCGGTAGTCGCCATGGATGACCGTCGGCGCGGGCGAGGTGGGCAGCGAGCGGCCGAGCGCCGCGTGCAGCTCGTCGATCCCGGCGAGGTCGCGGTTGCGGGAGGCGTCCAGCTGCTTGCCCCACCGCCGCAACTGCCGGTCGAGGAAGCCCTCGGGGCGCCCGAAGTCGCCGAGCCCCACCGATTCGGGGTCCACGGCGTGCAGCTCGACCAGGGTGTCGACCAGGCCGAGCACCGCGCCCCGGGTGCGCTCGGGGCCCAGCGGGGCCAGTTCCTCGGCCGTACGGTACGGAGTGCCCTCCACGTACTCCATGACGTAGAACGGCGATCCGATCACCGACTCGTCCTCGCACAGCAGCACCGGCCGGGGGACCGGCACGGCCGTCGGGTACAGCGCGCTGATCACCCGGTGCTCGCGCCTCATGTCGTGCGCCGTGGCCAGCACATGCCCGAGCGGAGGCCGCCGTACGACCCAGCGCCCGGTGCCGTCGCTGACGGAGTACGTCAGGTTGGAGCGGCCACCCTGAATCAGCCGGGCGCTGAGCGGTCCGCTCACCAGACCCGGGTGCTCGCGGTCGAGGTACCCGCGCAGCTGCTCGGGGTCGAGGCCTGGTGGGGGCGGGGCTGAGCTCATGGGGGACCTCCGGGGCGGAAGAACGGACCCGCACATGATGACCGACCGGTCGGTATGTCGTCCACCCCCAGCCGGGGCCGAGCTCAGGCGTGGCAGGCCACCGGCACGCCACCATTCATCGCCGCCATGTCCGCGAACACCGCGACCGCATCCAGCGGCGACCCGCCCGGCTGCCCCGCCAGCTCCGCGTACGCCCGGTGCACATTCGCCACCAGCCGCTCGCTCTCCCGCAGTTCTGCGAAGACCCCGAGGTCCGCCGCGCGCGCCGTCTCCAGCGGAGTGCGCCCCTTGGCGTACCCCTCCTCGGCCACGTCGGCGACGTACCGCAGATACCGCTCGGTCGCGTCGTACGCGGACGGATCGGTGACCGGGCCGTGGCCCGGCACCACCGTCGGCGCGTCGAGCGAGCGCAGCAGCTCCAGCGCCCGCAGGGACCCGGTCAGCGAGCCCATCGGAATGAAGGGGGTGCCGCCCTGGAAGACCAGGTCCCCGGTGAAGACGATGCCCTGCCCCGGCAGGTGCACGATCGTGTCACCGGGGGTGTGCGCGGCGCCGCCGGGGTGGATGAGCCGTACCTCGATGTCTCCGACGTGGACCGTCATCCGGTCGCTGTATGTCACCGTGGGGGCGGTGATCCTGATGTCGCCGAAGTCGGTCCCCGGCCAGATCAGATGCAGCTGATGCCCGGCCGCCACCACCTCACTGCGGCAGGCGTCGTGTCCGATGACCACGGCCTCCGGCATGAAGACGCCGTTGCCGTACGTGTGGTCGCCGTGGTGGTGCGTATTGACGATGGTGCGAGGCAGCGGAACGCCGCTGGTCAGCAGGGCCTCGCGGAGCGCACGCGCGCGCCGTTCGGTCGCGGCGGTGTCCACGAGCAGGGTCGACTCCCCGTCGCTGACGAACCCCGCGTTGCTCAGGCACCAGCCGCCGTCCGGCTGGACGTAGGCGTGGACTTCGGGCGCGAGCTGGACGGTGTACGGCTCCGTGGCGGACAACTGAAAACCCCCGGGTCAGGTGCGAACTGGTCGGAATGAGACTGTCAGTCGGGCCTGACCCGGGGGAAGTGGCGGGTTGTCCAGGAGATCAGTGGTCGTCCCAGTGGCCGTCGTGCACGGCGTGCCGGTGGCCGTCGTGCACATAGTCGACATGGTCGCCGTGCACCACGGCCGGGTGTCCGCAGCCGTCGCCGTGCTCGTGCGCATGCCCGCTGTGCGAGACGTGCTCGCCGGGCTCGCATTCGTCCCAGTGACCGGAATGCGACCGGTGGAGGTGCCCGTCGTGCGCGTAGTCGACGTGGTCACCGTGCGGTACCTCGATATGACCACAGGCCGGGCCATGGACGTGCTCGTGCGCGGAGTGCTCTTGGTGCAGGACGGTCATGACGCTCATCCTTGCTGTACTTTGCGGTGTTCTGTCACCGTCCAGGCTAGCCCTTGACCGGGCCGGGGGTCCGGTGGCCGCCCCGGCTTGCGCGAGCGCGGACCACACCCGAGGGTCGGATCATGAAGGCGATCAGCTACGGCCGCTACGGCGGCACGGAGGTTCTGGAGTACGGGGAGCGCCCCGAGCCCAAGGTCGGCCCCGACAGCGTCCTGGTCAAGGTGCGCGCGGCGGCCGTGAACCCGGTCGACTGGAAGGCTCGCGAGGGCTATCTCGACTCCATCGCGGACGCGGTCTTCCCGGTGGTCCCCGGCTGGGACGTCTCGGGCGTGGTGGTCCAGCCCGGCATGGCCGTCCCCGAGTTCGGCGTCGGCGACGAGGTCATGGGATACGTACGGGAGGACTTCCTCTGCCGCGGCACCTTCGCCGAGTACGTCGCCGCTCCCGTGCGCACCCTGGCCCGCAAGCCGCTGAGCATGAGCTTCGAGGAGGCCGCGGGCCTGCCGCTGGCCGGCCTGACCGCGTACCAGGTGCTGCACCGGGCACTGGAGGTGCGCGACGGCGACACCGTCCTGGTCCACGCCGCCGCGGGCGGTGTCGGCTCCCTCGCCGTACAGCTCGCCGTCCACGCGGGCGCGCGCGTCATCGGCACGGCGAGCGAGCGCAACCACGACCATCTGCGGGAGCTGGGGGCGGAGCCGGTCGCGTACGGGGACGGGCTTGCCGACCGGGTGCGCACCCTGGCGCCCGACGGCGTCCACGCGGTCTTCGACACGGTCGGCGGCGACGCGCTCAGGGTCTCGGCCGAGGTGCTCGCGCCCCAGGGGCGTCTCGCCTCGATCGTGGCGGGCGAGGTCGTGGACTTCGGTGGCCGCTATTGGTTCGTACGACCGGACGCGGCCGATCTCGCGACTCTGGGCGACCTCGCCGACCAAGGGGTGATCTCCGTCCACGTGGAACGGACCTTCCCGCTGGAGCAGACGGCGGAGGCGCATGCGCTCAGCGCGGAGGGCCACGCGCGCGGCAAGATCGTTGTCACCGTCGACTGGGGAGCCTGACCTGCCTCAGAACACCACGGTCAGATCACCACGGTCAGACCACCACGGCGACGCCGAACCCGGCCAGCGCGATCGTGCAGGCCGTGGCCGCCAGCGCGGCCGGCAGAGACATCACCGCGGGCGGCCCGGATCCCGCGCTCAGGGCCCGCACCCGGTGGTGGGCGACCCGTAGAAACACCAGCCACACGAGCGCGGAGCACGCCACCGCGACGAGCCCGGCCGGGCCCAGGCCCCCGCCTGCCGCCTCCCGGGCCGCCAGCACAGCCGCCACGGCGAACGCGAGCGTCGTCCTGCGCCAGGCCAGCCGGGTCCGCTCGGGCTGGAGACCCGGATCGCGCTCCTGGGCAACGGCGGGCGTCGTCACGCGCCTTACCTGCCTTCCCAGCCGAAGAGCACGACCACCACCATGACCGCGGCGACGACGGCGACCGCGAGGCTCAGCAGCGTAGGGAACCGGGAGACGGGCAGATCCGCGCCGCGCCGCATCGCCCGCTCGCACCGCACCCAGTGGTTGACGGCGCGCAGCGCGCACAGCACACCGGCGCCGAGCAGGCCGAGCGCCATTCCGGCGCGTACGCCCCACGGCAGATCGGGCAGGAACTGAGCGACCGCGAAGCCGCCGCCGATGAGCGCGAGCGCCGTGCGGAGCCAGGCGAGGAAGGTCCGCTCGTTGGCGAGCGAGAAGCGGTAATCGGGGGTCTCGCCCTCCTCCTGTATGCGCTGGGGCGCGAACCATAGCCGCAGGCTGTGCACGAAGTCGCTCACGCGCCGCACCCTACCCGCGGGCACTGTCGGGAATGCCCGAGTCCCGCAGCTCCCGCAGCTCCCGCAGCCGCCGCCACGCCTCCAGTCCGTCCGGCGTCCACGCCCACTCGCCCTCGCCTTCGCTCTTCGTGAGGCGCCGCTCCAGCTCCGCCAGGGGCAGGAAGTCGTACCAGGCGACCTCCTCCGCCTGCGGGTTCACCGGCAGCTCGCACCGCACCTGGTAGACGTACGACCACCAGCTGCGCGGACCGTTCTCATACAGGAACTTGAACAGCGGCTCGGGCCGGGGGAGTCCACTCACCCCCAGCTCCTCCTCGGCCTCACGCAGCGCCGCCGCTTCGTAGGTCTCGCCCGCGCCGACGACGCCGCCCACGAACATGTCGTACAGCGAGGGGAAGACCAGTTTCGTCGGGGTCCTGCGGTGCACGAAGATCCGGTCCTGCGCGTCCCTGACGAGAATGAACGCGCAGCGGTGGCGCAGTCCGCGCACATACGCCTCGCCGCGCGGGGCCTGGCCGGTGACCTCGTCGTTCTCGTCCACGATGTCCAGGATTTCGTCAGTGGCAGTCATGCCTCCATCCAAGCAGCGGTCGTGATGGCCGTAACTGTTGACTAGTTACTGGTGCGTACCGAAGATCGGATCCATCGCAGTCCGGCCCGCTCCCCGACCGAGGATGGAACCCATGGCGTACGACGCTGACGTGATCGTGATCGGGGCGGGGCTCGCGGGCCTCGTGGCCACGGCTGAGCTGGTGGACGCCGGGCGCAAGGTCATCCTGCTCGACCAGGAGCCCGAGCAGTCGATCGGCGGGCAGGCGCACTGGTCCTTCGGCGGGCTGTTCTTCGTCGACTCGCCCGAACAGCGCCGGATGCGGATCAAGGACAGCCGGGAACTGGCCCTCCAGGACTGGTTCGGCACGGCGGGCTTCGACCGGGAGGAGGACCGCCGGCCGCGCGAGTGGGCCGAGGCGTACGTCGACTTCGCGTCCGGCGAGAAGCGGGCCTGGCTGCACGCGCAGGGGATGCGGTTCTTCCCGGTGGTGGGCTGGGCCGAGCGCGGCGGTTACGACGCGAGGGGCCACGGCAACTCCGTACCGCGCTTCCACATCACCTGGGGGACGGGGCCCGGGGTTGTCGCGCCCTTCGAACGGCGGGTGCGGGAAGGCGTCGCACGCGGCCTGGTCCAGCTGAAGTTCCGGCACCGGGTCACCGGCCTGACCGGCAGCGCGGGCGCGCTGGACACGGTGAACGGCGAGATACTCGAACCGTCCGGCGCCGAGCGCGGCACCGCCAGCAGCCGCGAGGTGGCCGGGGCCTTCGAGTTCCGGGCGCAGGCGGTGATCGTCACCTCGGGCGGCATCGGGGGCAACCACGACCTCGTACGGGCACAGTGGCCCGAGCGGCTCGGCACCCCGCCGGAGAAGATGCTTTCCGGGGTTCCCGCGCACGTCGACGGGCTGATGCTCGGCATCGCGGAGGCGGCGGGCGCGAGCCATATCAACCGCGACCGGATGTGGCACTACACCGAGGGCATCGAGAACTGGAACCCGATCTGGGCGAGGCACGGCATCCGCATCCTGCCTGGGCCGTCCTCGCTCTGGCTGGACGCGCGGGGCAAGCGGCTGCCCGTCCCGCTCTTCCCCGGCTTCGACACGCTCGGCACGCTCGAACACATCATGCACTCCGGCTACGACTACACGTGGTTCGTGCTCGACCAGAAGATCATCGGCAAGGAGTTCGCGCTGTCCGGCTCCGAGCAGAACCCGGATCTGACGGGCAAGTCGATCCGCGACGTGATCGGGCGCGCGCGGGCGGACGTGCCGGGGCCGGTGAAGGCGTTCATGGACAACGGCGTGGATTTTGTGGTGGAGAACGATCTGAGCGCGCTGGTGCGGGGCATGAACGCGCTCACGAAGGAGCCGCTGATCGACGAGGCGGAACTCCGGCGCGAGATCACCGCGCGGGACCGGGAGATCGCGAACCCGTTCACGAAGGACCTCCAGGTCACGGCGGTCCGCGGCGCGCGCAAGTACTTGGGCGACAAGCTGATCCGTACCGCGACGCCGCACCGCATCCTCGACCCGAAAGCGGGTCCGCTCATCGCGGTACGGCTGAACATTCTCACGCGCAAGTCGCTGGGCGGGCTGGAGACGGATCTTTCGTCGCGGGTCCTGGGGGCGGACGGGGAGCCGTTGGGGGGTCTGTACGCGGCGGGGGAGGCGGCGGGGTTCGGGGGCGGAGGGGTGCATGGGTACAGGTCGCTGGAGGGAACGTTTCTCGGGGGGTGCGTGTTCTCGGGGAGAGCGGCGGGGAGAGCGGCGGCCCGAGCGGTGGGGTAGCCGCTGCGCGGGGCCTGTTCCCCACCCCGCCTCTTCCCGAACTGGGGCTCCGCCCCAGACCCGTACCGCCCTTCGGGCGGTGTCCTCAAACGCCGGACGGGCTGGATTCTCCAGCCCCGCCGGCAAAAACCAGCCCCTCCGGCGATTGAGGAGCTGGGGGTCCCCCCACGCTCGCCAGGGCGTAGGGGGCGGGTTCGGGGGGGCAGCGCCCCCCGACAAGGGCCCGACAGATCAAGCCCCTCCGGCGATTGAGGAGCGGGATTCGGAGGCAGCGCCCCGACAAGGGCCCGAGGCCGCGCCCCTGACAAGGACCCGCACGCAGGTGTGACGGAATTCTGACGCCCACCCCCTCCCACTGGCATCCCGCACCGCCAAGTGTTCGAATCGGACCGTGACTCCACCCCACCCCGACACGGACGGCACCGGCGCCCCCATCGGCCGCCGCCTTGTTCTCTCCATGCTCGGGCTCGGCGCCGCCGGGCTCGTTGCCGCGCCGGCCCTTCAGCGCGGGCTCGAATCCTTCCTTGGCGCCGCCTCGGACAACGACCCCACCGGTCTGACCGGGCTCCTCCCCAACGGGGGCGGCTTCCGGTACTACTCGGTCACCTCCTCCGTACCGCACAAGAACGCGCAGAACTACCGCCTGACCGTCGACGGACTGGTCGACCGCCCGGCCACGTACACCCTCGACGCCCTGCGCAAGCTGCCGCAGACCCGCATCGTGCGAGATGTCCAGTGCGTCACCGGCTGGCGGGTCCCCGACACCCCCTTCGAGGGGGTCAAGCTGTCGCTGCTGCTGGACGCCGCAGGCGTACGCCCCGGAGCCAAGGCCATCCGCTTCACCTGCTTCGACGGCACGTACACCGAGAGCCTCACCCTCCAGCAGGCGCGCCGTGACGACATGCTGGTCGCCCTGCGGATGCAGGACAAGCCGGTCAGCCACTCCCACGGTGGGCCGGTGCGGCTCTATGCCGCGCCGATGTACTTCTACAAATCGGCGAAATGGCTCTCCGGGATTTCCGTCACCTCCGACGTCCAGCCCGGCTACTGGGAGGAGCGGGGATATGACATCGACGCATGGGTCGGCCGGTCCAACGGCCGCAGCGACACACCCACGGTCTGAACCACCTGCCCGCGTAAGCCGGTTCAGCCGCGGCGAGCGCTGGGTGCACCGTTCCACCGCCGCGCTCACGCTGCTGTGCGTGGCGACCGCCGCGGCGCTCTACGTACCGCAGTTCGCCGAACTCGTCGGCCGCCGCTATCTCGTCGTCACCCTCCACGAGTGGTCGGGGCTGCTGATACCGGCGCCGTTCCTCCTCGGGCTCGCCTCGCGCGCCTTCCGGGCCGATCTGCGCCTGCTGAACCGCTTCGGGCCGCACGACCGGACGTGGCTGCGCGCGGCCCGGCGGCGCGATCGGCGGCCCGAGTCGCGGCCCGCGGGCAAGTTCAACGCCGGGCAGAAGGTTCACTCGGGCTGGATCGCGGGCGCGGTGCTGGTGATGCTGGGGACCGGGCTGATGATGTGGTTCACCCACCTCACCCCCCTGGTGTGGCGGACCAGCGCGACCTTCGTCCACGACTGGCTGTCGCTCGCCGTCGGCATCGTGCTGGCCGGGCACATAGGAATGGCGCTCGCCGACCCGGAGGCACGCAGGGGCATGCGCACCGGATCGGTCGAGCGCCCGTGGGCGGAGCGGGAGCACCCGCTCTGGCTGAAGGAGCCGAAGGAGCCTAAGGAGCTGAAGGAGCCTAAGGAGCCGAAGGACTGAGCTCTCAGGAGCGCTCAAGTCGGCGCAGCGCGGCGACGGCTCGTTCGGTGATCTCTTCGGGCGTTCCGGACACATCGACGGCGACCCCCGCCTCGTCGTCCCCCAGCGGCTGCAACGTCGCGAACTGCGAGTCCAGCAGCGCGGTCGGCATGAAGTGGCCCTTGCGCTCGGCCATCCGCTGCTCGATGAGCGCCCGGTCGCCGGTGAGATGCAGAAAGACGGCATCGGGCGCGGCGGCGCGCAGGCGGTCGCGGTAGCTCCGCTTGAGCGCGGAACTGGAGACCACTCCGCCCAGTTCCGCCCGGCTGTGCGCCCACCGCCCGATCGCGTCCAGCCAGGGCAGGCGGTCGGCGTCGTCCAGGGGAGTGCCGGCCGACATCTTGGCGATGTTCGCCGGGGGATGGAAATCGTCGCCCTCGGCGTACGGGACGCCCAGTGCGGCGGCGAGCAGGGGACCGATCGTGGTCTTGCCGGTCCCTGCGACGCCCATCACCACAACGACGTGGGGGGTGCTCATGAGATGCCTCGCTGTCTTCGGTGTCGGCGTCTTCGCCGACATCGGTCCGTCGCGCTACTGAAACCCATTAGATACGACATATTCAAGAGCTGTCGCCATAAACGTCATACTTTTCGTTCCCTGGAGCGGCACCGTACGCTTAGCCCATGACCACAGAGGGCCAGGGGCTCCATACGCAAGTGCTGGACGCCCTCGGCCTCGCGATCACCGCCGGCGCGTACCCGCAGGGCAGCGTGGTGCGTACCGACGAGGTGGCGCGGCGCTTCGACGTCTCGCGGACCGTCGTACGAGAAGTGGTCCGCGTCCTGGAGTCGATGCACCTGGTGGAGTCCCGGCGCCGGGTCGGCGTCACCGTGCGCCCCACCGAGGAGTGGAACGTCTATGACCCGCGGGTCATCCGCTGGCGGCTGGCCGGCGCCGACCGCCCGCGCCAGCTGCGCTCACTGACCGTGCTGCGCTCGGCCGTCGAACCGGTCGCCGCGGGCCTGGCCGCCAAGAACGCCACCGCCGAGCAGTGCGCCGCCCTCACCGAGTGCGCTCTCGGAATGGTCGCCTCCTCGCGCGGTCACCAGCTGGAGCGGTACCTGGAACACGACATCGCTTTCCACCGTGTGGTGCTCGACGCGTCCGGCAACGAGATGTTCGCGCGGCTCGGCGATGTGGTCGCCGAGATCCTCGCGGGCCGTACGCACCACCAGGTGATGTTCGACGACCCCGATCCGGCGGCCGTGACCCTGCACGTCCAGGTGGCCGAGGCGGTCCGCGAGGGCGACGCGGACCGGGCGGAGAGGATCACCCGCGAGATCGCGGTCGGCGCGCTCGCCGAGCTGGACGTACTGGCGCCCTGAGCAGACCCGCGAACGTAGGGCCCCCGCGGGAGCGGGAGCCCCTACGTTCGCTTAAGCGTGGTGCGGGCCGTGGCCCGTTCCGTGGTCGAACTTCTTCCAGCCCTGCTCGTTCGGCGGGAGGGGGATCTTCCTGTTCGGGTCGTACGACACCGGCGTACGGGTGCCGCCGAGCGCCGGGTCGAAGCCGCCGACCTGGTACGCCTCCCGTGCCACCACCTGGAAGTCCGCCAAGTGGATGTGCATCGGATGGGTCGGACCGCCCAGGCTCAGGAAGGACCACACCTCGTAGTCGCCCTCGCCGACGGTGATGCCCAGCCCGTCGTTGAAGGTGCGCGACGTACGCCGGTAGGTCTGCAGCTTGCCGTCCGGGCCACGGAGCTGGATCACGCCCTCCGTCGGCACCTGGACGTCAACGCCCTTGAGCTCCGCCATCTCCCAGATCTCCGGGTGGCCGCCGCCCCCGACCGTCCCGGGTGACGTCAGCACGATCAGCCGGTGCCCGTGGCCGATGTGGTCGTGGTCGTAGCGCCAGAAGGACCCGGAGAGGGAGTTCCGGGGTGATCTGGCCGGAAAACCCCGTACGTCCGTTGATCGGCACGGCAAACCGGCCATGGCGGCGCGCGCCGCCGTGACGGTACATAGTGGTGTCACTTCAGGTGCGAAGAAGGGCAGGTTCTCGATGTCGCAGCAGGTGCAAGGCGTGGTCGCGCCCGGCAAGAACAAGCAGGTCAGGGTTGAGACGATCATCATCCCCGACCCGGGGCCCGGTGAGGCCGTGGTGAGGGTGCAGGCGTGCGGCGTCTGCCACACCGATCTCCACTACAAGCAGGGCGGGATCAACGACGACTTCCCGTTCCTTCTCGGCCATGAGGCCGCGGGCGTGGTCGAGTCGGTCGGCGCGGGGGTCACCGAGGTTGTGCCCGGGGACTTCGTCGTACTGAACTGGCGTGCCGTCTGCGGACGCTGCCGCGCCTGTCGGCGTGGGCGACCCCAGTACTGCTTCGACACCCACAACGCCCGCCAGAAGATGACCCTGACCGACGGAACCGAGCTCTCCCCGGCGCTCGGCATCGGCGCTTTCGCCGAGAAGACCCTGGTCGCGGCCGGTCAGTGCACGAAGGTCGACCCTGCCGTCTCCCCGGCCGTCGCGGGCCTGCTGGGCTGCGGCGTCATGGCGGGCATCGGCGCCGCCATCAACACCGGACAGGTCGGGCGCGGCGACTCCGTCGCCGTCATCGGCTGCGGCGGCGTGGGCGACGCGGCGATCGTCGGCGCGCGTCTTGCGGGCGCGGCGAAGATCATCGCCGTCGACATCGACGACCGCAAGCTGCGGACGGCGACGACGATGGGGGCGACGCACACCGTCAACTCCCGCTCCACCGACCCCGTCGAGGCGATCCGGGAGCTCACCGGCGGCTTCGGCGCGGACGTCGTCATCGAGGCGGTCGGCCGCCCGGAGACGTACAAACAGGCCTTCTACGCCCGCGACCTGGCCGGGACGGTCGTCCTCGTCGGCGTGCCGACGCCCGACATGCGGCTGGAACTGCCGCTCCTGGACGTCTTCGGCCGCGGCGGCGCGCTCAAGTCCTCCTGGTACGGGGACTGCCTGCCGTCCCGCGACTTCCCCATGCTCATCGACCTGCACCAGCAGGGCCGTATCGACCTCGCCTCGTTCGTCACCGAGACCATCGGACTCGGCGACATCGAGAAGGCCTTCGCCCGGATGCACGAGGGCGACGTACTGCGTTCGGTGGTGGTGCTGTGATGACCGCCGCCGCCCGCATCGACCACCTCGTCACCTCCGGCACCTTCTCGCTCGACGGCGGGACCTGGGACGTCGACAACAACGTCTGGATCGTCGGCGACGACAGCGAGGCGATCGTCATCGACGCGGCCCATGACGCCGCCGCGATCCTTGCCGCGCTCGGCGGCCGTACGCTGCGCGCGATCGTCTGCACCCACGCCCACAACGACCACATCGACGCCGCCCCGGAGCTCGCCGCCGCCACGGGCGCGCCCATCCTGCTCCACCCCGACGACCTGCCGTTGTGGAAGCAGACCCACCCCGACCGTGCCCCGGACGGCGAACTGTCCGACGGCCAGGAACTGACCGTGGCCGGGACCCGGCTGCGCGTGCTGCACACCCCCGGGCACGCGCCCGGCGCGGTCTGCCTCTACGCGCCCGAGCTGGCCACGGTCTTCACCGGGGACACCCTGTTCCGGGGCGGCCCGGGGGCCACCGGCCGGTCCTTCTCACACTTCCCGACGATCATCGACTCGATCCGGGGCCGGCTGCTCACGCTGCCGCCGCAGACGGTCGTCCGTACGGGACACGGTGACGCGAGCGCGATCGGCGAGGAGTCGCCGCACCTGGAGGAGTGGATTCAGCGGGGCCACTGAGCCAGCCGCAGCCGGCTCTCGAAGCGGTACGCCACCCCTGTCACCGGATCGGTGAACCGCAACACCTTCGCGAGGAGCTGAAGGGGCCGCGAGTAGTCGTCGGCCCCTTCAGCTCTTTCAGCCTGGACGACGGGATAGAGCGGGTCGTCCAGGATCGGCAGACCCAGCCCGCTCATATGGACCCGCAGCTGATGAGTACGCCCGGTGGTCGGCATCAGCCGGTACCGCCCCAGGCCGCCGCGGTGCTCCAGCAGCTCGATCCTGCTCTCGCTGTTCGGCTCCCCCGGCTCCTCACGGGCGGCGGGCACCCCGCGCTCCTTCACGATCCGGCTGCGTACGGTCCGGGGCAGCGCCACCGCCGGGTCGTACGGGGCCACCGCCTCGTACTCCTTGCGTACCAGCCGGTCCCGGAACAGCGACTGGTACGCGCCGCGGTCCCCGGGCCGTACGACGAAGAGCACGAGCCCCGCCGTCAGCCGGTCCAGCCGGTGCGCGGGCTGCAACTCCGGCAGCGCCAGCTCGCGGCGCAGCCGGGCGAGCGCGGTCTCGGTGATGTGCCGGCCGCGCGGGGTGGTGGCGAGGAAGTGCGGCTTGTCGGCGATCACCAGCCGCTCGTCCCGGTGGACGATCCCGACCTCGAAGGGCACGCGCTCCTCGGGCGCGAAGTCCCGGTGGAACCAGAGATGGCGCCCCGCGGTGTACGGCTCGTCGGCGTCCACGGGCCCCTCCAAGGAGGCGACGCGCCCCTCCCGGAACATCGCGTCGACGGCCCCGGCGCCGATGGCATGGCCGTACCGCGAGACGAGATGATCGCGCACCGTGGCCCAGACTCCGTCCGGATCGACGGGCAGCCGCAGCCGCACCGGGTCGATTCCGTCGCGCTGGGGGAGCGGCGCGGGCGGGGTCTTCTGTCTGCGTCTCACCGGCGTGACTGTATGGCACAGCAGGGCACGGGGCCGCTCCCGCCCGGTCAACTCGACGCTCGTGCTCCCGCACACCGATTCGGTGAACCTCCACCAGCGTTTGCGCTGGTCGGAAATGCCACCCGCGTCCTGCTGTCCTGGCCCGGGGCTGTGCCGCCGCCAGGTCCTTCTAGGGTCCGGTTCATGAGCATCCCCACCGAGCCGATCGGCAGCATCCCCCGGCCGCCCGCCCTGCAGACCGCCCTCGCCGAACACGCCGAGGGACGGCTGACCGATGTCGAGGTGACGACCCTTCAGGAGCAGGCCACGGCCGACACACTGGCCAGGCTGGAACAGCTGGGCTGTCCCGTCCTGGTGGACGGGGAACAGGCCAAGCCCAGCTTCGCCACCTACCCCGTCACGGGGCTTGCCACCCTCGACCCGCACGGCGCCGTCATCCCGTTCGCCGACGGCCACACCCGGCAGCTGCCCCGGCTGACCTCGGGGCCGTTCCGCTACCAGGTCCGTGCGGAAACCTACCTGCGCACTGCCCGGCGCCACACCGACCGGCCGGTCAAGCAGGCGGTCATCGCGCCGTCCGCCCTCAGCCTGCTCTACCCGGGCGAACCCATCGACGGCTACCCCCGCGAAGCCTTCCTGCGCGAGCTCGCGGACGAGGCCGAGGCCGACATCCGCGGCTGTCTGGAGGCGGGCGCCCACCGTGTGCAGCTGGACTTCACCGAAGGGCGGCTGTCTCTCAAGCTGGACCCGGCCGGGGGCCTGCTCGACGACTTCATCGCCCTCAACAATGAAGTGCTCGGCCGGTTCGGCGAGGCGGAACGGGATCGCCTCGGAGTGCACACCTGCCCCGGAGGGGACCACGACTCCACCCACAGCCTCGACGTCGACTACGCCGGTCTGCTGCCCAAGCTCTTCCAGCTGAAGGTCGGAAACTTCTACGTCCAGCTGGCCAGCGAGACCGAGCCCGAGCAGGTGCTCCGTATCATCGCTGGCCAACTGCGTCCGGGCATCCGGGTGTTCATCGGCGTGACCGACCCGATCTCCTCCACCGTCGAGACGCCGGAGGAGGTACGCGACCGGGTACTGCTCGCGGCCAGGTACATCCCGGTCGACCAGCTGGGCACCTGCGACGACTGCGGATTCTCGCCCTTCGCCGACGACACCTCCACCTCGCGCGACCTCGCCTTCGCCAAGATCGACGCACGGGTACGGGGAACCGCCCTGGCCTCCCAGGCCCTCGGTCTCTGAACGTTCAGAGGGCGCCGGCGAGGGCGACGTTGACCGCCGTGCCGCTGAGGATGGACAGCGTCACGTTGCGCCGCCACAGGTGCAGGGCCACGGTGAAGGCGAGAGCCAGGACGGTCGGCCATGCCGTTTCGGGGACGTACGGGCTGAAGGCGCGCAGCGTGTAGACGGTGAGGATGACCATCACGCCGACCGGCATCGACGCGTTGAGACAGGCGATCAGCGGGCTGGAGCGCAGCGGCGCGAGCGCGGCGAGGGGCAGGGCGCGCAGGGCCCAGGTGACCGCGACGGCGGTGGCGACCGCGGTGAGCAGATAGCCGGTGTCAGGCATGGGCGGTTCTCTTCCGTGTGGCGACGTAGCGCGTCATCAGGCCGGTGGTGAACATCAGGAAGGCGGCCAACAGCAGTTGGCCGGGGAAGACGAAGCGCGCGAGCAGCGCGCAGCCGAGGGCGAGGACGGCGGTGGGGATGTCGCGGCGCGCCCGGACGGCGTCGATGGCCAGGACTGTGAACAGCGCGGTCACGGCGAAGTCCAGACCGGTGATCCGGGCGGGGACGACCGAGCCGAGCAGAGCGCCGGTTGTCGCGCCGCCCGCCCAGTAGAGGTGGATGAACACCTGTAGCCACAGGATGCGGCGGCCGGAGAAGGACTGCGCCGCCGGTCCTGTGGTGACCGCGTACGCCTCGTCGGAGAGCGCGAAGGTGCTGTACGTCTTCGCTGCCCGGCCCTTGACCTGGTGCAGGGGGAAGGACAGCGCGTAGAACACGTGCCGGAAGTTCACCAGGAACGAGGTCAGGGCGATCTGGGCGAGGGGCGCGGTGGCCAGGACGAGGCCGAGGAAGAGGAACTCCAGTGACCCGGCGTAGATGAGGCTGGAGAAGACGCTCGCCCACCACCAGTCCAGTCCGGAGTGGACGACCAGGACGCCGAAGGCGGCGCCCATCGGGAAGGCGCCGAGCCCGACCGACCCGGAGTCCTTCAGCGCCCGCGTCATGTCGGACCGCAGCCTTTCGGCCAGAGGGGTTGCCATAGGGGCAATTCTAGGAAGAATTCCTCCTTATATGGTTTCGAAATATGACCCTAGAATCGCGGTATGGGCAATGAACGGGCACTGGATCAGGTAGATCGCGACATCTTGTTTCATCTCCAGCAGGACGGTCGGCTGACCAATGTCGAGCTGGCCAGACGGGTCGGCCTGACGCCTCCTCCGTGCCTGCGGCGGGTGAAGCGGCTGGAGGACTCCGGGGTCATCACCGGCTACCGGGCCCGCATCAATCCCGCGGCGGCCGGGCTGGGACTGGAGGTCATGGTCTCCATCGAGGTCTCCGTGAGCGACCTCAAGACCCTGGAAGGGCTGGAGACCACCATCGCCGCCTACGAGGAAGTCATCGAGCTCCGCCGCCTGTTCGGCACTCCCGATTACCACCTGCGTGTCCTGGTCGCCGACTACGCCGCGTACGAGACCTTCCAGACCAGCAAGATCATCGGCATCCCCGGCGTCGCACGCGTGATCTCCCAGCCCACGATGAAAAAGATCAAGGTCACCGACTGAGGGCCGCATCGAGGGCCTTGGCCGGAGCGGTGTCGTCGGTGTCGGCGATCAGTCGGGTTGACGACGCCGGGGTCTTGACAATCAGGCGGCGAAGAACCTAGATATATACTTGTCGTCCCGGAGTTCGCCTTTTGCCAACTTGGCTCAATGTCGGCGACATTCATACCGCAGCGGCATCGTCCGCTGCGGTTGCGCGTGGTGACGGGCCGTGGATTTCCCAGCCCGGGTGACGCCGTGATGGCCAGATTCCATGACGGTGATCACGCGCCAGATGAACCTCTTCTGCCTGGGCCACATCCACCGCCGGGCCCTGCCCGAGGATGAGCTGGACAGGCCGGCCTCAGCAGCTTCGCCCGGCCGCCGCCGATGGGTTACGTCGATCCTCGACGTGGGCGGTGGCTCGGGTATCCACTCGGCCAGCTGGCTGGAGCGCAACCCCGCGGCCCGCCCTTCCCGCTGATCCGCGCCTCGGAAATGCTGCTCAAGAGTGCACGGCCTGGGACGTGGTGACGGGCCGACGGGCCGACTGTCAGGCCCGGCTCGCCAAGGCCGGCTTCGAGACGCCTTGTTCCAGCCCGCTCCTGATTCAAACGGACGGCAAGATCTACGCTTGGAGGAAGAATGTCGGAAAATGCTGAGTTGGCAAGTCTTTACTCGGCCATTGAGGAATCAGCTGGGCTGCTGGACATAGCCTGCTCGCGGGCCAGGGTCTGGCCCATCCTGACCGCGTACGGGGATGCGGTCCCGAGGGCCATGATCGCATTCAGAGTGGCCACTGACGCGCGCCATGAAAAAGAGTTCGACTGCCGCATCTCGCTTCCCAAGGATATCGATCCATACTCCCGCGCGCTGTCGGAGGGCCTCATCACGGAGACCGGCCATCCCGTCGGCGCCCTGCTCTCGGACATCCAGGAACGATGCCCCATCGACAGTTATGGCATTGACTTCGGGGTCGTTGGCGGATTCAAGAAGATCTGGGTGTTCTTCCCGGAGGATGACCTCCAGAAGCTGGCAAGCCTTGTCGGCATCCCGTCGATGCCCCGTAGCCTGGAGGAGAATGCCGGTTTTTTCGCCCGTCACGGCTTGGAGGACCGAGTGGGCTTGATCGGGATCGACTACCACGCCAGAACGGTGAATGTGTACTTCGGCGATTTGCCCGGTGCATGCCTTGAGCCGAAGTCCATCCTGTCGATGCACCGCGACATCGGACTGCCGGATCCGAGCGAGCAGATGCTGAAGTTCTGTGAGCAGGCGTTCGGCATCTACACCACCTTGAGCTGGGATTCTCCGAAGATCAAGCGGATCTCGTTCAGCGTCATAACCCCGGATCCGATGGCGCTTCCCGCTCGACTCGGCCCAAAGATCGAGCAATTCGTGCGGAGTGTTCCGTACGGCGCTGACGACCCCAAGATGGTCCACGCCGCCGTGACGTCGACCGGCGAGGAATACTACAAACTCCAGTCGTACTATCGCTGGCGGCCTCGCAAGGTGAACCTGATGTCGTCGGTCGACTCCGCCAAGGACCCCGCATAGCACGTCGGGTTTCCCGCACGTTTCACGCTCGCGCCCGGCTCATCGGGCGGTGACCGCGCACGTCGTGGATCCGCACCAACCGGACCCGGGCAAGCCCTGTACGAGTGGGCGGCCGGCCTCGCCCCGCGCGCGGACACACCCCCGGTACGCGCCCGGTTCTCCGCCGAGATACTCGCCGAGGCACGGCGGGGGGGCACATGCCGGCCCGGCCCACGCGGGAAGTGCGCGCACTGGCGAACGCCGCGGCTGCGAACGGCCTGCCGTACCGTCGCGGCGACGTGCTCGCACTACCGGCCATCGAGCCGCGGCTGCTCACTCTCCAGGTCGTCGCCCGGCTGCACCCGCGCGCCGCGGACGGCGCCCGGCTGGGTTTCGCCACCGACCTGTGGCCGCTGATCGCCAAGGCGCGGGCAGCAGCGCGAACCCTCCCGCGCAGGCGCCCGCCGAGCCCACCCCCTCATCTCAAAGGCGGTCGCCTGCCGCGAGTTCGCTACCGGGCGAAGACCAATGCGGCCGGCGACGCTGTGGGCTGGAACGAGACGTCGTCGAAGCCCGCCTTGGCGAGCCAGGCGCGGTAGTCGGCGCGCCGCCAGGTCCCTCCTTGCTTGCTCTTGAGCAGCATCTCCGCGGCGAACATCAGCGGGAAGGGCGGGCCGCTGCGGTCGTCGTCCACGATGTAGTCACAGATGACCAGTGTGCCGCCGGGCTTGAGAGCGCTCCGGATCTTGGCGAAGATCGCTACGTTGTCCTCCGGCCCTTCCTGGTGCGCGATGTGGGAGTACACCACGATGTCGTGAGCGGAGGTGCCGAAGTCGGTGGTGTGGAAGTCGCCGTCGATACGGCTGAACCGGTCAGCCAGCCCTCGCTCGGCGAGCAGCCGGTAGGCGATCGCGTTGATTGGTCCCCAGTCGGCCTGGGTCGAGCGGGCGGCGGGGTTGCGCTCGAGCCAGACGGCCGAGTAGATGCCCGATCCGCCTCCTATGTCGAGGATCGAGATCTCCCCGGCATCCGCCAGCCGCAGCGTGTCGGCTGCGATCTCCGCCACGGGAGCCGACTGCGCGGCGAGGGCCTGGACCAACTCCTCCCAGTGAGGGTTGTCGGCCACCTCCACCGTCGCATCCGCCAACGGCCCCCCGGCGCGGACGACATCAGGAAGGCCTGCCATGGCCTCCATGTGAGCCAGCTTGAGTTGGGCGAAGCCGCTCAAGCACGTGGACCGGCCTTCCACCAGGAAGGTGGATGCTTCGGCGGTGTTGCGGTAATGACCGTCGCGCAGCTCAACCAAGCCGAGGCTGACGAGACCGTCAAGGAGGGTTTGCGCGCCCCGCTGCGAGATCCCGGCGCGGGCGGCCAGTTGGTCGGCGGAGGTCGCGCCGTCCTCGAGGTGGGTGAACAACGAGTGGCTCGCCGCCGCGCCCAGGGTGCCGGTGGCCCAGTAGCCAGTGATGAGCCCCATGATTCGATCCGACGTTGGTTGGCCGCTATTCATGCTGTTCCTCCCGGGATCCTTGCACTCGTCCTCGACAGGAGGGGTGCGAAATTTCGCTTCACATAGGGCGCCGATGCGCCCGGCTAAGCCGGTGTCGCGCACGGCGTCGTCATCGGGTTGGTAGCGCAGCTCGCATGAGACGATCAAGACATTGCTCTCAGGGTGCGCCATGCATAAATCGTGGGCGCGGTTGATCGCCGCTCGTCTTTTCAATAGGGCTGGACAATGTGCCGTTACCGCACTCCTGTGTTCTGTTTCAGTCGAAGTGCCGGCGGCAGCTGTAACGCCTGCCACCCCAGGGTGTACGCCCCGTAATTTCCCTCATCTCGCTTGCGACCGGCTTGGTGTCGACTTGGCCTCCGGTGGCCACAATGCCCGGCTGCCGGGCGGCGGCAGGGCCCAGACCTGTGCCGGAGCGGATCATCACCAGGCGATACGCCCTGGATAAACCGGTGAAATGCAGAGGAGTTCAAAGATGACGATCGAGGAAACCAACTACGACACGATAGTTGCCGGCGTCGGCGCCGGGACAGGCGGCAGCCGCAGGATGCAGATCGTTCGTGCGCAACGGCCGGGAGGCAGTACTGGGGATGCGCGGCGCATCGCTGAACTGGAGCACGAAGTGCGGGAGCTCCGGCGCGCAAATGAGACATTGAAGATATATTTCGCGAAGGCTCTCGAACTCGACCTCAGACCTTCGCCCTCCGATATTGGTGTCGATACAACAAGCGACAGGAATAACGCACAAGTTGCTGCGACCTCACATCGCATTCCGCCGGGTCCTAGCCGATGGACCGCGGCACAGCCGCTGGAGATTCCGGGTACGCCACAGCCCATGGCGGAGTTCCGGGTGCTGGGTCCGGTAGAGGCAACGGTCGCCGGCCGACGGGTAGATCTGGGAGCGCCGAAGCAGCGTGCGTCGCTTGCGCTGTTGGTCGGCCGGGTTGGTCAACCGGTGTCGGTCGACGCGATGCTGGAGGAGTTGTGGAAAGGATGTCCGCCGCCGTCGGCGATAACCTCGCTGCACGCGTATATAGCCAATTTGCGGAGGGTGCTGGAACCGAATCGGGCGCCACGGACGCCGGCGACGGTGTTGCGCACTCGCGGCCGGAGCTACCTGCTGGACAGTCGCGTTGTCGAGGTCGATGTTCAGCGCTTCGGTGAACGCGCGACGTCCGGGTGGCAGGCACTGGATCGGCGTGATCCGCAGCGGGCGCTGAGCGAGTTCGAAGAGGGGCTGGCGTTGTGGCGTGGGCAGGCCTATACGGAGGTGGCCGATGCCACGCATGTGGCGCCGGAGGTGGTGCGGCTGGAGGAGTTGCGGCTCTCGGTGGTTGAGGGGCGCTGCGCGGCGCTGATAGCTGTGGGTGCCCACGAGGTGGCAGTGGCCGAATTGGCGGCCTTCACACAGGCCCATCCGCTGCGCGAATACGGCTGTGAGCTGTTGAGCTTGGCGTTGTACCGGGCCGGGCGGCAGGCCGACGCACTGGTGGTGCTGCGGACCAATCAGAAGCGGATGGCAGAGGAGCTGGGAATCGACCCGAGCCCAGCGCTTCGGCACCTTGAGCGCGAGATCCTGAACCAGGCTCCGGCGCTGGACTGACACCCCCGGTCAGGCTCCCCGCCAGATACAGCACGGGTGGTGGCGGTCGGTTCCGGACGGGGACGGGAGCGGCGGAAGTGGCCTGCGGCCCCGGCGTCCTCGCCCGACCGCCACCCTTCATGACAAGGGGCCGCCAAGCCGGCGCCAACTAGTCGCACAGTCCCGGCCAAGGCGTGCGGCGAATGCTGTAGGTGCAGACGTTCAAGATCGACACGTGGAGGGTTCAATGTCCGGATCCGGTGAAGTCGAACGTGTATATTCGGCCATGGAGGAAGCGGCTCGGCTGCTGAATATAACCTGCTCACGTGACAAGATCTGGCCGACCCTGACCGCGTACAAGGACGTACTCGCGGATGCCGTGATTGTTTTCTCCATGGCGAGCGGTCGGCACGCGACGGAGCTTGACTTCAGCATCTCGGTGCCTTCGGGGCACGGTGACCCGTATGCCACTGCTCGATCGAACGGCCTCACCGCGGAGACGGATCATCCTGTCGGCACCTTGCTCTCGGACACCCAGGAGCGGTGCCCCGTTCACATGTACGCCATCGACGGCGAAATCACTGGCGGCTTCAAAAAGACCTACGCGTTCTTCCCTACAGATGACTTGCAGGGGCTGTCAAAGCTTGCCGACATCCCGTCCATGCCGCGCAGTGTGGCTGAGAATGCCGGTCTTTTCGCCCGCTACGGCCTGGACAAAGTGCAGATGACCTCGATCGACTACAAGCGCCGCCAGGTGAATTTGTACTTCGGCGATCTTTCCCCTGAATCCCTCCAACCGGAGGCCGTCCTGTCGATGCTTCGTGAGATGGGACTGCAAGAACCGGATGAGCAGGGGCTGGAGTTCGCAAAGAGGTCGTTCGCAGTTTATCCCACCCTCAGCTGGGATTCTTCGAAGATCGAGCGGATGTGTTTTGCCGTGATAACCACGGATCCTACGATAGTCCCCGCTCGGACCGAACCGGAAATAGCGCAATTCTCGAAATACGCGAATAATGCTCCGTACGCGTACGCCGGTGAGCGGCGTACGCTCGTATACGGCCTCACTCTTTCGCCCAGCGAGGAATACTATAAACTCGGGTCCTACTATCAAATAAGCGATCACCAGCGGAAGCTGTTGAAAGCGTTCGACGCTCTCAAGGATTAGGTCAGTGATCGCCGGTGTTCCCATTTCATGGGAACACTGGCCGAAGCTCAGCGCATAACGATGTCGAGGCCCGCCAGTTCGGCCTGGACGTCGATGGCGGTGATCTTGCCGTCGTCGATGGTGAAGCGGAACACCACGCGCGGTTGGCCGCCTTCGGCCCAGACCAGGCCGGCGGCCCCGTTGATGAGGGCGGGGAGCGGGGCCCAGGCGCGTCCCGCGAAGACGCGGGTGACCGCGTCGGCGCTGCGGATCTCGGCGGCGACACCCATCTGGACGGCGGCCTGATCGGCGCGGAGCACGATATCCGGGTCGAGCATGGCCAGCAGCGCCTCGAAGTTGCCCTCGCGGGAGGCGGCCAGGAAGGCGTGGACGAGGTCGGCCCTGCCCGTCTGGGCGGTGTCTGTGACGTCGTCGTGCGCACTGGCGCCATGAGGGCCGGTGCCTTCGGTGCTCAGGCCTTCGAGCTTCGTGCCTTCGGGGCTCATGTCCGAGCCGGCCTGCTGGACGCGGCGGCGGGCGCGGCTGGCCAACTGGCGGGCCGCGGCGGGGGAGCGGTCCACGATGTGCGCTATCTCCTGGAACGGGACCGCGAACATGTCGTGCAGTACGAACGCCAGCCGCTCGGCAGGCGTGAGGGTGTCCAGGACGACGAGCAGGGCGAGGCCGACCGAATCGGCGAGCAGCGCCTCCTGCTCCGGGTCGACTGTCCGGTCCACGACGCGTGGCTCGCCGGCCTCGGCCGTGTCCAGGAGAGCCTCGCGGCGGGACTTGCGGGACTGGAGCATGTTCAGGGAGATCCGCGCAACGATCGTCGTGAGCCAGCCGCTCAGGTTCTCCACGGCACCGGTGTCCGAGCGGCTCACCCGGATCCAGGTCTCCTGGACGGCGTCGTCTGCCTCGTCCAGTGAGCCGAGCATCCGGTACGCAGCCGCACGCAAGCGGGGGCGATCGGATTCGAATCGTTCGGCCAGCCAGTCGTGTTCGTTCATCTGGTCGCATCCTCTCACCGGCACCTGTCATGCAACTGACCGACGGGAAGCCGCCGATGTGACGATCTCGCCTGCTTGACCCAGCTGTATCCACCTTCGTGGTGGAGGGCCAAGCCGGCGCCAACCCGCTCATCAGTCCCAGGCAAGTCCGTCGGCCGATGCTGGATCACGCAACATCAGGAAAGGGACGCCGTCATGACTCAAGTCGACGGGGCTCACCGGGAGATCCGCTTCCAGGTTGCGGGAGGGGCGGCGCCTGAGGGTAGCCGACGACTCGACCCTGCTCGACAAGTCCTACAGAAGAGTCCACCTACATGGGAATACTAGAGAAGATTCAATGTCCGGAAGAACTGCGGACGCTGGACCCCTCGCAGCTGCCGGACCTGGCAGCCGAAATCCGTGACTTCTTGGTGACCGCGGTATCCAGGACCGGAGGACATATCGGGCCCAACCTCGGAGTTGTCGAGCTGACCATCGCGCTGCATCGGGTATTCGAGTCACCGCGAGACCGGCTGCTCTTCGACACGGGCCACCAGGCCTACGTCCACAAGATGCTGACCGGGCGCCGCGCGGGATTCGACCGGCTGCGCCAGCGTGGTGGCCTGTCCGGATACCCGAGCAGGGCCGAATCCGAGCACGATCTCATCGAGAACTCCCATGCCTCGACCGCGCTCTCCTACGCCGACGGGCTCGCGAAGGCCCGTCAGCTGCGCGACCTCGACGGATGCGTAGTCGCCGTCGTCGGAGACGGCGCACTGACGGGCGGCATGGCGTGGGAGGCGCTGAACAACATCGCGGCATGCCAGGAACGTCCGGTGGTGATCGTCGTCAACGACAACGGCCGGTCCTACTCGCCCACGATCGGTGGCTTCGCCAGTCACCTCTCGTCGCCCCGGCTGGATCCCGGCTACGAGAGCGCATTGAGCTTCGTCGAACGGGTGATGCCGCAGGCACCCGTGGCCGGTGCTGCTGTCTACGAAGCGCTGCACGCGCTGAAGAAGGGGCTCAAGGACGCCGTCACCCCGCAAGCGATGTTCGAGGACCTCGGCCTCACGTACGTAGGGCCGGTTGACGGCCACGACGTGCACAGTCTCGAGGATGCCTTCCGTGCGGCTCGCGCGTACGAACGCCCGGTGATCGTGCACTGCATCACCAAGAAGGGCTACGGATACCCTCCGGCCGAAAGCGACGTCGAGGACTGCCTCCACGGGCCCGGTGCCTTCGATCCGGAGACGGGCAAGCCGCGGGCGGCCTCAACCACCTCCTGGACCAAGGTGTTCGGCTCGGAGCTGGTGAAGATCGGAGCCGAGCGGTCCGACGTCGTGGCGCTGACCGCCGCCATGCTGCACCCGACCGGGCTCGCCGGCTTCTTTGACGCCTACCCGGACCGGGTGTTCGACGTCGGTATCGCGGAACAGCACGCCACCACATCGGCGGCGGGACTGGCGATGGGTGGCCTGCACCCCGTAGTGGCGATGTACGCCACCTTCCTCAACCGGGCGTTCGACCAGGTCCTGATGGATGTCGCGCTGCACCGGCTGCCCGTCACCTTCGTCCTCGATCGCGCGGGCATCACGGGCAGCGACGGGCCGAGCCACAACGGCATGTGGGACCTGTCGATCCTGCAACTGGTACCGGGTCTGCGGATCGCGGCCCCACGGGATGGAACGCGGCTCCGTGAGCTGCTCCGCGAAGCCCTGGATGTGAACGACGGCCCCACAGCGATCCGTTACCCCAAGGGAGCCGTGGGCGACGACATCGACGCCGTCGGCAAGCTCGGCGACATGGACGTGCTGACGCGAGTCGCAGGGCTGTCCCACGTCGACGGCGAACAGGCGGATGTCCTCCTCATCGGGGTGGGGGCCATGGCCGGTGTCTGTGTGGACGCCGGGCGCCTGATCGCGGCCCAGGGCCTCGGCGTCACCGTCGTCGACCCTCGATGGGTCAAACCCCTGGACCCCGCACTCATCGACGCGGCCCGCCGGCACCGGCTGGTCGCGGTCGTCGAAGACAACGGGCGCGTGGGCGCCGTCGGCGACGCGGTGGCCAGGAACCTGCGCGATGCCGGCGTCGCCACACCGGTACGAACCTTCGGCATCCCGCAGGAGTTCCTGGAGCACGCCGGCCGAGCGGAGATCCTGGCCGACCTCGGCCTGACCGCCCAGGACCTGGCCGGCGACATCACGCAGTTCTTCCAGAGCCCCCTCGAAGCCCCCGGTGAAAGCCGGTCCGCCCCCCTCCATGCCTGAGAGGAGACTCATTCGTGTCGAATGTAGACCTCGGGATGCCGCAGTCCCCGCGTCGGCCCATAGCCGAGCGGCGGCGGTCTCGCCCGATGCAGGTGGGATCGGTGGGAGTGGGGGGTGACCACCCCATATCGGTGCAGTCGATGACCACCACCCAGACATCCGACGTCAACGCCACTCTGCAGCAGATCGCCGAACTCACCGCCGCCGGCTGCCAGATCGTGCGGGTCGCGGTGCCCACGCAGGACGACGCCGATGCCCTGCCTCAGATAGCGGGCAAGTCGCAGATCCCGGTCATCGCCGACATCCACTTCCAGCCCAGGTACGTCTTCGCAGCGATCGACGCAGGCTGCGCGGCGGTGCGGGTCAACCCGGGCAACATCAAGAAGTTCGACGACCAGGTCAAGGAGATCGCGGCCGCTGCCGCTGCCGCCGGCACCCCGATCCGGATCGGCGTCAACGCCGGTTCGCTGGACAAGCGGCTGCTGGCCAAGTACGGCAAGGCCACCCCAGAGGCGCTGGTGGAGTCCGCGCTGTGGGAGTGCTCGCTGTTCGAGGAGTACGACTTCCGGGACATCAAGATCTCGGTCAAGCACAACGACCCGGTCGTGATGGTCGCCGCGTACCGTCAGCTCGCCGCCCAGTGCGACTACCCGCTGCACCTCGGCGTCACCGAGGCCGGTCCCGCCTTCCAGGGCACCATCAAGTCCGCCGTCGCCTTCGGCGCGCTGCTCAGCGAGGGCATCGGCGACACCATCCGGGTGTCGCTGTCCGCGCCGCCGGTGGAGGAGATCAAGGTCGGCATGCAGATCCTGGAGTCGCTCGACCTGCGTCAACGGGGCCTGGAGATCGTCTCCTGCCCCTCCTGCGGCCGCGCCCAAGTGGACGTGTACAAGCTGGCCGACGAGGTCAATGCGGCGCTGGCCGGCTTCCCGGCGCCGCTGCGCGTGGCGGTCATGGGCTGCGTCGTCAACGGTCCGGGCGAGGCGCGCGAGGCCGACCTGGGCGTGGCATCGGGCAACGGCAAGGGCCAGATCTTCGTCAGGGGGGAGGTCGTCAAGACCGTGCCGGAGTCGAAGATCGTCGAAACGCTGATCGAAGAGGCCATGCGTATCGCCGAGGAGATGGGGATCGACCCCCTCGGCAGCGAAGCTGCTCCATCCGAAGCGAACTGAGGGGGAACCATGCCGCCTGTCCAAGGCCGAGTCCTGCTCGCCGAGCCGCGCGGCTCCTGCGCCAGTGTGCTCAGGGCCGTTGAAATCGTGGAACGCGCGCTCGAGAAACATGGCGCGCCGGTGTACGTACGCAAGCGGATCGTGCATGACGAGGACACTGTTCGTCAGCTTGAGGCGCGGGGTGCCAGGTTTGTCGATTCGGAGACCGAGATACCGGACGGGGCGGTGTGCGCCCGCGACGAGCGGACGCTGATCCTCGTCGGACACGCCGATCATGAGGAGATCGAGGGCACCTACGGGGAGGCGCCGGACCGTACGGTCATCGTGCGGAACGCGGACGAGGCCAGGCGGCTTGACCTCGCGCCGGGGACGTCCGCCGCCTGTCTCACCCTTCGGGCCACGTTGTCGGTGGACGACACGGCCGAGATTCTGTCCATTCTCCGCGAGCGGTTTCCCGGGCTGGCCGGCCCCGGCGACGAGGACATCCGCTGCGGCGGCCAGAACCGGGAGAACGCGGTGAAGGCGATGGCCGGGCGCAGCGACCTTGTGCTCGTCGTCGGGTCGGCCGACTCGACCAACGCGGCCCGGATGGTGGACGTCGCGCGGGCCGCCGGAGCCCGGGCCCGGCTGCTGCCCGACGCGGACCAACTGGACCCCGAGTGGCTGACCGACGTCCGCACCGTGGGGTTGAGCGCCGGCGCGAGCGTGCCGGATGTGCTGGTCGAGCAGGTCATCGAGCGGCTCGGGACCCTCGGGTTGACCGACATCGAAACCGAGGTGTGCGCCGACGAGAACGTCGTGTTCAGACCGCCGCCGACGCTTGAGCGGTCGGCGCGGGGCGGCACCGGCGACGGAGCTTCCGGCGACGCTTCCGGCGACGATGCCTGCGCCAAGTTGCTCGCCCGGGCCGGCGCGCGCATCGAGGATCTGCTGAGCGCCGAGTGCTCGCGCTGGGGGGCCGTCGACGCCCGCGCGGCGGTGCCGGTCGAGGCGATCGCGGAGCTCGTCGCGGCGGGCGGCAAGCAGCTGCGCCCCACGTTCTGCATCAGCGGGTACCTGGCGGCCGACGGCACGACGGCCGGTACGGCGAGCGAGGACGCGGTCGTCGCCGCGGCCGCCGGGCTGGAACTGCTGCACGTCTTTGCCCTCATCCACGACGACATCCTGGACAACTCACCCACCCGGCGTGGGGTTCCGACCGTGCATGCCAAGTACGCCGGCATCCATGCGGAGCGCGGCTGGACCGGTGAGCCCCGCCGGTACGGGGAGGGCGTCGCCATCCTGGCCGGCGATCTGGCGTTCAGTTACGCCAACAAGCTCACCAGCGGGCTGCCCGGCCCGGCAATGGAGATCTGGACAGACCTCGGCACCGAGATGCTCATCGGCCAGCACCTGGACATGGCCCTTGCCGCAGCGCCGGCGCCGGACCCGGACCTCGCCCGCTGGATCGCCGTCTGCAAGTCCGGTCGCTACACCATCCACCGGCCCCTCGCACTCG
Organism: Streptomyces sp. NPDC052236; assembly: GCF_044548015.1. Lineage (NCBI taxonomy): Bacteria > Bacillati > Actinomycetota > Actinomycetes > Kitasatosporales > Streptomycetaceae > Streptomyces > Streptomyces sp. NPDC052236. The sequence continues at coordinate 310,552 of NZ_JBIUBL010000003.1, read as the reverse complement.
GTGCGTCCATTGCCGGGCGGCCCGACCTGCATACGGCGTTCGAGGCGTACGGCGTCTCGGCGGGCGAGGCGTTCCAGCTGCGCGACGACCTGCTCGACGCCTTCGGCGATTCCGCGGCGACCGGCAAGCCGGCCGGCCTGGATGTCAGCGAGCACAAGATGAACCTGGTGCTCGCCCTGGCGGCAACCAGGGACGGCCGGGTGGCCCGCCTGGTGGCGGACGGCCAGAACGGCGGCGACTGGGACCCGGCCGGGCTGCGCGCCGCGTTGCTCGCCTCCGACGTACGCCAGGAGATCGAGCAGCGGATCGATCAGCTCGTCACGACCGCCCGCACGGCGCTCGAGGCAGCGCCGCTGGCGGACGACTGGCAGCAGCGCCTGGGCGAGATGGCGGCGCGGGTGGCCTACCGCGACCGCTGACGGCACACGGGGAACGGGGAGGGACCGGGTGGGCCGGAGGCTGCGGGTCACCGGCACACACGGCCCGATCCACCTGGTCGCGACCCCGCTCGTGGTCGGGGGCCAGGTCAAGAGCGGTGCTGCTGCTGGCCGGAGACGGGAACCGGGCTGCCCAGACGGAGGGGGAAGGTGGTCCGCCGACCAGTCGGGCTCGGTCATCTGTCACATTCCGGCGCCGCGGCCTGTCATATGGGTGAGGCCGCAGGACCGCGACCCGGATGCTCCGCATCCGTCTCAGTGACACGGGAGAGATCATGAGCGGCAAGCTCGATATGTCGTTGATGTACGCGATGCACAACGCGCTGCGGCGCGATCTGGAATTCATCGCCAAGATCACCGCACGCACCGATGACGACCCCCGGCAGATCCTCGCCACCGCCGTTGGCTGGGAGATGTTCAAGAAGGGCCTGCACGTCCACCACAGCGCCGAAGATGAAGCGCTGTGGCCGGTGATGCGCCAGAGCCTGGCCGACCGGCCCGATGACCTGCTCCTGCTGGATGCGATGGAAGCCGAACACGAAGCCATCGACCCGCACATCGAAATGATCAACGCCGCGCTGGCCGACCGGGAGTCCGGACCGGAACGCGTCGCGGCCGCCGCCGAGGCACTGGCCACCACGTTGACCGGGCACCTCAAGCATGAAGAGGACGAGGCGCTGTCACTGATCGATGCGATCGTGACGCCAGAGCAGTGGCAGCACTACGGCCAGGTCCACGCCAGCAAGACCGGCCCCGACGGACCCCGCATGACCGCCTGGCTCTTCGACGGCGCCGACGAAAAGACAACCGCCACGTTTCTCGCGACCCTGCCCGAGCCCGTACGCGTGGCCTACTGGGACGAATGGCAACCCGCCTACGCCGCCCTCGACAGGTGGAACACCAAAGGCTGAGCCGTCCGACCAGCTCGACAGGCAGGTCCGCGCACCCGCGAGGCTCAGGGGTACGGCGCCGGGTGTGAAGAGCTGGACCGAGATCCACCAAGCCCGCGTCAAGTCGCTCAATAGCCATAGTCAAGGTTTGTGGCCAATGCTCGGTGCGTAGATCAGCGGGAGGCGGACACGAATAGTGACACTCCTCTTACTTTCGGCAATACGGCCTAATTTCGAGCAGAACGCTCAAGATCGACACTTGGAGGACGGATGTCCGAGACAACTGAGCTGGCAGGTCTTTACTCGGTCATCGAGGAATCAGCTCGGCTGCTGGATGTGGCCTGCTCGCGCGACAAGGTCTGGCCTATTCTGACCGCGTACGAGGACGTGATCCCGCAGTCCGCGATTGCTTTCCGGGCAGAGACCAGCGCACGCCGCGCAGGAGATTTCAGCTGCCGCTTCACGATGATTCCGAAGGGCGTCGACCCGTATGCCCTCGCTCTGTCGAACGACCTCATCGCCAAGACGGACCATCCCGCCGGCGTCCTGAGCTCGGAAATCGCGAAACGCTGCCCCATCGACAACTACGGTGTTGACTTCGGAGTCATTGGCGGCTTCACGAAGACCTTCCAGTTCTTCCCCCCGGATGACATGCAGCAGCTGTCAAAGCTGGCCGACATCCCGTCGGCGCCGCGCGCCCTGGCGGAGAATGCCAGTTTCTTCGCCCGCCACGGCGTGGACGACAAAGTGTGCCTGACCGGGATCGACTACGAGCACAAAACGACGAACGTGTACTTCAGGACACCGGATGGATATCTCGAACCGAAGACCATCACAGCGATTCTTCGCGAAATCGAGATGCCGGATCCGAGTGAGCAGTTGCTGAAGCTCGGCCAGGAAGCAGGCGGATTCTACGTCACCCTGAACTGGGATTCTCCGAAGATCCAGCGGATCTGTTTCAGCGCAATGACCTCGGATCCGATGGAAATTACCGGCGGCCAGCTCGATCCCAAAATCGAGCAGCTCGCGCGAAACGCTCCGTACAGTGGCGCTGCCGTCGACCGCAAGTTCATATGCTACGTCGCGTCGTCGCCCGCCGGGGAATACTACAAACTCCTGTCGTTCTATCGATCGCAGCCTGAGGTATTGAGCCTCTGGCACTCGTACGAGCGATAATTTTATGCCCGCGACATGAAACAGCTCTTCCCAATTTCAGCCGAGAAGCACCGATGGAAGGGAATCCCTTGTGACCGGCCCAGTGAAGGTCAGTGTCATCTATTACTCCGCGACCGGGACCATCACCGAGCTCGCCCGGACGCTGGCCGCCGAGGCGGAGAAGGCCGGCGCCGAGGTGCGGCTGCGCAAGGTTGCCGAGCTCGCTCCCGACGAGGCCAATCCCAGGTGGCGGGCCAACCTGGACGCCACCCAGGACATCCCCCAGGCAGTCGCGGACGACGTGGTGTGGGCCGACGCGGTGCTGCTCGGCACTCCGACCCGGTGGGGGAACGTCTCCGCGCCGCTCAAGCACTTCATCGAGACCCTGGCAGGCCCCGGGCTGAGGGGCGAGCTGCAGGACAAGGCATTCAGCGGCTTCACCGCCAGCTCCTCGACGCATGGCGGGCAGGAATCCACGCTGCTGGCGCTGTACAACACCGTCCATCACATCGGCGGGATCGTGGTGGCCCCCGGCTACACCGATCCTGCCAAGTACGCCGACGGCAACCCGTACGGCACCAGCCACGTCACTGCGCAGGGGAAGAACCCCGTCGGTGACGTCACCCGCGCGGCCGCGGCGGTGCAGGCCAAGCGCATAGTCCTGGTGGCCGGGGCGCTGCGCGACGGCTTGGCCCGGGGCTGAGGCCCTGGAAGCTCCGCGGGACATCTTGCTCACCCGGGCCTGCTGCGCCGACTGGCCGCAGCAGGCCCGGGTCAGTTGTCATCGCTGCCGCCGGCGGGCGCATGGCCGAGAATCTCGCGCGGCACCCGCTGCTCGCTGACCGACTTCGCGGCCTTGGCACCCGCGAGTTGGGCCAGTGCCGGCAGCCGGGCTCCGGTAGAGGGGAAACCTGCGGCACGTTCCCACGTCGGCCTCGGCGTGGGCGGGGTGCTGCCACCCATCTCGCGGTAGGGGCCTACTCGGCGTTCACCGCCGGGTACTCGTATGTGGACGTCCGCCTCCAGCGCCTGTACCAGCCGGGCGGCCACGACACCGGCGGCGGTGAGCTGCTCGGCCGAGCCGATCTTGATGACCTCTCCGGCATTCGAAGCAGGTTTGCCGCCGTACCCGAGTTGCCGTGTCCCCTGAGCTCGCTGACGTACACCGCGCCGTCCGGGCCGATGCGCACGTTCATCCTCCGGCCATGAACACAGCCGGAGGAATCGTGCGGTCCCCCGTCGCGGGCTGGGCCGGAGCAGTATGGCCGCAGCCCGCGACAGGATGACCGGACAGGCTCAGCCGATCTTGACGACCTCTCCCTCATCCCATCGGCCAGTGGTGCCGGGCGGCCACCAAATCGACTCGTTGGCCACGTAGATGGAGCCGTCGGGACCCGCCAGGAAGCCATGGGGCGCGAACAGCTTCCCCGCTCCCAGGACGGTGCGTGTGCGGTCCTTGCCGATCTGGATGACCACACCCTCGGGGTCGCCGGTCGGCAGGAAGCCGGTGGTGTCGAGTTCGGTCACGTAGAAGTCACCGTTGGCACCGAAGCCGCAGCCGGTGATGGCGCTGAAGCCCTTCTCCCAGACCGCCAGGCGGCCACTCCAGGGCTCGTACCGGTACACGTCGGCCTCAGTGGCCGAGCTGCCGTGTCCCGTGAGCTCGCCGACGTACACCGCACCGTCCGGGCCCATGTCGAGGCAGGTGGGCACGGAGTCCTTGCCGCCCGAGGTGACGGGGAAGCTGGTGAGCACGCGGGCTTTGCCCCGCTTGCCCCGCACATCGATCGAACCCAGCGTGTTCGAAGCCGCGTCCACGTAGTAGAAGCCGCCGCCCGGCTTCGGTGTCAGCGCGTAGGGATTGGCGGTGTCCAAGTCATTGGGCGAGGCATCAGGGTTGTCCTGCACCCACTGGTAGTCGGCCTGACCGGCGTTCGCGACCACCGAGGGGGACCCGTCGGTGACGTCGAGCAGCGCCCCGAGCTGCTTCTTCAGCGTCCTCTTCAGGTCCTTGGGCAGCCACGACGGGACAGCCTGCGGTGCCCCCGCCTGCAGCACGTACAGCTTGCCGTCGACATACGACACGCTGTTGGGCCCGATCATGTCCTGCAGGTTGAGGGCTGACGGCAGCCCCTTGACGATCCGCTTCGGCGTGCCGGAAGAAACGTCCGAGATCGACCCGGTCTTGCCGAAGCACTTCATGTCAAGCGTGATTTCCTCGGAGTAGAAGTTGCACACCGAGGGGGCGGTCACCGGGGGGCTCCCCGTCTCGGCGACCAGCAGGCGGCCGCGCGGTCCCCAGGTCAGGCTCCGCGGTGAATTCAGCCCACTCGCCACGACGGTGACCGGTGAGCTGCTGGTGAGAGTGCCTGACTGAGGGGCCGCCTCGGCCACCGGCCCTGACGGTCCGGCACCTACGCCGACGAGCGCTGTCACCGCCGCGATGGCGAGCAACATCCGACTCCTTCTGAGACGTCGCATCTTCGACTCTCTCCTCCTGTAGTTCGGTGAGCTTCTGGTGCGTGAAAACTCTTCCTTGTGCTCTCTGCGCGAACATGAGCGCGCGGCCGGCGACGGCCGCCGCGGCAAGGGAGGCGTCGACCGGTTCCGCGGTCAACGACTCCCTCTCCGCGACGGGATCACCGGACGGGCTCAGCCGATCTTGACTACCTCTCCGGCATCCCATCGGTTGGTGGTGCCGGCGGGCCACCAAACGGTGTTGCTGGTCACGTAGATGGAGCCGTCGGGACCCGCCAGGAAGCCCTGGGGCGCGAACAGCTTTCCGGCTCCCAGGACGGTGCGTGTGCGGTCCTTGCTGATCTGGATGACCACACCCTCGGGGTCGCCGTCCGGGAGGAAGCCGGAGGTGGAGAACTCGGTCACGTAGAAGTCACCGTTGGCACCGAAGCCGCAGCCGGTGATGGCGCTGAAGCCCTTCTCCCAGACCTTGAGTTCGCCGCTCCAGGGCTCGTACCGGTACACGTTGGCCGCCGTACCCGAGTTGCCGTTTCCGGTGAGCTCGCCGACGTACACCGCGCCGTCCGGGCCCATGTCGAGGCAGGTGGGCACGGAGTCCGTGCCGGCGGGGCTGCGGGGGAACCAGGTGAGTACGTCGACGTTGCCCCGCTTGTCGATCGAACCCAGCGTGTTCGAAGCCGCGTCCACGTAGTAGAAGCCGCCGCCCGGCTTCGGCGTCAGCCCGTAGGGATTGGCGGTGGGCTCATCGGACGTGAGGTCCGGGTTGTCCTTCATCCACTGGTAGTCGGCCTTACCGGGGTTCGCGACCACCGAGGGGGACCCGTCGGTGACGTCGAGCAGCGCACCGTACTGCTTCTTCAGCGTCTTCTGCAGGTCCTTGGGCAGCCACGACGGGACGGCATACGTTACTCCCGCCTCCAGCGCGTACAGCTTGCCATTGACATATGACAGGGAGTTGGGCCCGACTACCTCGGCGTTGTTGACGTTTGACGCCAGTCCCTCGACGATCCGCTTCGGCGTGCCGGAAGAAATGTCCGCGATCGACCCGGTGAGGCCGAAGCACTTCATCGCAAACGGGTCAGCGTTGTCGCACAGCTGGTTGGGGGTCCCCGCCTCGGAGACCAGCAGGTGGCCCTGGGGTCCCCAGACCAGGCCCCGCGGTGAGTGCAGCCCGCCCGCCACGAGGGTGACCGGTGCGTCGCTGGTGAGAGTGCCCGAGTGAGTGGCTGCCTCGGCCACCGGCCCTGACGGTCCGGCACCCACGCCGACGAGCGCTGTCACCGCCGCGATGGCGAGCAACATCCGACTCCTTTTGAGACGTCGCATCTTCGACTTTCTCCTCCGGGTTGGCTGAATGTGTTCTGGAACGGCCCCTCACGGTTGCGACAGGCGCACGCCGCACTGCTCCAGGCACCTGAGGATTGGCTACATGCCTTGACTGGGACTGTTCGGCTGGTTGGCGCCGACTTGGCGGGCCCTCGTCAGGACAGTGATCAGCACCGTGCGCGGGGCGTCGGCGACGCGCTGCCGGAGGCCGACTCGGCACAGGTGCGGCGGTGGACATCCCGGGCGGTCCAGCCGATGGTGCCGGGCCGCGGCCGGCCCGGCGGGCTCGGCATCCCGCCGGCCGGCTTCCCGGGCCGCTGCGGGGCTCACCCGCGCCGCGGACGACGGTGTCGTCCGCGGCGGTACGTGCTGGTGACCGGCGGGCCTGGTAGGACGCGCGTCAGGATCGCGCGGCTTCGGCCTCCTTGGACGGCTCCTTGCCCCAGGCGCCTTCGCGCGGGGGCAGCGGGCCGCGGCGCAGCAGCGCGGTGCAGATGACGGCACCGACCGCGAAGATGCCGCTGCACCACCAGAACGCCGTGGTGTAGCCGTCGATCGCCGCGAGGTTGAGCTGCGACCGTGTCGGCTGCCCCTGTACGTGGTCGTCCAGGTAGCTGGTGGTGGCACCGGTCGCGATCGTGTTGAGCAGCGCGGTGCCGATCGCGCCGCCAAGCTGCTGACCTATTTGGAGACTTGCCGAGGCGATCCCCGCGTCCTGTGGTCCCACGCCGGAGGTGGCGCTTTGGAGCGCCGAGGCGAAGACGAGGCCCATGCCGGCACCGATGACCATGGTCGGCCCGAGCAGGGCCGCCGCGTAGCTGGAATCCGCGCCGATCCCGGTCAGCCAGGCCGTGCCGGCCGAGCCGAGCGCCAGGCCGGCGAAGGCCAGCGGCTTGGGGCCGAACCGCGGCATCAGCACGATGTTGCCCACGTTGGCCCCTACGGCGGTGAGCACCACCATCGGCAGCAGGGCGACGCCCGAGGTGATCGCCGAGTATTCCAGGGTGGTCTGCATGTAGTAGATGACGAACAGGAAGAGGCCCAACATGGCGGCCCCGAGGATCAGCATGCTGAGGTAAGCGCCGCCGCGGTTGCGGTTGAGTACGATCCGGGGCGGCAGCAGCGGCTGCGCGGCGCGCGTCTGCCAGAAGGCGAAAACGATCAGCAGCGCGCCGCCGACGGCGAGGAAGCCCCACGTCGAGGGCGTGTCCCAGCTGTGCGTCGCGGCGTTGGAGAAGCCGTAGACGAGGCAGAACATCCCGCCCGACACCGCCACCACGCCCGGGATGTCCAGCCGGGCGCCCGGCGTCCTGGGCCGTTTGCCCATCGGCAGCGCGGCTCCGAGCATCGCGATTCCGGCGAAGACCAGGTTGATGTACATGCACCACCGCCAGGACAGGCCGGAGGTCAGCGCACCGCCGATGACCAGCCCCAGGCCCGCGCCGCTGGCCGCGACCGCGCCGAAGGCGCCGAAAGCCTTGCCCAGTTCCTTCGGGTCGGTGAACGTCGTGGCCAGCAGGGCCAGGGCGGCCGGCGCCAGCAGCGCGGCGAAGACTCCCTGACCGGCGCGCGCCGCGACCAGCATCTCGAAGCTGGTCGCGGCGCCGGCGACAGCGGAGGCGGCCGCGAAGCCGGCCAGCCCGACGAGGAAGGTCACCTTATGGCCGAACAGGTCGGCCAGCCGCCCGCAGAACAGCAACAGGCTCCCGAAGGACAGCATGTATGCCGTCATGATCCACTGCCTGTCGGCGTTCGTGAATCCCAGATCCTCCTGCGCCGGCGGCAGCGCGAGGTTCATCACGGTCACGTCGAGGACCACCATGAGCTGGGCGACGCAGATGACGGCGAGGATCAGCCACCGCTTCGGGTCCCCGCCCGCCGCACCGGCCGCCCCCGGGTCCGGCCCGGCCGTCGGGGTTGCGCTCCGTGCTGCCACGATCATCTCCTTGTCGCATCGAACGGACGTGAGTCGTCACTCATATGACAAGCACGGCGGTTGGAATGTGACGGACCGTCCGAGCCGGACTGGCCGGACGAGCCCCGCGGATCTAGCTGCTGAAAGCGGCATCCTGGTCAAGGACGAGGGAGATGGCATTTCTCAGAGCGCCCGCTGGATCCTCGCTGCCGCTCATGCTGCGCCATGCCACGTGGTTGTCCGGGCGCACCAGGACGGCGCCCTCGTCGCTTATCTCCCGGACGGCCGCCCAGCTGCCGTCGACGTCGGCGCATTCCGCGCCATTCCCGATGCGGGCCGCGGTGATCGGGATCGAGAACTTCTCCGCGACCTCCGCGGCCGCCTCGCACCACGGCGTCCCTGCCGGGCCGGTGAGCAGCGCGAAGCCGGTCGCGGCGCCGGTCAGGTCGTGGGTTGACAGGCGGTGCCCGTCGCGTTCGATCCAAGCGTGTGGCAGCAGGTGCCCAGGGCGGGTCGTGGGGTGATACACGTTGCCCATGGGCGCGCGGGTTGGCGGCTCGCTGCCGTCAGGGATGACCGCGCCCTCCTCGTAGGCGAAGCCGATCTCCAAGTCGTGCGCCTGGCATTCGGCGCGGTGGGTGCGGAAGATCTCCGCCGCCCGCGCCCGCACGGCCGCGCCGACCGGAGACGGGTCGAAGTACGCGGAAAACGCCGACGCCCGGCGCTGCGGCGGGATGTGCTGGCCGAGGCCGATGGCGGCCTCGGTCATCACCCTGTGGTGGAACCACGTGGACAGTCCCCAGTCGACGTTGTTCTTGCCCAGGGGCCGCCGCTCCGCCTCGTATGTGTCGAGCAGGCTGTCGTGCGCGCGACCGGTGAGCACCGCGGCCAGCTTCCACGCGAGGTTGTGCACATCCTGGATCCCACCGTTCAGACCGAGCCCCGTGGTGGGCGGCTGGCGGTGCGCGGCGTCGCCGACGAGCAGCACCCGTCCTGCCCGGTAGCGCTCGGCGAGCACACCCTCCACGGTCCACTGCGTCACCTTGTGCAGGGTCAGGTCCAAGCCGGGCAGGCCGAGGACCTCACGAATCCTGGAGACGACCGCCTGCTCGTCGGAGCGGTCCGCGTCGCCTGCGACGAAATGCAGGCCCCATTCCTCGCAGGCTTTTCCCCAAGTGGGTCCCATCTCAAGCAGGGTGCTGGAAAGGTCCGGGCGGTATGGGTTGACGAACCACGTCATGATCGTTCCGTCGTGCCACCACGCCGACAGGTCGGCGGAGAAGTACGCGGTCGTGACGTCGACCATCCCAGGCACGCCCTGCATCTCCACGCCGAGAGCGGCACCGATCGTGCGGCCGCCATCGGCTGCGACGAGGTATCGCGCTGCGACCGTGGTGATCTCCCCGGTCTCGGTGTCGCGGACCTCGGCGATGACGCGGTCACCGTCGTCGGAGAAAGCGGCCAGTTCGTGGCCGAACAGGATGCGCCCGGGATTGCGCTGCTCGGCGTGACGGCGCAGGATCGGCTCCAGCCGGAGCTGCGGCAGCTTGGTGGGCAGGATGGGTCCGGCCGCTGCGTACGTCTCGCGCAGCGCACCGCCGCCGAAAGCGTCCATCTCGTGGATCACCCGCGCATCCAGCGGTCCGTCGCCGGTGAGCGAGGTCTTCCAGAGCACCTTCCCGAACTTCTCCAGCGGCGCCGCCTGCTCGGCCACCGCCCCGTCAAGCCCGTGCTGGCGGAAGATCTCCATCGTGCGCTGGTTGAGGTAGTGCGCCTTCGGCACTTTCGACGTGTCCGCGTGCCGTTCTACCAGCAGGTGGCCGACGCCGTGGTCGGACAAGAAATTGGAGGCGGACAGGCCGCATCCGCCGCCGCCCACGATCAGAACCGGAACCTCGATTGCTCCCATGTTCGTCCTTCCAGAGGTAACAGCCCAGAGGCGAGCATCAGGTGGTCTTGGACAGCCCCGGCCGCTTGCCGCCGAGCCGCAGAGAACGGCAACCGAGACCGAGCCGTTGCCACCGAAACTCGACAAACCCGCGCTGGCGTTCCGTCATCGGGATAAGGGGGTGAGGCTGCCGTATCTCCATCCAGACCAGCCACTCCCCGGTATTCGACGGAATGCGTGCACTCCCGCAACCTGGAAGGGGATCTTCCGGATGGTCCCCTCGGCACCGTCATGACGACGTTTCTTTGCCGATGCTGCGTGCACCCAGCATCGGCAGAGGATTTGGCTGGGACTGTTCAGCGGGTTGGCGCCGGCTTGGTGGCGTCCGACCGTCTGAGGCGCAGCCGGGCTTCCTGGACAGCGTCATCGGCCTCGGCCTCGGCGAGCGAGCCGAGCATCCGGACCTGGGACTCAAGCCGATCTACGAGCCCGGAAAACAGCTTGTGCGGGCCGAGGCTCGCCTCGACCCGCACAAGTTGGGGTTATGAGAAGTGTCCGAGGGGGGACTTGAACCCCCACGCCCGATAAAGGGCACTAGCACCTCAAGCTAGCGCGTCTGCCATTCCGCCACCCGGACAAGGTGTTTGTCTCGCGGCCCTGGGCCGTTCCGACGTGGAAAACCATAGCAAACATTCGGCTGTGCCCGATCACGCCCCAATCCGGGTGACGGCCCCACCGCGATGGACGGCCGCCCTTGGGCAGCGGGTCCGATCGCGGGAGGATGGACCGGCAACGACCAGCGGCGACAGTGGGAGGAATCAGCGTGAGCGAGTCGAACAGAGGTGGAAGGGGCAAGCCCGTCTCGGGTGAGGAGGAGGTTGTCGACCTCTGCCGTGAGCTGATCCGGATCGACACGAGCAACTACGGCGACCACTCGGGTCCGGGGGAGCGCGGCGCCGCCGAGTACATCGCGGAGAAGCTCGCCGAGGTCGGGCTCGAACCGCAGATCTTCGAGTCCCACCCGGGCCGCGCCTCCACGGTGGCCCGCATCGAGGGCGAGGACCCCTCCAGGCCCGCGCTGCTCATCCACGGCCATACCGACGTCGTACCGGCGAACGCCGACGACTGGACGCACCACCCCTTCTCCGGCGAGGTCGCCGACGGCTGTGTCTGGGGCCGCGGCGCGGTCGACATGAAGGACATGGACGCGATGACCCTCGCGGTCGTACGGGACCGGATGCGCAGCGGGCGCAAGCCCCCGCGCGACATCGTGCTCGCCTTCCTCGCCGACGAGGAGGCCGGCGGGAAGTACGGGGCGAAGTACCTGGTCGACAAGCACCCGGGTCTCTTCGAGGGCGTGACGGAGGCGATCGGCGAGGTCGGCGGTTTCTCCTTCACCGTCAACGAGAAACTGCGGCTCTATCTCGTCGAGACGGCGGAGAAGGGCATGCACTGGATGCGCCTCACCGTCGACGGCACCGCCGGGCACGGGTCGATGACCAACAACGACAACGCCATCACCGAGCTCTGCGAGGCCGTAGGGCGGCTCGGCCGCCACACCTGGCCTGTCCGTACGACCAAGACCGTACGGTCCTTCCTGGACGAGCTCTCGGACGCGCTCGGCACACCGCTCGACCCCGAGGACATGGAGGCGACGCTCGCCAAACTCGGCGGCATCGCGAAGATGATCGGCGCGACCCTGCGCAACTCAGCCGCGCCCACCATGCTCGGCGCCGGCTACAAGGTGAACGTCATCCCCGGGCAGGCCATCGCCCATGTCGACGGGCGTTTCCTGCCGGGGCACGAGGAGGAGTTCCTGGCCGACCTCGACCGGCTGCTCGGCCCGCGGGTCAAGCGGGAGGACGTACACAGCGACAAGGCCCTGGAGACCAGCTTCGACGGGGACCTGGTCGACGCGATGCAGGTCGCGCTGCGGGCCGAGGACCCGATCGCCCGGGCCGTGCCGTACATGCTCTCCGGCGGCACCGACGCCAAGTCCTTCGACGACCTGGGCATCCGCTGCTTCGGCTTCGCGCCGCTGAAGCTGCCGCCGGAGCTGGACTTCGCGGGCATGTTCCACGGGGTGGACGAGCGCGTGCCGGTCGACGGCCTGAAGTTCGGCGTGCGGGTGCTGGACCGATTCCTCGACGAGTGCTGATCAGCGCCGACCAGCACGAAAGCAGATGAAACGACACTCCAATAATCGCCAGCGTGTGCAACACCTGACTGAGAAGAGTGAAAGGGGTCAGGGGCTCGTAGCCCCTTTGGCTCCCCCTCGTTACAGGTGATGCGGTCCGCGGCTGGGATCGCATTGCCAACGAGGAGGAATAATGATCAAGAAGGTTGTCGCTGCTGCGGCTGCCACCGGCGGTCTGATGCTCGCAGGCGCGGGCGTGGCCGTGGCCGACGCTGGGGGGCACGCTGCTGCTGTCGGCTCCCCCGGCGTCATCTCGGGTAACGCCGTCACGGTGCCGGTCCATGTGCCGGTCCAGGTCTGCGGCAACACGGTCGACATCATCGCGCTGCTGAACCCTGCCTTCGGCAACACCTGCGTCGCCGACTGACGTTGAGGCTCACATCCATAAGGGTCTGAGCCCGTAGGCCCCGGAGCGCGCGCCACGCGCTCCGGGGCTGTCGGGCATTCCTCTCCCGGGCCTCATTGACGCCCGGAATTTCTCAGCTGGAAGGCAGGGAATCAACCTATGCGACAGGTCACTCGCAAGGGCCTGATCACCATGGCGGCTGCGGGCGGCGTACTTGCCCTCGGCGGTGGTTACGCGCACGCGGACGCCGGGGCGAACGGGTTCGCGTCGGATTCGCCGGGCGTCGTGGCCGGAAATTCGGTCCAGGCTCCCGTGCATGTCCCCGTGAACGCGTGCGGGAACACCGTGAACGTCGTCGGACTGCTCAATCCGACCACCGGCAACAACTGTGGCAGCGGGTCGGATACCGGTGAGCAGGGCGGTGGGTCCCAGGCCGATGGACGGACCAGTAACTCTCCTGGCGTCGGCTCCGGCAACAACGTCCAGGCACCCGTCGAGGTCCCCGTGAACGCCTGCGGGAACAGCGTCACCATCGGCGGACTCGGCAACCCCGCCTTCGGCAACAACTGCCGCGACGACTCGGGTGTCGTCACCCAGCCCGAGAAGCCGGACCGGCCCAACGACGGCTCCGCGGATTCCGGCGACCGGGGCGACCGGGGCGAGCCCCGGGATCCCGAAGGGCCCGGCAAGCACGGCAAGCACGCCAAACATGGCAAGCACGCCAAGCCCCACGGGAAGGAGACGGTCTCCCCACGCGAACTGCCGAACACCCCGGGCGCGCAGACCGTCATCCCGTCCAGGGGCACCGACGAGCTCGCGCAGACCGGTGTCGGCTCGGTCGACCTGCTGGCCACGGCCGGCGCCGGGATGCTGCTGGCGGGAGCGGTGGTGTACCGCCGGGCCCGCTCCTCCGCGCAATCGCGGTAACTGCGGTAATCGCGGCAATCGCGGCAATCGCGCGGTCGTGTCCGCACCAAGCGATCACGCTGAGCAGTCATATGAGTACGAAACGGAGCGGGTCCCGTCTGTGCGGGGCCCGCTCCGCCTTGCTCACCCGCTCACCAGGTGGCGCGCACCTGACGGATGATGCGCCGGCGCAGCCGCACTCTTCGGCTGCCGTCCCGGTGCATACTCAGCCGCTCCAACTCCCAGTGTCCGTACTCGGCGTGGTCGGTCAGCAGGCGGGTCGCCTCCTTGCGGGAGACCCCGCGTGCCACGTACAGGTCGACAAATTCGTATTCCGGCATCGCATCTATTGTGCGGGCAGAGGCCAGGTACGGATAGCGTCTGCACTATGTCTGATGCTGCGCAGCCCACCGCTGCCGAGGTACGTGCCGCCGCCGAGGCAGTCAAAGCCGCACTGGACCGTCACCTTGAGGCGGTCGAACACCGCTCGGGCGAGGACGACCCGGCCGTTTATGACGCGTTCAACGCTCTCGCCTCGGCGGCGGAGGCGTACGACGAGCGGCTCTACGACCGCTACGACGAGGTGACTCCCTTCGAGATCCCGGGAGCGGACGATTCGCTTCCGCCCTATGCGGGGCCCGAGGAGCCGAACGCGCTCAGCGTGCTGATCCGTCGGGATTACGCGGTGGTGGAGCCCCAGAGGCTGCTCGCACAGGCACAGCGCATCGCCGACCTGGACCCCGACGACGACCGCCCGGCGAACGGGCCGGTGGTCGGCGCGAGCGTGCACGCGGCGCTCGGGGTGCTCTTCGGCGAGTACGAACCCGATGAGATCGCTTCCCGGCACAAGGAGTTCGGCCTGGAGGAGGGCGATTCCACGCTGTGGGTGTCGGCCGCCGACGAGCTTCCCGAACCGGGTGAGTGGCTGTCCACTCCCTTCGACCAGGCCGATCCGCAGCGGGTCGTCTGCCGCTTCGACGTCAGCTCGGTCTTCGACGAGGACGAGGACGAGCTCACCGAGGAGCTGGACGACCTCGACGAAGTGGAGTCCTGACACCACTGACACCACACCGGACGGACGCGGCCGGGTTTCCGCCTCGATCATGAGGCGGGAACCCGGGCTGTTTTACCGATCTTTACCGATCTCCTTACCGATCCTTACGGAGTCGGGGCGAGCAGCCCTTCGAGCAGTGTCCGTAGCCGCGTGGTCCGGTCCTGCGAGACGACCTCGGCCACCGCGCGAGGCAGCGCCTGGTCCGCGCCGTGCACCACGGACAGATGGCGCTCCCCGCGGCTGAACGCCGTGTACACCCACGGGCGGCTCAGCCCCCGCACCGCGTCCCCCGGCAGCACCACGACCGCCGCGGGCCACCGCATCCCCGCCGCCTGGTGCGCCGTGAGCGCCCAGCCGTGCCGTACGGCCGACTCGACCCGCTCCTTCGGTACGACGACGGGCGTGCCCTCACAGTCGAGGTGCAGGCCCTCCGCGTCCGCCGAGACGACTGTGCCCGGCAGTGTCCGGCCGAGGGCCGGTGTGTAGGCGGCACGGTCGCCCGGGTCGAAGCCGCCGAACCGGCCGGGGCCGGGGTTCAGCCGCTGCTTGAGCGCGGCGTTGAGCGCGCGGGTGCCCGCGGAGCCGCCGTGCCCCACGGCGATCACCTGGGTCTGCTCCGGCTGCACCCCGATCGCCCGCGGCACCGAGTCCGCGACGAGCTGCACCGTACGGTGGACCGCCTCGCCCGCGTCGCGCACCGGGATGATGACGACTTCCTTGCCTGGCGCGTCCACCTGGTTCAGCTCGCCGACGCCGATGCCCGAGACCAGCTCCCCGATGGGGCCGGGATCCGGCGTACGGGAGGCGAGCTGCGGGCACACCCGCGCGGCCAGCACATCGGCGAACACCCGGCCCGCGCCCGCCGAGCTCAGCACACCGGGGTCGCCGCTGAGCACCAGGCGGCTGCTGTCCGGCATCGACTCCACCAGCATCGCGGCGGTCTCCACGTCCAGCTGAGGCGCGTCGAGCACCACCAGAAGGTCGAGCGCGAACGCTCCGTCCGCGTCCCTGCCGGGCCCCTCGGCGCCGGAGAGCAGCCCGGAGACGGTGACCGCGTCGTGCCCAAGCCGCCGCCTGCCGTTCTCGCTGTGGACCGCGACGACCACGCGCAGGCCGAGCGCACCGGCGGCCTCGGCCAGGGTGACCGGCTCGGCGCGGGCCGCCTCGCCGCCCGTGTGCACGACCAGGCCGCTCGCCGCGAGGGCATGGGCGAGCTCGGCGGGCCGCGTCGTCTCCGCCGCTGCCTCCCACCTGGGGTCCGCGCCGGACTTGGCCAGCCGCGCCAAGCCGTCGGCGAGGCTCTCCTCGGCCAGTGCGTACCGGTCGAGCCCCAGCAGCACGGGCACCGCCGCCTGCTGCCCGGCGCCTTCCTCCTCCTCCTCCGCGAGGTCCTCCGCGAGCTCTTCCTCGACGCCGTCCTGGAACACCAGCACCGCGCCCTCGGCGATGGCCTGTTGCAGCGCCTCGTCCGGATCGGGCACGGAGTGCTCGGTCAGCGCCGCGCGCACGGCCGAGGACTCCAGCGCCGTATGGCCCTGGAGCGCCGCGCGCTCCAGCTGCCAGCTCACCAGCGCCGCCGCCCGGCGCTCGTCACCCGGACCGCACTCCGCGCCGAGCAGTGCCCGCGCGAAGCCGTCGGCCTGCTCCGGCCGGACTCCGGGCACGGACAGCAGCTGCCAGGGGTCCTCGCGCAGCAGCTCCGCCGCCTGCTGCCCGAGCACGGCCGCGACCTGCGCCGCGAGCCCTTCGGGTGCGCCACCCTTGGCGAGCACTGTCTGTACGGCTTGTACGGTCGCTCCGGGCGGCGTCGCCGGTGCCTGGTCGGGGGGCGCGAGCCGGTGTCGTACGGGCTCGGTGGCCGGGGGAGCGGGGCGTCGGGGGCCCGGCGTGGTGGAGGACCCCGAAGGGGAGGCGGAGTCGAAGAACGCGGCGGGCTTCTCGCCGCCCTCCACCGCCCGTACTGCCGCGAGTAGATCGGCGGCCGTCCCGCTCAGCTTGGTGCCGCTGTCGATGGGCCCGGCCTTCTCTGCCTTCCGCTGCTCGATCCGGGCCTGCAACTCGCGCTGCGCGGCAAGCTCGGTCTCGGCTTCGGACAGTACGGGGGCCTTCTCGCCCTTTGCACCCTCCGCGGTCTCAGCTTCAGCCGCGGTCTCAGCTTCAGCCTCGGCCTCAGTGGCGACGACAGCCTCGTCCGCCGCGTCGACGTCGACGTCGACGTCGACGGCGCGGTCCTCGGCCGGAGGTCCGGAAGGGACAGTCACAGCGTGCTCCAGTCCTGGTCGGGATAGCGGTGCACGGGCGCCGACACATCGTCGAGCGCCTGGCAGATCTCGTCAGGAAGAGTAAGGGTTTCCACTGACAATGCTGCCGTGAGCTGCTGCGCATTGCGCGCGCCGACGATCGGGGCCACCACCCCGGGCCGGTCCCGCACCCACGCCAGCGCCACCTGGAGCGGTGTTGTGGCGAGCCCGTCCGCCGCCGTCGCCACCGCGTCCACGATCCGGCTCGCGGCCTCGTCCAGATACGGCTCCACGAACGGCGCCCACTGCTCCGAAGCGCCCCGCGAATCCGCCGGAGTCGCATGCCGGTACTTCCCCGTGAGCACTCCGCGCCCCAGAGGCGACGACGGCAGCAGCCCGACCCCCAGGTCGAGCGCGGCCGGCAGCACCTCCCGCTCCACTCCCCGCTGCAACAGCGAGTACTCCATCTGCGTACTGGCCAGCCGCGTCCGCACCCCGGGCGACGCGAGCTGCCAGGTCGCGGCCTTCGCCAGCTGCCAGCCGCAGAAGTTCGACACCCCCGCGTACCGCGCCCGCCCGCTGCTGACCGCGAGGTCCAGCGCCTGCAGCGTCTCCTCCAGCGGGGTCCGCGTATCGAAGGCGTGTACCTGCCACAGATCCACGTAGTCCGTGCCGAGCCGCTCCAGCGAGTCGTCCAGCGCCGCGAGCAGATGCCCCCGCGAGCCGTTGAAGCGCCGGTCCGGATCGGGCACGCTGCCCGCTTTCGTCGCGATGACGAGATCGCGCCGCGGTACGAGGCGCTCGGTCAGCTGTCCCAGCAGATATTCGGCATCCCCGCCCCCGTACACGTCAGCGGTGTCGACGAGTGTCCCGCCCGCCTCCCAGAACGCCTTCAACTGGTCGGCGGCGTCGTGCTCATCGGTGTCCCGCCCCCAGGTCAGGGTGCCGAGCCCGATCCGGGACACGCGCAGGCCGGTACGGCCGAGATGCCTCTGCTCCATGGTGGCTGAGATTACTGGCCAGGGGCCGACCCTGAGCAGGCCAGTGGGCAACCTGCCCCTGACGCGACGTACGAACGCGCGCTAGGCTCCCCGGAACAGTGACGTTACTGATCAGTAAGAGGGAGCGGTTATGCGGCTCGGTATCAACCTCGGCTACTGGGGCGCGGGGATGGACAGCGACAATCTCGCCGTCGCGAAGGAGGCCGACGCCCTCGGCTACGACGTCTGCTGGGCCGCCGAGGCGTACGGATCCGACGCCCCCACCGTGCTCGCCTGGATCGCGGCCCACACCGAACGTATCGACGTCGGCTCCGCGATCATGCAGATCCCGGCCCGCCAGCCCGCCATGACCGCGATGACCGCCGCCACCCTCGACTCGCTCTCCGGCGGACGCTTCCGGCTCGGCCTCGGCGTCTCGGGCCCGCAGGTCTCCGAGGGCTGGTACGGCGTCGCGTTCGACAAGCCGCTCTCCCGCACCCGTGAGTACGTGGAGATCGTCCGCAAGGCGATGTCGCGCGAGCGCCTCAGTTACGAAGGCGAGCACTGGACCCTCCCGCTGCCGGGCGGCCCCGGCAAGCCGATCAAGCTCACCGTCCACCCGGAGCGCGAGCACATCCCGCTCTACATCGCCGCGATCGGCCCGAAGAACCTTGAGCAGACCGGCGAGATCGCCGACGGCGCCCTGCTGATCTTCCCGTCCGCCGACCACATCGAGGACACCGCGATCAAGTATCTGCGGGCGGGCCGTGAGAAGGCCGGAAAGACGATGGAGGGGTTCGACGTCTGTCCGACTCTACCGCTGGCGGTCGGCGGGGACAGCGAGGACGAGGTGCGGCGGCTGGCCGACACGTTCCGTCCGTACACCGCGCTGTACGTCGGCGGCATGGGCAGCCCCAAGCAGAACTTCTACAACCAGCTGGCGCAGCGCATGGGTTACGAGAAGGAAGCCGCCGAGATCCAGGAGAAGTACCTCTCCGGCGACAAGCAGGGTGCGGCTGCCGCCGTCCCGCAGCAGCTGATCGACCAGACCACGCTGCTGGGATCGGTGGAGCGGATCGCCGAGCGGATGCGGGCGTACGCGGTGGCCGGTGTCACCACCCTCACGCTTGCCCCGGCGGGCTTCACGCTCGACGAGCGGCTCGCGGCGCTGCGTACGGGCACCGAGGCGCTGGAGCGTGCCGGGCTCGCGTAGCCACCGCCGCCGACACCGCCACCGGCTCCGACACCGCCTCCGCCGTCCCCCATTCGGCGGAGATTTGCCGCATACAGGTTGCCTCCAACGCCGCGCCGGAATTGACTATTTCTTTGCGACGCTCTCACGGAGGTGGCAGTGATGCTCTCGGCTCGTAGTCTCTTCCAGGAAATCCTTGACGACGACGGTTCCTTCCAGCTCTTCTGCTCCATCGCGGCCAGCGGTGAGGCCCAGGGGGGCTGGGAGAACGCCCGTATCGCCGCTCTCGTGCCCGAGAGCATGCGCGACCTCGCCCCGAAGATCACCCGGCACGGCGCGGACGAGGACAAACACGGCCGGCTCTTCAACGCCCTGCTCAAGAAGCGCGGACTCGCACCGGTCGACGTCCCGCCCGACACCGACTACACGATGCTGCTGGAGCGACAGGGCATCGGCCTCGCCCACGAGAAGCTGCGCCGCGACGAGCCGCTGAGCGAAGAGGACATCGTCGTCTACCTCTCGCACAGCAGGGTCACCGAACAGCGGGCCGCAGGCCAGATGGACATGCTCGTGAAGTACTTCGGCGACCACCCGGAGATCGGCAGGGCCATCACCATGATCTGCGACGACGAGGACAACCACCTGGCGTACTGCCACGAGGAGCTGCTCCGGCTGGCCGCCGAGGGACACGGCCGTACGATCCAGCGGGTCCTGCGCGAGAGCGCGCTCGCCGAGATCAAGGTCTACCGCGATGTGAGCCTCGCCGTGATGGCCCACATGGGGCGGCTGTTGCACTGGCCCAAGGCCAAGTCCGCGGCGCTGGCCGCCGGTATCCACGCCATGTACGCGTACGAGCGGTTCGGCGGCTGGCACCGGATGGTCAGCCTGCGGATGCCGGAGCGCCGGGGCGCCCTCGACGGGCCGGTCACCGAAGCACCCGCGTTCTGATTCGGGTGATCAGAGCCAGCCGCGGCGCTTGAACAGCCGGAAGAGCCCGAAGACGGCGGAGGCCATCAGCGCCAGCAGAGCCGGATACGCCCACGTCCACCCCAACTCCGGCATGTGCTCGAAGTTCATGCCGTAGATTCCCGCGAGCATCGTCGGGACCGCCGCCATGGCCGCCCATGCCGAGATCTTCCGCATGTCGTTGTTCTGCCGCACGCCCATCTGCGCGAGGTGCGCCGACAGGATGTCCGACAGCAGCCGGTCCAGCCCCTCCGCCTGCTCGTTCGCACGCGCCAGATGGTCGCTGACGTCCCGGAAGAACGGCTGCGAGTGCTCATGCACGAACGGCACGCCGTTGCCGGCGAGCCGCTCCATCGGAGCCGACAGCGGCCCGGCGGCGCGGCGGAACTCCAGCACCTGCCGCTTGAAGGTGTAGATCCGCGCCGCGGTGTTGTTCGCGTCGCCGCCGCCGGGTGCGAAGACCTCGGCCTCCAGCTCCTCCAGGTCCACCTGGAGCTCCGCGGCGACATCGATGTAGTGGTCCACGACCGCGTCGCTGATCGCGTACAGCACCGCCGTGGGCCCGTGCTTGAGCACCTCGTGCTCGGCCTCCAGCCGTCCGCGTACGGCGCGCAGTGGCGCGCCCTCCCCGTGCCGGACCGTGACGACGAACGAGTCGCCGATGAAGACCATCAGCTCGCCGGTGGTGACGGTGTCCGATTCCGGTTCGTAGACAACCGGCTTGAGGACCGCGAACAGCGAGTCGTCGTACACCTCCAGCTTGGGGCGCTGATGCGCGGTGAGCGCGTCCTCCACGGCCAGCGGATGCAGCCCGAACTCGCTCGTGACAAGGTCGAACTCCGCCTTCGTCGGCTCGTGCAATCCGATCCAGAGAAACGCGTCACCGTTCGCCCGGGCCTCGTCCAGGGCATCGGAGAAATCGGCGGGGCCGTCGGTGCGGCGCCCGTCTTGGTAAATGGCACAGTCCACGATCACGGCGCGCATTCTTCCCTGCCCGTGGCCCGGGCGCACCCCCCGCCCCCCGGGCCGCTTAGGCTGATCGTCATGGCCACGCTGATCCTCGTACGGCACGGACGTTCCACCGCCAATACCGCGGGGGTGCTCGCAGGCTGGACGCCGGGCGTCTCCCTGGACGAACGCGGCACGGCGCAGGCCGCCGGGCTGCCGGAGCGGCTTGCCGCGGTGCGGATCGCCGCCGCCGTCACCAGCCCGCTGGAGCGCTGTCTGCAGACCATGCGGCCGCTGCTGGACGCGCGGCCGGAGCTTGAGCTGCGGACCGACGAGCGCATCGGCGAGTGCCACTACGGCGACTGGTCGGGGCGCAAGCTCGCGGAGCTCGCCGATGAGCCGCTGATGGAGGTGGTGCAGAGGCATCCGTCCGCGGCGGCGTTCCCCGGCGGGGAGTCGATGCGGGCGATGCAGGCGCGGGCCGTCGACGCCGTACGCGACTGGAACGAGCGCATCGACGCGGCGCACGGCGAGGACGCGGTGTATGTGATGTGCTCGCACGGAGACATCATCAAATCCCTGGTGGCGGACGCACTTGGCATGCACCTCGATCTCTTCCAGCGGATCCACGTGGACCCGTGCTCGGTGACCGTGATCCGTTACACCCGTACCCGCCCGTTTCTGCTGCGCCTCGGTGACACCGGGGACTTCGGCTCGCTGGCGCCGCGTGAGAGCGGCGGGGCCGGGGCGGCGGAGGCGGGGGCGGCCGGGACCGGAGTGGTCGGGGCCGCGGTGGTCGGGGGCGGCGCGGGCGCTTCCTGATCGTTCCGTGATCGCTCCGTGATCGCTCCGCGCAGTAGGGTGGACGGGCCGAAAAACCCGTACACCCGCACGACCACGTCCGTAATCTCAAGGGAGACAGAAACGTGCCCCGTCAGGTGTTCCTCTACGATCCACCGGACCGCTTCGTGGCCGGTACGGTCGGGCTGCCTGGGCGCCGTACGTTCTTCCTGCAGGCCTCGGCGGCGGGGCGGGTCACCAGCGTCGCGCTGGAGAAGACCCAGGTGGCAGCGCTTGCCGAGCGGATTGACGAGCTGCTGGACGAGGTAGTACGCCGTACCGGGGGCAACGCGCCGGTGCCGGCCGTGGCGCCCGGCGACGTGGTGGACACCGCGCCGCTCGACGCGCCGGTCGAGGAGGAGTTCCGGGTCGGGACGATGGCGCTGGCCTGGGACGGCGAGGAACAGCGCATGATCGTCGAGGCGCAGGCGCTCGTGGAGCTGGAGGCGGAGTCCGAGGAGGACCTCGCGGAGGCCGAGGAGAGGCTGCTCCAGGACGAGGAGAACGGTCCGCCGATGCTGCGCGTACGGCTGAGCGGAGCGCAGGCAAGGGCCTTCGCCAAACGCGCGCTGGACGTGGTGAACGCCGGCCGGCCACCGTGCCCGCTGTGCAGCCTGCCGCTCGATCCGGAAGGACATGTATGCCCGCGCCAGAACGGATACCGCCGGGGCGCGTGAGCGCGGCGGCCCCGGTCGACCCTCTGCTGGTGCTGACGGAGGGCCAACTCGCCGTGCGCGGACGGATTCGCGAGGCGTCCAACGCGGTGCTGTACTGCTCCGCCTCGTACGAGGGCGAAGAGGTCCACTGCGTCTACAAGCCGGTCGCGGGGGAGCGACCGCTGTGGGACTTCCCGGACGGGACGCTCGCGCAGCGCGAGGTGGCGGCGTACGAGCTGTCCGAGGCGCTGGGGTGGGGCCTGGTGCCGCCCACGGTGCTGCGGGACGGCCCGTACGGCGAGGGCATGGTCCAGCTCTGGATCGAGACGGACCCGGAGGCGTCGCTGCTGGCTCTTGTGGAGACGGAGGAGCCGGAGGAGGGGTGGAAGGCGATCGGCTTCGCGGAAGTGGGAGAGGGCCGCACGGCGCTGCTGGTCCACGCGGACGACGAGCGGCTGCGGCGGCTGGCGGTACTGGACGCGGTGATCAACAACGGCGACCGCAAGGGCGGGCATCTGCTGCCGACGGCGGCGGGCCGGCTGTACGCGATCGACCACGGGGTCACGTTCAACGTGGCGGACAAGCTGAGGACGCTGCTGTGGGGCTGGGCGGGGGAGCGGCTGCCGGGGGAGGCGACGGAGGCACTGACGGCGCTGACGGCATCGCTGGTGGCCGGCGGCCCGCTGGCCACCCGACTGGGGGAACTGCTGACGCTGGCGGAGGTGGAGGCGGTACGGGGGAGGGTGAAGGCCCTGCTGGAGTCGGGTCGGTATCCGGTGCCGTCGGGGGAGTGGCCGTCGATTCCCTGGCCACCGGTATAAGCCCCGGTCCCGGGGCCTCGGCCCCAGGTTGACGCCCCGCGTCCGTGGGGTGGCGCGCGGATTTGCGGGGTGACGGGGGTACACCTGGCGCGGGCCTCGGGGTGACGGCCCCGGGTCGGCTGGGGTGCGTCGGGGTGGCGGGGGGTCCGCGTGCCCGGGACCTAGGGGGCGTGATGCCCCCGGGCTCCAGTGCTCAGGTTTCGGGGCGTGCTGGGCCCGCGCCCCGTGGGGGCGCCGGCTTCGTGGCGCGTGAGTTTCCGTTCGCCGAGGGATGTTCGGCCCTCGGCGCGAGGATGTCCTGGCGGTGTCGCACCGTCCGTCCCAGGGCCTGCCTGCGGGCGGACAGGCGGTGTCCGGGCCCCGCCCGCCAGACGGACGGGACCCGGCCGTGCGCGCCCCGTGGGTGCGCAGGCTTCGCGGCGCCTGTGTCCGGCGCGGGTTGCGTGATGTTGGGCCCCACGGCGTGTTGGGTCCCGCCCCCGGGCCACGGGTAGGGGAACTCGGGGACTGACGCCCCGCGCCCCGTGGGTGCGTCGGCTTCGCGGTGCGTGAGTTCCCGTTCGCCGAGGGGCGTTCGGCTCCGCAGCGCAGGTGCTCCGCCCTGCGCGAGCCCGTAGCCCCGTGGAGGCGTCTGCCTGCCGGCGAAGCCCGGTGCGCGGCCGGCTGATGTCCCGCCCGGGCCCAGGGCAGGGAGACGCCCGCAGGGCCCGCCTGCGGGCGGACAGGCGCCGCCAAGGGCCCCGGGCGGTGGCAGTCCGCACGAGGCCCCAGCCTGCCCCAGCCGCAGGCGTTACCCGTGGTCCCGGACCGGCGAACCAGCCAAGCGCGTCATCCGGTTCGTATGTGGAACATCCATCCGGTTAGGCTCATGACATGCATGCCTGGCCCGCTTCTGAGGTCCCCGCCCTGCCTGGCAAGGGCCGCGACCTCCAGATCCACGACACCGCGACCGGTCGTCCTGTGACCCTCGACCCCGGTCCCGTCGCCCGTATCTATGTCTGCGGCATCACGCCGTACGACGCGACCCACATCGGTCACGCGGCGACCTACAACGCGTTCGACCTCGTACAGCGCGTGTGGCTCGACACGAAGCGGCAGATTCACTACGTCCAGAACGTCACCGACGTCGACGATCCCCTCCTCGAACGGGCCATCCGCGACGGGCACGACTGGACCGAACTCGCCGAGCGGGAGACCGCTCTCTTCCGCGAGGACATGACCGCTCTGCGGATGCTTCCGCCGCAGCACTACATCGGCGCCGTCGAGGCGATACCCGGCATCGTGCCGCTCGTCGAGCGGCTCCGGGACGCCGGAGCCGCCTACGAGCTCGAAGGCGACGTCTACTTCTCCGTGGAAGCAGACCCGCACTTCGGGGAGGTGTCCAACTACACCACCGAGGTGATGCGCGCCCTGTCCGCCGAGCGCGGCGGCGACCCCGACCGCCCCGGCAAGAAGAACCCCCTCGACCCGATGCTCTGGCAGGCCGCCCGTGAGGGCGAGCCCAGCTGGGACGGCGCCACCCTCGGCCGTGGCCGGCCCGGCTGGCACATCGAGTGCGTGGCCATCGCCCTGGACCACCTGGGGATGGGGTTCGACGTACAGGGCGGCGGCTCCGATCTCATCTTCCCGCACCACGAGATGGGCGCCTCGCACGCCCAGGCGCTCACCGGCGAGCACCCCTTCGCCAAGGCCTACGTCCACGCGGGCATGGTCGCGCTCGACGGCGAGAAGATGTCCAAGTCCAAGGGCAACCTGGTCTTCGTGTCGGCGCTGCGCCGTGACGGGGTCGACCCCGCCGCGATCCGGCTCGCGCTGCTCTCGCACCACTACCGGGCCGACTGGGAGTGGACCGACGCCGTGCTCGAAGAGGCGGTGGAGCGGCTCGGGCGCTGGCGCGCGGCCGTCTCGCGGCCCGACGGGCCGTCAGCCGACGCCCTGGTGGAGGAGATCCGCGGCGCTCTCGCGAACGACCTCGACGCCCCCGCCGCGCTCGCCGCCGTGGACCGCTGGGCCGTACGCCAGCAGACCGCCGGCGGTACGGACGAGGGCGCGCCCGGCCTGGTGTCCCGCGCCGTCGACGCACTGCTGGGCGTAGCGCTGTAACCCATTAACGACCCAACCAACCAACGAAGTCGGGGCGGCGCCCCTGAGGGTGCCGCCCCGACTTCATACCCTCGTACGTCACTCCTCCGATGAATCGTCCTCATCGTCGGTCCCGGCATCGGTCCCAGTCTCCGGCTCCGTGCGCGGCGGCAACGGCGGCCGCGGCCGCCCGCTCGACGTGTCGCGCAGATACGTGCCGCTGCCCTCGCTCCCGTCGGTCGCATGCGGACCGCCGTCGCGCCGCCGCAGATACCGTTCGAATTCGCGCGCGATCGCCTCGCCCGACGCCTCCGGCAGCTCCGCCGTGTCCCGCGCCTCCTCCAGCGTCTGGACGTACTCCGCCACCTCGCTGTCCTCGGCGGCCAGTTGGTCGACACCCAGCTGCCACGCCCGCGCGTCTTCCGCCAGTTCGCCCAGGGGAATGCGCAGCCCGATCAGATCCTCGAGGCGGTTGAGCAGCGCCAGCGTCGCCTTGGGGTTGGGCGGCTGCGACACATAGTGCGGCACCGCGGCCCACAGACTCACCGCGGGCACACCCGCATGGGTGCACGCCTCCTGGAGGATGCCGACGATGCCCGTGGGCCCCTCGTACCGCGTCTCCTCCAGATCCATCGTCCTGGCCAGATCCGGATCCGACGTGATCCCGCTGACCGGCACCGGCCTGGTGTGCGGAGTGTCGCCGAGCAGCGCGCCCAGGATCACCACCATCTCGACGCCCAGTTCATGGGCGAAGCCGAGGATCTCGTTGCAGAACGAGCGCCAGCGCATGGACGGCTCTATGCCGCGGACCAGCACCAGATCGCGCGGCTTGTCGCCGCCGACGCGGACCACGGAGAGCCGGGTCGTGGGCCACGTGATCTTCCGTACCCCGCCGTCCAGCCACACCGTGGGCCGGTTGACCTGGAAGTCGTAGTAGTCCTCGGCGTCGAGCGCCGCGAACACCTCGCCCTTCCATTCCCGGTCCAGGTGAGCGACCGCGGTGGAGGCGGCGTCGCCGGCGTCGTTCCAGCCCTCGAACGCGGCCACCATGACCGGGTCGATCAGCTCGGGTACGGCCTCGAGCTCGATCACCCAGTGCCTCCTTCCGAAGTTCCCTTTCGTACGCCCCAACCTTACGGCTTACCCGGTGTCTCTCCGCAGCCCCCTCGCATGCCCGGGTGAACTTCCGCGCTATCGGGCATACGTCGGACAGCGAACCCACCCAATCGGCGATAGACCCGAGCTGTGGGGATTTTTTTCGTCCGGGCCCTGGACCTTTCCGCGTGTGCGGCGCTATACATGCGGAATACATCGGATGACTAAGAGGTCCGATGTCTTCTGCCGGGGGTGCGTGCATGAGTCAGACGGTGACCGAGTTCGAGGTCCATGATGTCCGGTTTCCCACCTCGGAACAGCTCGACGGCTCGGACGCCATGAACCCCGACCCGGACTACTCGGCCGCCTATGTGGTGTTGCGCGCGGCCGACGGGGCCGAGGGGCACGGCTTCTGCTTCACCATCGGCCGAGGCAACGATGTCACCGCCGCCGCCATCGAGGCGCTGCGCCCCTATGTGATCGGACGCCCCGCGCCCCGTACCGCCGCCGACCTCGCCGCGCTCCACCTCGACCTGACGCATGACTCGCAGCTGCGCTGGCTCGGCCCGGAGAAGGGCGTCATCCACATGGCGGCGGGCGCGGTCATCAACGCCGCCTGGGACCTGGCGGCGAAGCGCGCCGGGCAGCCGGTGTGGGAGTTCCTCGCCGCCATGACCCCCGAAGAGCTCGTCTCGCTCGTCGACTTCCGCTATCTGACGGACGCGCTCACCCCCGAAGAGGCCCTGGCCATCCTGCGTACCGCCGAACCCGGCAGGGCCGAGCGGGCCGCGAACCTGCGCGAGCGGGGCTACCCCGCGTACACCACCTCGCCCGGCTGGCTCGGCTACTCCGACGAGAAACTCGTCAGGCTGGCCAAGGAGGCCGTCGCCGAAGGCTTCACCCAGATCAAACTCAAGGTCGGCGCCGACATGGACGACGATCTGCGCCGGATGAAGCTGGCGCGCGCCGCCGTCGGCCCTTCGATCCGTATCGCCGTGGACGCCAACCAGCGCTGGGACGTGCCCGACGCGCTGCGCTGGATGACGGCACTGGCCCCGTACGAACCGCACTGGATCGAGGAGCCGACCAGCCCCGACGACATCCTCGGCCACGCCGCCGTCCGCGCCGGACAGCCCGTCAAGGTCGCCACCGGCGAGCATGCCGCCAACCGCGTCGTGTTCAAGCAACTGCTCCAGGCCGGGGCCGTCGACTTCGTCCAGATCGACGCCGCGCGCGTCGCCGGCGTCAACGAGAACCTCGCGATCCTGCTGCTCGCCGCCAAATACGGCGTCCCGGTCTGTCCGCACGCGGGCGGGGTAGGACTGTGCGAGCTCGTACAGCACCTGGCCATGTTCGACTACGTCGCAGTCTCCGGCAGTTGGGAGGGGCGGGTCATCGAGTACGTCGACCACCTCCACGAGCACTTCAGCGACCCGGTCGAGATCGAGTACGGGCGCTATGTCGCGCCGCGCGCGCCGGGCTTCTCCGCCCGCATGCTTCCCGAGTCGATCGCGTCCCACGTCTACCCGCACGGGCCCGTCTGGCAGGCCCGCCGTACCACCGAGGAGGCCGCCACATCATGACGGGAACCACGAGGGACCTCAGGGACTTCGATGGGCTGTCCGCCCTGGTGACCGGTGGCGCCTCCGGCATCGGCGCCGCCGTCGCGACGCTCCTGCTCAGCCGCGGCGCGCGGGTCGCCGTACTCGACCTGGAGACCGCGGGCGCGCCCGACGGCGTACTCGCCCTCAAAGCCGACGTCACCGACGACGCGGCGGTACGCGCGGCGGTCGACCGAGCGGCGAACGAGTTCGGCGGACTGCACACCGTCGTCTCCAACGCGGGCATCGGCGCCATCGGCACCGTCGCCGACAACCCCGACGAAGAGTGGCAGCGCGTCCTCGACATCAATGTGCTGGGCATGGTGCGCGTCGCCCGGCACGCCCTGCCGCATCTGCGCCGCGCGGCCACCGAGCGCCCCGGCCAGGTCTCCATCACCCAGACCTGCTCCATCGCCGCCACCGCCGGCCTGCCCCAGCGCGCCCTGTACAGCGCCAGCAAAGGCGCGGTCCTCTCCCTCACCCTCGCCATGGCCGCCGACCACGTACGCGAGGGAATCCGCGTCAACTGCGTCAACCCCGGCACCGCCGACACCCCGTGGATCGGCCGCCTGCTCGACCAGGCGGACGACCCCGCCGCCGAACGCGCGGCCCTCGAAGCCCGCCAGCCAACGGGACGGCTGGTCACGGCGGACGAGGTGGCCGCTGCCGTCGTCTACCTCGCCAGTCCCGCCGCGGCGGCCGTCACGGGCACGGCGCTCGCGGTCGACGGCGGAATGCAGGGACTGCGCCTGCGCCCCACGAACTGAGTTCCCACTGAGTTCCCGCTGAGCCGAGCCGACACCATGAAGGACGGGACCATGAGAGTGCGTACGACAAGTGCCGCGGCGGCGTGCACAGTGCTTCTGGCCGTGACCGCGCTCGCGGGCTGCAACCGCGAGTCGGGCAGCGGGTCCGCCGCCGACCAGGGCAAGGTCGGCATCGATCTGCCGCGCAGCGACACCGACTTCTGGAACTCCTACCAGCAGTACATAGAGAAGGGCGTCAAGAGCGGCGACGTCGACGCGCTGTCCCTGACCAACTCCCAGAACGACATCGGCAAGCTCGTCGCCAACGTCCAGACCTTCACCGACCAGGGCGCCAAGGCCGTCATCATGGCCCCGCAGGACACCGGGGCGGTAGCCGAGTCGCTGCGGACCCTGGAGGAGAAGAAGATCCCGGTCGTCAGCGTCGACACCCGGCCCGACAAGGGCAACGTCTACATGGTGGTCCGGGCCGACAACCGGGCGTACGGCGAGAAGGCCTGCCAGTTCCTGGGCCGGCAGCTCAAGGGCAAGGGCAAGGTCGCGGAGTTCCAGGGCGACCTGGCCTCCATCAACGGCCGCGACCGCTCCGAGGCCTTCAAGTCCTGTATGACCAAGAACTTCCCCGGCATCAGGATCTTTGAGCTCGCCACCGACTGGAAGGGCGATGTCGCCTCCGCCAAACTCCAGTCCACACTGGCCGCCCACCCCGACCTCAACGGCATCTATATGCAGGCCGGCGGCGCCTTCCTGCAGCCCACCCTCGCCCTGCTGGAGCAGAAGAAGCTGCTGAAGGCCCCCGGCGCCCCGGGCCACATCACGATCATCTCCAACGACGGCATCCCCGAGGAACTCGAAGCCATCAAGGCCGGGAAGATCGACGCCACCGTCTCCCAGCCCGCCGACCTGTACGCCAAGTACGCGCTGTACTGGGCCAAGCAGGCGCTGGACGGCAAGACGCCCAAGGCCGGTCCGACCGACCACGAGTCCACCATCATCAAGATCCCGAATGGGTTCGAGGATCAGCTGCCCGCGCCGCTGGTGACCAAGGACAATGTGGACGACCCCAAGCTGTGGGCCAATCAGCTGGAGAAGTAGCCATGGGAACGGCGTCAGTACCCGCGCCCGCCGCCGTACACGCGGAAGGCATCGTCAAACGCTTCGGGCCGACCCTGGCGCTGGACGGCGTACGCCTCACCGTCGCGCCCGGCGAATCGCACGCACTCGTCGGGCGCAACGGCGCGGGCAAGTCCACCCTTGTCAGCGTCCTCACCGGGCTGCACAAACCGGACGGGGGCACCGTCACCTTCAGCGGCGAACCCGCCCCCGCCTTCGGGGACACGGCCGCCTGGCAGTCCAAGGTCGCCTGCGTCTACCAGAAGTCGATGGTCGTCCCCGATCTGACCGTCGCCGAGAACCTCTTCCTGAACCGTTTCGAGGAAGGCAGCCGCTTCATCAGCTGGCGGCAGTTGCGCACGCGCGCCGAGGAACTGCTCGCCGGGTACGGAGTGAGCGTCGACCCCACCGCCCGCGCGAAGGACCTCGCGGTCGAGCAGCGGCAGTTCGTCGAGATCGCGCGAGCGCTCTCGTTCGGGGCGCGGCTGATCATCCTGGACGAGCCGACCGCCCAGCTCGACGCGCGCGGCATCGAGCGGCTGTTCACCAAACTGCGCGAACTGCAGAGCCAGGGAGTGGCGTTCCTGTTCATCTCGCACCATCTGCAGGAGGTGTACGAGCTGTGCACCGCGGTCACCGTCTACCGCGACGCCCGCCATGTGGTCACCGCGCCGGTCGCGGAGCTGTCCAAGGACGACCTGGTCGCGGCGATGACCGGTGAGTCCACGAGCGCTGCCTTTTCCTGGCATGCGGCGGGTGGTGCGGTCCGTGAGGAGGCACCCGTGCTGCGTACGGAAGGCCTCACCGTGGCGGGCGAGTTCGAGCCGCTCGACCTCGAGGTACGCCCCGGCGAGGTGCTGGGCCTGGCCGGGGCCGCGGCCAGCGGCAACACCGCGCTCGGCGAGACCCTGGTCGGCATGCGCAAGGCGAGCGCGGGCCGGATCACCGTACGGGGCACGGTGGTGAAACCCGGCAGCGTCCCGCACGCGCTCGACGCGGGGATCGGCTACATCCCGGAGGACCGCCACCGCCAGGGCCTGGTCACCGGCCGCAGCGTCGCCGAGAACGCCACGCTCACGGTCACCGACCAGCTCGGCCCCTGGGGGACCGTACTGCCGTCTCGTATAAGGGAATTCGCCCAGTCCGTGATTTCCTCACTGGACATCAAGACGCAGGGCCCGGAGCAACTGGTCTCCGGCCTCTCGGGCGGCAATCAGCAGAAGGTCGTGGTCGCCCGAGCCCTGGCCCGCAAACCGAGCGCGCTGGTCGCGGTCCGGCCCACGGCGGGCGTGGATGTGAAGTCCAAGGACGCGCTGCTCGGTGTCGTACGACGGGTGGCGGACGAGGGCAGCGCCGCCGTGATCATCTCGGACGAACTGGACGACCTGCGGGTGTGCGACCGGGTGCTCGCGCTGTTCCACGGGCGGGTGGTCGCGACGTTCGGCAGCGGGTGGACCGACCGCGAACTGGTCGCCGCCATGGAAGGTGTGGGGGAGCAGGAATGACCGGGACACTGCGGCCGCTGACGGCCGACGATCTGAAGGACACGGGCCTGCGCGGCAGCAGGCTGAAGCTGATCCGGTGGAGCGACTTCTCGCTGGTGCCGGTGATTCTGGTGCTGATGGTGATCGGCTTCATCGTCTCGCCGGTGTTTCTTACGTCCAGCAACCTAATCAGCGTGGTCCAGCAGTCCTCCGAGCTCAGCCTGCTGGTGCTCGGCCAGGCGCTGATTCTGATCTGCGGCCGGATGGACCTGTCACTGGAGTCGACGATCGGCATCGCGCCGGTCATCGCGATGTGGCTCGTCCTGCCGACGGAGGGCGGGCGTTTCGCGGGCCTGGAGCTGCTGCCCGGCTGGATGGCGATCCCCATCTGCCTGCTCGTTGGCCTGGCGATCGGTGGGATCAACGGCTTTCTGATGCTGAAACTGCGGGTCAACGGCTTCATCGCGACGCTGGGCATGCTCACGATGCTGCGCGGCCTGCATATCGGGATCACCGAGGGCAAGTCGATCACCGATGTCCCGGAGTCCTTCCGCTACTTGGGCAAAACGGACTGGCTCGGCGCGCCCGCGGCGGTGTGGATCTGTCTGGCGCTCTTCGCGCTGGGCGGCGCGGCGCTGGCGTACCTGCGGCACGGGCGGGCGCTGTACGCGATCGGCGGCAACCCGGAGGCGGCACGGGCGGCGGGCATCCGGGTGGACCGGATCACGTGGATCGTGCTGGCGATCGGGGGCCTGCTGGCGGCGTTCGCGGGGATTCTGTACACGGGGCACTACGGGTCGGTGGCATCGACGCAGGGGAACGGCTGGATCTTCCAGGTGTTCGCGGCGGCGGTGATCGGGGGGATCAGCCTGAAGGGGGGCAGGGGGACGCTGTTCGGGGCGCTGACGGGGGTGCTGACGCTGCAGCTGGTGGTGAATGTGATGACGCTGGGTGGGGTGCCGGCGTTGTGGAACCAGTTCCTGAACGGAGCGATCATTATTGTGGCGCTGGTTATTTCGCGGTTCGCGAGTGGGGAGAAGCAGGACTGAGGGGGGCGGGCGGGCGTGCGGGGTGCGGTGCGGGTTGCGGTGGTGCGGGTGGCGCCTGCGGCGGGCCTTTCCCCACCCCGCCCTTTCCCGTAACTGGGGGCTCCGCCCCCAGACCCTCCCCCTACGCCTAGCGGCGTGGGAGGTACCCCCAAGTCTTCAATCGCCGGACGGGCTGGAATTGCCGGGCCACCGGCAGCCTAAGCCTCGCCGGCAAAAACCAGCCTCGCCGGCGTTTGAGGCGCGGGGGTCTGGGGGCGGAGCCCCGAGGTTTTAAGCCCCTCCGGCGATTGAGGAGCTGGGGGTCCCCCTACGCCCGCCAGGGCGTAGGGGGCGGGTTCGGGGGCAGCGCCCCCGACAAGGGCCGGACGCGTACCGCTAAAGCGACGCGCGGAGCCACTGCTCCACGCTCGCGATATGCACCGTCGCCCACGACCTCGCCGCCTCCCCGTCCCCATCCCGCAGCGCCGACAAGATCGCCCTGTGCTCATGCAGCGTCCGGCTCACCGCGTCCTCCTGCGTCAGGCCCCGCCACACCCTCGCCCGCGTCGTCGGCCCCGACAGCCCGTCCAGCAACGAGCACAGCACCGAATTCCCCGCGGACCGCACGATGCCCCGGTGGAACTCGAGGTCCGTGGCGACCAGCTCCTCCACCGAGGGCTCCGGGCCCAGCGCGTCCAGCTGGGCCGTCAGCGCGTCCAGCTCCGCCTCGGTGATGCGGGCCGCCGCCATCGCCGTGGCCGCGGGCTCCAGGATGCGGCGTACGGCCAGGAACTCCAGCACCGTGTCGTCGCGGTGGAAGTCCACCACGAAGCTCAGCGCCTCCAGCAGCAGCTGCGGATCCAGGCTGGTGACGTAGGTGCCGTCGCCCTGCCGCACGTCCAGGATGCGTATGAGCGACAGCGCCCGTACCGCCTCCCGCAGGGAATTGCGCGACAGGCCGAGCTCGGCGGCGAGCTCGCTCTCCTTGGGAAGGCGGTCGCCGGGGCGCAGCGCGCCCGAGACGATCATTCCCTTGATCTTCTCGATGGCCTCGTCGGTCACGGCCATGGTGTCCCCCTTGTCGCGCGGTCCCGAAGACATCGGAGACATCGGATCTCTGAGCGTACAACGAGGGCGGCCCCCAAAGGGCCGCCCTCAAGGCCGACAACGGTCGGCAACGGTCAACAACCGGTTCAGTCCTCGACGGCGAGCAGCCTCTCCACCCCGCCCCTGACCTCGTCCGTCGCCAGACCTCGGATCGTCAGCGTCGTACGGCGGCGCAGCACATCGTCCGCGGTCTCCGCCCACTCGTGGTCCCGCGCGTACACCACCTGCGCCCAGATCTCCGGGGCGTCGGGGTGTATCCGCCCCGCCAGCGCCGGATCGTCCTCCGCCAGCCGCGCTATGTCGAAGGCGAGCGAACCGTAGTGCGTGGCCAGGTGGCGGGCGGTGTCGGCCGCCATTCGCGGCCCCTCGCCGCCGCCGTCCACCAGCAGCCGGTGCGCGACCGCGTTCGGGTTCGCGAGGCCCGGCAGCGGCATCTTCTTCGGCAGCCGCCCCATCGGCTCCATGTCCCCGGCCAGCGGGCGCCCCGGCAGGGCCGCCAGCTTGTTCATCACCGTACGGCCGATGTGGCGGAAGGTCGTCCACTTGCCGCCGGCCACCGACAGCATGCCCGCGCGCCCCTCGGTGACGACCGTCTCGCGCTTGGCCTTGGAGGTGTTACCGGGCCCGCCCGGCAGCACCCGCAGCCCCGCGAAGGAGTACGTGATCAGATCCCGCGACAGCTGCTGGTCCCGGATGGAGAACGCCGCCTCGTCCAGGATCTGGGTGACGTCCTTGTCGTTGACCGCGACGTCCGCCGGATCGCCCTCGTACTCCTCGTCGGTCGTGCCGAGCAGCAGCATGTCCTCCCAGGGCAGCGCGAAGGTGATGCGGTACTTGTCGATGGGCGTCGCCAGCGCCGCCTTCCACGGCGAGGTGCGCTTGAGCACCAGGTGCGCGCCCTTGGAGAGCCGGATGGACGGTGCCGCTTCCGGGTCCTCCATCCGCCGCAGGTGGTCGACCCACGGCCCGGTGGCGTTGAGGACGAGCCTGGCGCTCACCCCGAACTCCGTACCGTCCCTGCGGTCCTTCAGCTCCGCGCCCGTGACCCGGCCCTTGGTGAAGCGGAGCCCGGTGACCTCGGCGTGGTTGAGGACGGTGGCCCCCGACTGGACGGCCGCGCGCACCGTCATCAGCGCCATGCGGGAGTCGTTCATCTGGTCGTCGCCGTACACGGCGACCGCCTTCAGGTCCTTCGTACGCAGCTCGGGCACATCGCGCTGCGCCTTGGCCGCGCTGATGACATGGCCGACGCCGTCACCGAACGCCGAGAGCGCGGAGTAGGCGAAGACGCCCGCGCCGAGCTTTGCCGCGCCGTGCGGCCCGCCCTTGTACACCGGCAGATAGAAGGTGAGCGGATTGGCCAGGTGGGGAGCCACCTGACGGGAGACCGCACGGCGCTCGAAGTGGTTCTCCGCGACCAGCTTGACCGCGCCGGTCTGCAGATAGCGCAGACCGCCGTGGAGCAGCTTGGAGGAGGCGGAGGAGGTGGCGCCGGCGAAGTCGCCGGCGTCCACCAGGGCCACCCGCAGCCCGGACTGCGCCGCATGCCAGGCGGTGGAGATGCCCAGAATGCCGCCGCCGATCACCAGGAGGTCGTACGTCGCCTTGGAGAGCTGCTCCCGAGTCTCGGCGCGGCTCGAAAGGGAGCCGGAGGCCGGGTGCGTCCCCTGGGGCCGGTGGGCGGGGACGCTCTGCAGGGTGGTCATCTCGAATTACTCCTCGTCAGCTTCGTCTTCGAGCCAGCCCATGGTCCGCTCGACGGCCTTGAGCCAGCTCTTGTACTCACGGTCCCGCTGGGCGGCGTCCATGCGGGGGGTCCACTCGGCGGCCCTGCGCCAGTTGGCGCGCAGCGCGTCGGTGTCGGGCCAGTAGCCGACGGCCAGACCGGCGGCGTAGGCGGCGCCGAGGCAGGTCGTCTCGGCGACCATCGGACGTACCACCGGCGCGTCCAGGAAGTCCGAGAGGGTCTGCATCAGCAGATTGTTGGAGGTCATGCCGCCGTCGACCTTGAGGGCGGTCAGCTCGACGCCGGAGTCCTTGGTCATGGCGTCGCTGATCTCACGGGTCTGCCAGGCGGTGGCCTCCAGCACGGCGCGCGCGATGTGCGCCTTGGTGACATACCGGGTCAGACCGGCGATCACACCGCGGGCGTCGGGACGCCAGTACGGGGCGAAGAGCCCGGAGAAGGCCGGGACGAAGTACGCGCCGCCGTTGTCCTCGACGGAGGAGGCCAGCGTCTCGATCTCCGCCGCGGAGTTGATCAGGCCCATCTGGTCGCGCATCCACTGCACCAGCGCGCCGGTGACGGCGATCGACCCCTCAAGGGCGTACACCGGAGCCTCGTTGCCGATCCGGTAGCCGACGGTCGTCAGCAGTCCGTTGTACGAGTTGACGGGCTCGCTGCCGGTGTTCATCAGCATGAAGGTGCCGGTGCCGTACGTCGACTTGGCCTCGCCCTCGGCGAAACAGGTCTGGCCGAACAGCGCCGCCTGCTGGTCCCCGAGCGCCGAGGCGACCGGGATACCGGCCAGCGCGCCGCTCTTGGCGTGCCCGTACACCTCGGCGGAGGACCGGATCTCGGGCAGCACCGCGGCGGGCACGCCCATCGACTGGAGGATCTTCTCGTCCCACGCCAGGGTGTGCAGGTTCATCAGCATGGTGCGCGAGGCATTGGTGACGTCGGTGACGTGCACGCCGCCGTCGACGCCCCCGGTCAGATTCCAGATGACCCAGGAGTCCATGGTGCCGAAGAGGATGTCGCCGCGCTCGGCGCGCTCGCGCAGGCCCTCGACGTTGTCGAGCATCCAGCGGATCTTGGGGCCCGCGAAGTACGAGGCGAGGGGCAGACCCGTCTCGCGGCGGAAGCGGTCCTGGCCGACGTTGCGGCCGAGCTCCTTGCAGAGCGCGTCGGTGCGGGTGTCCTGCCAGACGATGGCGTTGTGGACGGGTACGCCGGTGTGCTTGTCCCAGAGCAGCGTGGTCTCGCGCTGGTTGGTGATGCCGATGGCCTTGACGTCGGCGGAGGTGATCCCCGCCTTCGCGACGGCGCTGTCGACGACTTCCTGGACGTTGGTCCAGATCTCGGTGGCGTCGTGCTCGACCCAGCCCGGCTTCGGGAAGATCTGCTCGTGTTCCTTCTGGTCGACGGAGACGATCCGGCCGTCCGTGTCGAAGACGATGCAGCGGCTGGAGGTGGTGCCCTGGTCGATGGCCGCGATGAACGGGCCGGTGGTGTGGGTGTCGGTCACGGTGTACTCCCGGTGGTCTGTGGAGGGGCGGCCGTACGGCTCAGAAGGCGAGGTTGTAGATGCCCGCGGCGAGCGCTCCGCCGGCCAGCGGTCCCGCGACCGGTATCCAGGCGTAGCTCCAGTCGGAGCCGCCCTTGTTCGGCAGCGGGAGCAGGGCGTGCACGATGCGCGGGCCCAGGTCGCGGGCCGGGTTGATGGCGTAGCCGGTCGGGCCGCCGAGCGAGAGACCGATGGATACGACGACGAGCGCGACCATCAGCCCGCCGAGGTTGCCGAGACCCTTGCCGCTGTCGTTGAGGCCCTGCGTCAGGACCGCGAGGACGAGCACCGTGGTTCCGATGATCTCGGTGGCCAGGTTCTGCCACACATTGCGGACCTCGGGTCCGGTGGAGAAGATCCCGAGCACTGGTCCGGCCTTCGGGGCGGCCTTCTGGTCGACCAGCCCTTCCTCGTGCGGGGGCGCGGCGGTGATCTCCGGGTCCGTGAGGTGGGCCTGGAACTGTCCGTAGTACGCGATCCACATCAGCGTGGCACCGAGCATGGCGCCGAGCAGCTGACCGGCGAAGTAGACCGGAACGTCGCTCCAGTCCCCGTCCTTGATCGCGATGCCGACGGTGACCGCCGGGTTGAGGTGGGCGCCGGAGAGGCTGCCTGTCATATAGACCGCGGTCAGCACCGCGAAGCCCCACCCGAAGGTAATGGCCAGCCAGCCGGCGTTCTGGGCCTTCGAGCGCTTGAGTACGACCGCGGCGACGACGCCACCGCCGAGCAGAATGAGTACGGCGGTACCAATGATCTCGCCGATGAAGATGTCGGAGCTGGACACCCGCGACTCCTTTGTCCTTCGTCCAGGATGAAGGCGAACCCCGGGTCCCACCGGATGGTCCGCACCCTCAGGTGAGGGCGTTGTCGGCTCCGGCCTGCCACACACTAACGCGTATTGCCGTTAGCTGTTCGGCAATGCCGACCGATGAACGGCAGTTTTGCGTCACGGTTAACAGCACGTCAAGGGTGTGGTGGCCGGAAACCCGATCGTTACCGCGATTTCCGCTCACCCGGGGCCGCCGTGCTGGTCAGAGAGCCGGTCAGAAGCGCCGGGCGCCCAGATCCCGGGAAACGGCGCGGGCACAGTCCCGTACCGCCGCGATCAGCTCGGACCGCAGCTCACCGCCACCGTCGCAGACCCGCTCGACCGCGCCCGTGATGGCGACGGCCCCGACCGGCATCCGCCGCCGGTCGTGGACGGGCGCGGCCACCGAGGCGACGCCCTCCCAGGTCTCCTCCACATCCGCCGCCCAGCCGCGCGCCCGGGTGTGGTCCAGCACCGACTCGAACTCCACCGGGCCCGTCACGGTCCGCGGGGTGAAGACCTTCCGCTCGACCTCCATGACCTCGGTGTGCGCCACCGGGTCGTACGCCGAGAGGACCTTGCCCAGCGCGGTGGAGTGCAGCGGGTGCATGGCCCCCACCTCCAGGACCTGGCGGCTGTCGTCGGGCCGGAAGACATGGTGGACGATCAGTACGCCGTGCTGGTGGAGCACCCCGAGGTGGACGCTCTCGCCGCTGGACCGCGCCAGGTCGTCCGTCCAGACCAGCGCGCGGGCGCGCAGCTCGTGCACGTCCAGATAGCTGTTGCCGAGACGGAGCAGCTCCGCCCCCAGCTGGTAGCGGCCGGACGCCTGGTCCTGTTCGACGAAGCCTTCCGACTGGAGCGTGCGCAGAATGCCGTGGGCGGTGCCCTTGGCCAGCTCCAGCGAGGAGGCGATGTCGGAGAGGCCCAGCCGGCGTTCCCCGCCCGCGAGCAGTCGCAGCATCGCCGCCGCCCGCTCCAGTGACTGGATGTTCTTAGCCATCGGTATCGGCCCTTCTCCCCTACGGTTCGACAATGCCGAACACTAGCGCTCCAATGTCGACCATGGTCACAGCAGCGCGCGAACACGGGAGGCCGTCCGACCCGTGGAACGCCTCCGCCCTCCGGCTGCCCGCCCCGCTACTCTGGCTCCGTGCGCCTTCCATCACGGAGACGCAAAGCCGACAGCCGTCGCACCCCTGGGAGCTCATCCATGGCCTCGTTGCCGACCCCGCCCGCCGATAGCCGGACCCGTATCGACGCCCTCCGCGAGGCCCTCGCCACCCGAGTGGTCGTGGCCGACGGCGCGATGGGCACGATGCTCCAGGCGCAGGATCCGACGCTGGAGGACTTCGAGAACCTCGAAGGCTGCAACGAGATCCTGAACGCGACCCGTCCCGACATCGTCAGGACCGTCCACCAGGAGTACTTCGCGGTCGGCGTCGACTGCGTGGAGACGAACACCTTCGGCGCGAACCTCGCGGCGCTGGGGGAGTACGACATCCCCGAGCGGGTCTTCGAGCTCTCCGAGTCCGGGGCGCGGATCGCCCGCGAGGTCGCGGACGAGTTCACCGCGTCCACCGGGCAGCAGCGCTGGGTGCTCGGCTCCATGGGCCCCGGCACCAAGCTGCCGACCCTGGGCCACGCCCCGTATGTGAAGCTGCGCGACGCCTACCAGCAGAACGCCGAGGGCATGATCGCCGGCGGCGCGGACGCCCTGCTGGTGGAGACCACCCAGGACCTGCTCCAGACCAAGGCCGCTGTCCTGGGCGCCCGCCGCGCGCTGGAGGCGACCGGCGCCAACCTCCCCGTGATCTGCTCCGTGACGGTCGAGACGACCGGGACGATGCTCCTCGGCTCGGAGATCGGCGCCGCGCTCACCGCGCTGGAGCCGCTGGGCATCGACATGATCGGCCTGAACTGCGCGACCGGCCCGGCCGAGATGAGCGAGCACCTGCGCTACCTCGCCCGCCACTCCCGTATCCCGCTGTCCTGCATGCCGAACGCCGGGCTGCCCGTCCTCGGCCGGGACGGCGCGCACTACCCCCTGACGGCAGGCGAGCTCGCCGATGCGCAGGAGACATTCGTACGTGAGTACGGTCTTTCGCTGGTGGGCGGCTGCTGCGGTACGACCCCGGAGCACCTTCGCCAGGTCGTGGAGCGGGTCCGCGGTCTCGTGCCCCCCGCGCGGGACCCGCGTCCCGAGCCCGGCGCCGCCTCGCTCTACCAGACCGTGCCCTTCCGCCAGGACACCGCGTACATGGCCATCGGCGAGCGCACGAACGCCAACGGGTCGAGGAAGTTCCGGGACGCGATGCTGGAGGCGCGCTGGGACGACTGTGTCGAGATCGCCCGCGACCAGATCCGCGAGGGCGCGCACATGCTCGACCTCTGCGTCGACTACGTCGGGCGCGACGGCGTCGCGGACATGGCGGAGCTCGCGGGCCGGTTCGCCACCGCCTCCACCCTCCCCCTGGTGCTGGACTCCACCGAACTGGACGTGCTGCGCGCCGGCCTGGAGAAGCTCGGCGGCCGGGCCGTCATCAACTCCGTCAACTACGAGGACGGGGACGGGCCCGAGTCGCGGTTCGCCAAGGTCACCGAGCTCGCCGTCGAGCACGGCGCCGCGCTGATCGCGCTGACCATCGATGAACAGGGCCAGGCCCGTACGGTCGACCACAAGGTCGCGATCGCCGAGCGGCTCATCGAGGACCTGACCGGCAACTGGGGCGTACAGGAGTCGGACATCCTCATCGACACCCTGACGTTCACCATCTGCACCGGTCAGGAGGAGTCCCGCAAGGACGGCGTCGCCACCATCGAGGCGATCCGCGAACTCAAGCGCCGCCGCCCCGACGTACAGACCACGCTCGGTCTGTCGAACATCTCCTTCGGCCTCAACCCGGCCGCCCGGGTCGTGCTCAACTCCGTCTTCCTGGACGAGTGCGTCAAGGCCGGACTGGACTCGGCGATCGTGCACGCGAGCAAGATCCTGCCCCTCGCACGCCTGGAGGAGGAACAGGTCAAGGTCGCGCTGGATCTCATCTACGACCGCAGGGCCGAGGGCTACGACCCCCTCCAGCGCCTGATGGAACTCTTCGAGGGCGTCAACACCAAGTCGGTGAAGGCGGGCAGGGCCGAGGAACTCCTCGCGCTGCCGCTGGACGAGCGCCTCAAGCGCCGCATCATCGACGGCGAGAAGAACGGCCTGGACGCCGACCTGGCCGAGGCCCTGACGACCCGTCCCGCCCTCGACATCGTCAACGAGACGCTCCTCGACGGCATGAAAGTGGTCGGCGAGCTCTTCGGCTCCGGGCAGATGCAACTGCCGTTCGTGCTCCAGTCCGCCGAGGTGATGAAGAAGGCGGTGGCCTATCTGGAGCCGCACATGGAGAAGACCGACGCCGACGGCAAGGGCACTATCGTCCTTGCGACCGTGCGCGGCGACGTGCACGACATCGGCAAGAACCTGGTCGACATCATCCTCTCCAACAACGGCTACAACGTCGTCAACCTCGGCATCAAGCAGCCGGTGTCGGCGATCCTGGAAGCCGCCGAGGAGCACCGGGCCGATGTCATCGGCATGTCCGGTCTCCTGGTGAAGTCCACGGTGATCATGAAGGAGAACCTCCAGGAGCTCAACCAGCGCAGGATGGCCGCCGACTATCCGGTCATCCTCGGCGGCGCGGCGCTCACCCGTGCGTACGTCGAACAGGACCTGCACGAGATCTACGAGGGCGAGGTCCGCTACGCGCGCGACGCCTTCGAGGGCCTGCGGCTGATGGACGCGCTGATCGCCGTCAAACGCGGCGTCCCCGGAGCCGTACTGCCCGAACTCAAGCAGCGCCGGGTCAGGCCGACCGCCGGCGCGGTGGTCGAGGAGCGCCCCGAAGAGGGCACGGTCCGCTCGGACGTGGCCGTCGACAACCCCATCCCCACCCCGCCGTTCTGGGGTACCCGGGTGATCAAGGGCATCCAGCTGAAGGAGTACGCCTCCTGGCTGGACGAGGGCGCGCTCTTCAAGGGCCAGTGGGGTCTCAAGCAGGCCCGCACCGGCGACGGCCCGACCTACGAGGAGCTCGTGGAGACCGAGGGCAGGCCCCGGCTGCGCGGCTGGCTGGAGCAGCTGCAGACCAGAAACCTGCTGGAGGCGGCCGTGGTCTACGGCTACTTCCCGTGTGTGTCCAAGGGCGACGACCTCATCCTGCTCAACGAGGACGGCTCCGAGCGCACCCGGTTCTCCTTCCCGCGCCAGCGCCGCGGCCGCCGGCTGTGCCTGGCCGACTTCTTCCGCCCCGAGGAGTCCGGCGAGACGGACGTCGTCGGCCTCCAGGTCGTCACCGTCGGCTCGAAGATCGGTGGAGCCACCGCCGAGCTCTTCGAGTCCAACTCCTACCGTGACTATCTGGAACTGCACGGCCTGTCCGTGCAGTTGGCCGAGGCGCTCGCCGAGTACTGGCACGCCCGCGTCCGTTCCGAGCTGGGCTTCGCGGGCGAGGACCCGGCCGACGTCGAGGACATGTTCGCCCTCAAATACCGGGGCGCGCGGTTCTCCCTCGGCTATGGCGCCTGTCCCGATCTGGAAGACCGGGCGAAGATCGCCGACCTGCTGGAGCCCGGCCGGATCGGCGTCGAACTCTCGGAGGAGTTCCAGCTCCACCCCGAGCAGTCCACCGACGCGATCGTGATCCACCACCCCGAGGCGAAGTACTTCAACGCGCGTTAGGGAGCGCTTCAAGGCGCGTTGGCCGGACACGTCGTACACTTGTCGGTCCAGCGCAGGCCGGTCGCCTGTCCTTGCGGGAATGCCGCAAGAACAGGGGACCGGCCTTCTCGTCCCCTACGGAGGTGTGCCGGATGACCAGTACGGTCCCCGTGTCCTTGACCCGTATGGCCGCAGGCTCTGCCCTTCAGGCTGTCCTCCTCGACATGGACGGCACCCTCGTGGACACCGAAGGCTTCTGGTGGGACGCGGAAGTGGAGGTCTTCGCCGACCTCGGCCATCAGCTGGACGAGAGCTGGCGGGACGTGGTGGTCGGCGGCCCCATGACCCGCAGCGCCGGCTATCTCATCGAGGCCACCGGCGCCGACATCACCCTCGCCGAGGTCACCGGGCTGCTCAACGACCGCTTCGAGAAGCGGATCGGGCAGGGCGTGCCCATGATGCCGGGCGCCGCCCGGCTGCTCGCCGAACTCGCCCGGCACGATGTGCCCACCGCCCTGGTCTCCGCCTCGCACCGCCGCATCATCGACCGGATCCTCGACTCGCTCGGCCACCGGCACTTCGCGCTCTCGGTGGCGGGCGACGAAGTGGAACGTACGAAACCGCACCCCGACCCGTATCTGCTGGCCGCGAAGGGGCTGGGCGCCTCCCCCGGGCGCTGCGCCGTCATCGAGGACACCGCTACCGGTGTGGCGGCTGCCGAGGCGGCGGGCTGCCCCGTGGTGGTCGTGCCGTCGGTCGCGCCGATCGCACCCGCCGCGGGCCGCGTAATCGTACGATCACTCGAACAGGTCGACCTGGCGTTCCTGCGCTCGCTCATCACGTCAACGAACTGAGCGCGTACTGTCCGTATTCCTGGTTGATCAGAGCGCAAGAGTTTGGCACGTGACCTTAGTCACCCTAATCCCTCTTGTTATCTCGATTCGGAACGTTTCATGGCCCTGTGTGGGGCTTCGGATGCGCCATTGTGTCCGTATTTGGGGAGCGGTGTGTGAATGATTCCATGCCCTACCCATCTACTCTCCGACATAACTGATCACTGAGCGAATACGCCCAACTCGGGCCCGGTCGAGCCGTTCTGACGCTCCCGACTAACCTCGTCGCGAGAGCTCCGCCGCATCATTGATGCGCCCCGTGCGGCCATCAGCCGGCGTGAACCCGGAACCGATCGTTCTGTTCCGCGGCCCGATCGCACTGCCCCGAACGGGCGGTCGCGGCGGAGTACCTCGCACCACCGCTGTACCCCAGTGACCGTATGAGGGAGAACGTCCACGATGAACCGTAAGACTTTGGTGCTGCCGGCCACGATCGGCCTGCTCGCCTCCGCGCTCGTCGCCTGCGGCGAGTCCGGCGGTGGGTCCGGCGGCGGCGATGCCATCGTCGTGGGCACCACGGACCAGTTCACCGCTACGGAGGATGCCCCCGCGCCCTTCGATCCGGCCTACGCGTACGACACCGGCTCGTGGGCTGTGCTGCGGCAGACCGTCCAGACGCTGACGCGCAACCCGCGCGGCGGCGGCGTGCCGGTGCCCGAGGCCGCCGAGTCCTGCACCTTCACGGACAGCGCGAGCGAGAGCTACCGCTGCAAGCTGCGCAACGGGCTGAAGTTCGCCGACGGCACCCCGATCACCGCCGACGACGTGAAGTTCTCCATTCAGCGTGTCCTGGACATCGACCCGGACAGCGGTACGACCGCCCTCCTGTCGAACATCGACAAGATCGAGGCCAACGGCGCCGAGGTGATCTTCCACCTCAAGACGCCGGACGCGACCTTCCCGTACAAGCTTTCGACGCCTGTCGCCGGCATCGTCAGCAAGAAGAAGTACGAGGGCAAGAAGCTCCGCGAGGGCTTCGAGGCAGAGGGCTCCGGCCCGTACACGATGAAGGCCGAGACCAAGAACGACACCGTTTCGAAGTTCGTCTTCACCAAGAACCCCGAGTACAAGGGCGAGATCAAGCTTCGCAACGACAAGATCGAGCTGCGGTCGTTCCCGGATGCCGCCGCCATGGGGAAGGCGCTGGAGGCCGGTGACATCGACATGATGGCCCGCTCGATGGCGCCCGAGCAGATCAAGGACCTGTCCGAGAACCCCAAGGAAGACATCAAGCTCACCGAAGTACCGGGGCTGGAGATCCGCTACCTGGCCTTCAACACCAACGATCCTTCGGTGAAGGACAAGGCGGTCCGGCAGGCCATGGCCGCGATCATCGACCGTGGCGAGATCGCCGGCCAGGTGTACGGGTCCACGGCCGAGCCGCTCTACTCGCTCATCCCGACGAGCATCGCCGCGCACACCAACTCCTTCTACAACAAGTACGGCGAGCCGAGCCGCACGAAGGCCGCGGACATCCTCGCCGACGCCGACATCACCTCGCCGGTGGCGCTGAAGCTGTACTACACGACCGACCACTACGGCGCGGGTACGGCAAAGGAGTTCGAGGCGCTCAAGGCGCAACTGAACGCCAGCAAGCTCTTCGAGGTCACCATCGAGGGCCTGGAGTGGTCGAAGTTCCGCCCCGCAGGGAAGCGTGGCGACTACGCGGTGTACGGAATGGGCTGGTTCCCCGACTTCCCCGACCCGGACAGCTACATCGCGCCGTTCCTGGACAAGGACAACTTCCTCAACTCCCCGTACGTGAGCACGAAGGC
Organism: Streptomyces sp. NPDC052236; assembly: GCF_044548015.1. NCBI lineage: Bacteria > Bacillati > Actinomycetota > Actinomycetes > Kitasatosporales > Streptomycetaceae > Streptomyces > Streptomyces sp. NPDC052236. The sequence continues at coordinate 265,572 of NZ_JBIUBL010000003.1, read as the reverse complement.
GCGGGAACTCATTCCGCAGTCGCGGCGTTCCGCCGACCGCAGCGCCGCCTCTCCGGCCTTCACGGAGATCCAGGAGATCGTCGCGACCGACGTCCCGGTGCTGCCGCTGTGGCAGGGCAAGCAGTACGTCGCCGCCCGCACCGGTATCACCGGTGCCGAGTGGGTGCTGAACTCCAGCTCGGACCTTCAGCTGTGGGAGCTCGGCCGCGCGTGACCAGCGCGTGACCGGTAAATGACCGAAGCGGTCGGTGGCGGGCCTCAAGCCCACCACCGACCGCTTCGGCGTTCACCGTATTCTCTGCTCACTGAGCGCCGGGGCGCACCAGACCGCTCTCGTACGCGTACACCGCGGCCTGGACGCGGTCGCGCAGACCCAACTTCGTCAGCACATGTCCCACATGCGTCTTGACAGTCGTCTCGCTGACAAACAGATCCGCCGCGATCTCGGCATTGGACAGCCCCCGCGCCACCAGCTTGAGCACCTCCACCTCGCGCTCGGTCAGCGTGTGCAACGCGTCCGGGACCGACTCCTCGCCGGACGGCAGATGGCTCGCGTACTTGTCGAGCAGCCGACGCGTGATACTCGGCGCCAGCATCGCCTCGCCCGCAGCGACCACCCGGATCGCCTGCACCAGCTCATTGGCGGGCGCGTCCTTCAGCAGGAACCCGCTCGCACCGGCGCGCAGCGCCTCCACCACGTACTCATCGAGGTCGAAGGTGGTCAGCACCAGCACCTTCGCCGGACCGTCCCGGCCCGGACCGGTGATCTGCCGGGTCGCCTCGACGCCGTCCATCCGGGGCATCCGGATGTCCATCAGCACCACATCGGGCTGCAGTGCGCGGACCTGATCGATGGCCTGGAGACCGTCCCCGGCCTCGCCGACGACCGCGACGTCCTGTTCGGCCTCCAGGATCATCCGGAAGCCGGTGCGCAGCAGCGGCTGGTCGTCGACCAGTAGGACGCGGATAGCCACAGGTACTCCTTCAGTTAGACCGGGCCCATTCTGCCCTGACCATCCTCTGCCGCCGTGGCCGGGGAGATGCTGAGCGGATATACCGGGGGAGTGCCGCCGAATTCCGGACAGGCCGCCTGGTGGTCGCACCAGCCGCACAGCTTCGTCGGCCGGGGCCGCCAGTCACCCGTCTCGGTCGCCAGCCTGATCGCGTCCCACAGCGACAGGAGCTTGCGCTCCATCCGCTCCAGGTCCGCCGGGACCGGGTCGTACGTCAGCACATCCCCGCTGCCCAGATACACCAGCTGAAGCCGGCGCGGCACCACGTTCTTCAGCCGCCAGATCACCAGCGCGTAGAACTTCATCTGGAACAGCGCGCCCTCGCTGTACTCCGGACGCGGGGCCTTGCCCGTCTTGTAGTCGACAATCCGCACATCCCCGGTGGGGGCCACATCCACCCGGTCGATGACCCCGCGCAGCCGCAGCCCCGACTCCAGCTGCGTCTCCACGAACAGCTCCCGCTCGGCGGGCTCGAGCCGGGTCGGATCCTCCAGCGAGAACCACCGCTCGACCAGCCGCTCCGCCTCCCCCAGCCAGCCGGCCAGCCGCTCACCCTCCGCGTCCCCGGCGAACAGCTCGCCCAGCTCAGGCTTCGTCTCCAGCAGCCGCTCCCACTGACCCGGAACCAGCGCCCTGGCGCGCGGAGCCGTACGCTCAGCGGCCGGGGCGTCGAAGAGCCGCTCCAGCACGGCGTGCACCAGCGTGCCCCGAGTGGCTGCCTCGCTCGGCTTCTCCGGGAGCTTGTCGATCACCCGGAACCGGTAGAGCAGGGGACACTGCATGAAGTCGCTCGCCCGCGACGGTGACAGCGACGTGGGCTGCTGGCTCGTACTCATGACCAAGACCCTACGGCCCACCACTGACAGCGAGCGGAATACCATCAGGCCAGACACATACGCGACGGGACACTTACACAGCGAAGGAAACCCGTGAAGAAGGACGACACCAGCGGTGAGCGCGAGCGACCGCGGTCCGGTACGGGTGGCACGAACCCCGCAGGCAGAAAGCCCCGCCGCTCAGACCGGCCGGGCGGCGGCATCCTCATGGGCCGCCCGTTCGGCGTGCCCGTGTACGTCGCCCCCAGCTGGTTCGTCGTCGCGGCCCTCATCACCTGGGTCTTCGGCGGACAGCTCGACCGCGTCCTCCCCGAACTCGGCGGCGCCCGCTACCTCGTCTCGCTCTTCTTCGCGGTCGCCTTCTACGCCTCCGTACTCGTCCACGAACTGGCCCACACGGTCGCCGCGCTGCGCTTCAAACTGCCGGTGCGCCGCATCCAGCTCCAGTTCTTCGGCGGCGTCTCGGAGATCGAGAAGGAGTCCGAGACCCCCGGCCGCGAATTCATCCTGGCCTTCGTCGGCCCGCTGCTCTCCCTGGTACTCGCCGGCGTCTTCTTCCTCGGCATGCAGGCCGTCGAGCCCGAAACCGTGCCGGGAGTGCTGGTCGCGGGCCTGATGATCTCCAACCTCATCGTCGCCGCGTTCAATCTGCTGCCCGGCCTGCCGCTGGACGGCGGCCGGATGCTGCGCGCGGTCATCTGGAAGCTCACCGGCAGGCCCATGGCGGGCACCATCGCCGCGGCGTGGGTCGGGCGGGCGCTCGCCGTCGCCGTCCTCATCGGGCTGCCGCTTCTCACACACACCGGCGCCCTCGGCAACGCCAGCGAGGACATCGGCGGCATGGAGACCGTCACCGACGCGCTGCTCGCCGCGATCCTCGCCGCGATCATCTGGACCGGCGCGGGCAACAGCCTGCGCATGGCGCGCCTGCGCGAACACCTCCCGGAACTCGCGGCCCGCACACTCACCAGGCGCGCCGTCCCCGTCGAGTCGGACACCCCCCTTTCCGAGGCACTGCGCCGCGCGAACGAGGCCGGCGCCCGCGCGCTCGTCGTGGTCGACGGCCACGGCGAACCGACGGCACTGGTCCGCGAGGCGGCGATTGTGGGCGTCCCGGAACACCGCCGCCCCTGGGTCGCTGTGAGTGGCCTGGCGCAGGACCTCACAGAGGGCATGAGGGTCTCGGTGGAACTGGCGGGAGAGCCGCTCCTGGACAAGCTGAGGGAGTCCCCGGCAACGGAGTACCTGGTGGTGGAGGAGACGGGCGAGATCTACGGCGTACTGTCCGCGGCGGACGTGGAACGAGCGTTTGTGGCGGCGATGGCCCGGCCAGGGGCTTCTTGATTAAGGGCTCGGTTCTCCTCCGGGGCGCCTGAGACGCTGTCGACGGTCGACCGTGCTCGACCCCCTCGTTCCTCGGGGGCCTCCGCGCGCTCTCCACTTTCGACAGCGCCGCGCCCCTTCGGCTCACTCGCCGGCAACTTCAGCCCCGCCGGCGATCGAGGCGCTGGGGGTCCCCCCACGCCGCTAGGCGTAGGAGGAGTAGGGGGCGGGTTCGGGGGCAGCGCCCCCGACAAGGACCCGACACCTTCAGCCTCGCCAGCGATTGAGGCGCGGCTCCGGCTCACTCGCCGCCGCAGCGGCGTACGGGCGGCCCAGGCACCCACCCCGCGGCGGAGCCGCCGGAGCAGGCGGGGCCCGGGGGCGCAGCCCCGGTTACGGGAAAGGGCGGGGCGGGGGAAACGCACGCCGCGCACCACCCCAAGCCGCCGTGGTCCTTGGGATCCGTCAAGCCCGGTACGCTGGTCACATGTCCGAACCGACCGGTGCCGCCCGCCGACGCGGGCCCTTCAAGGTCGGGGACCAGGTCCAGCTCACCGACCCCAAGGGCCGCCACTACACGTTCACGCTCGAAGCCGGGAAGAATTTCCACACCCACAAGGGTTCCTTCCCGCACGACGAGCTGATCGGCGCTCCCGAGGGCACCGTTGTCCGTACCACCGGAAACGTCGCCTATCTCGCGCTGCGCCCCCTGCTCCCCGACTATGTCCTGTCCATGCCCCGCGGCGCCGCCGTGGTCTACCCCAAGGACGCGGGGCAGATCCTCGCCTTCGCCGACATCTTCCCCGGCGCACGCGTCGTCGAGGCGGGCGTGGGCTCCGGCTCCCTCAGCAGCTTCCTGCTGCGCGCCGTCGGCGACCACGGCATGCTGCACTCCTACGAGCGCCGCGAGGACTTCGCCGAGATCGCCCAGCAGAATGTGGAGCGCTACTTCGGCGGCCCGCACCCCGCCTGGCAGCTCACTGTCGGTGACCTCCAGGACAACCTGACCGACGCCGACGTCGACCGCGTCGTCCTGGACATGCTCGCCCCCTGGGAGTGCCTGGAGGCCGTCTCCAAGGCCCTCGTGCCCGGCGGCATCCTCTGCTGCTACGTCGCCACCACCACCCAGCTCGCGCGCACCGTGGAGTCCATCCGAGAGATCGGCTGCTTCGCGGAACCGCAGCCCTGGGAGTCGATGATCCGCAACTGGCACGTCGAAGGCCTGGCAGTCCGCCCGGACCACCGGATGATCGGCCACACCGGCTTCCTCCTCACCGCCCGCCGCCTCGCGGACGGCGTGGAGCCCCCGATGCGCCGCCGCCGCCCCTCCAAGGGCTCGTACGGCGATGACTACGACGGCCCCAACAAGGGCTGACACCCGCCCAGCGCACCCGCCCAGCGCACCCGCCCAGCGCACCCGCCCAGCGCAACCGCACAACGTACCGACGCCGCCGCCGAGTTCCCGTGCCCTCCCCCTGCGCCCACCAAGGCGCAGAGGGAGTACTCCCCACGGAACTCGGCGGCGGCGTCTTCGCGTTGCCCGCCCCGCGACCGGGGTTTACGCCCAGCTCACCCCTGCTGTCTTTACGTCAGCTTTACGGACCCTGCTGTCCCGTACCCCTGTGACGTATGGCACTATGCAGGCCACCTTCCACCGCCGTCACAGGAGACTTCCCGCGTGCAGACCCCTGCCGTCCCGGACCTCGCGCACACCCGGACCCGCCCGGTGCACTGGCTCGCCACGGCGACCGCGATGGCGGCGGTCGTCGCCGCCGCCGGACTGCTCCAGCCCGAGGCGGCCACCGCCTCCCAGGCCGGCGGCCCCCCGGAAACCGCGACCGTGGCCCTCGCACCGGATCCGGCCACCGTGGAGCTGCCGCTGAAGTGCGTCGGCGCGAAGATCCTGGTGACCGAGAAGGCATCGGGCGACCTCGACGGCGACGGCAGCCCCGAGACCGTCGCGGTGGCACGCTGTGACGCCGGCATGGGCACCCCGCCGAACGCCGTCTACGTACTCACCCAGGGTGGAGACGCGGGCGCGCGCGTCGTCGCGACGCTGCTGGAGACCACGGAGGCGATGAACGTCAACGGCCTCGCCCTGAGTGACGGGACGATCACGGCAAAGCTCTTCGGCTACTCCTCGCCCGACGTGCCGCGGAGCAATCCCGACCGGCAGGAGAACGTCAAGTGGCAGTGGAAGGGCGGCAAGTTCGTCCGCACCACCCAGCCCGGAGCGCTCCGTATGTGACCCGTCACTCCCCGTCGCTCAAAGACTCGTTTACTCTTGTTGAAACCTTTACCCGGCGTCGGGTCCGTAGACTTCAACCCTGTCCGAAACTCGACGTACATGGATGCAGTCGCCCGGACACTCCTTCGCCGAGTCGACGACGTCCTTCAGCAGCGGAAGCGGTACGGGCGTTGTGGCGCCCGGGTTCTGGAGCAGTTCGTCACCGGAGCTCTTCACATACGCGAGCCCGTCGATGTCCAGCTCGAAGACCTCGGGGGCGTACTGCGCGCAGATCCCGTCCCCGGTGCACAGATCCTGGTCGATCCAGACCTCCAGGGCTTCCCCGGTGCCTTCAGCGGAGACCTCGTGCCGCACGGTCATATGTCCTGCCGTTTCCCTCGTCGGGTGAAGTAATGTGAAGCAAGTCGTGCCAGCCCTGACGGGTGTTGAACGCTTCGACGATACAGCCGCCGCTTTCCGATGTTGTTGGGTGGGTATTCCCCTGGCGTGAGGGAGAGCGCAAGGGTGAAGATCGGACACACCTCTACCGTCTTTGTGATCTAGGGGTTTCAATCACCACCCACCCAGGTAGGGTCAGGAAGCGTCCAGCTCCCCTTGGAGGAGGTGAGGACCGTGGCAGCCCACGACGACGACATCAACCGCGGCATCCGGCCGGGGCGGGGGTCTGAAGACCCCGCCGGCCAGGTTGCCTATCTCGAGCAGGAAATCGCCGTCCTGCGCCGCAAGCTCGCCGACTCTCCGCGCCACACGAGGATTCTCGAAGAGCGGATCGTCGAGTTGCAGACAAACCTGGCAGGCGTGTCCGCGCAGAACGAGCGGCTCGCCAATACACTCCGTGAGGCCCGCGACCAGATCGTGGCCCTCAAGGAGGAAGTCGACCGGCTTGCCCAGCCACCGGCCGGCTTCGGTGTCTTCCTGCAGGCGAATGAGGACGGCACATGCGACATCTTCACCGGGGGCCGCAAGCTCCGGGTGAACGTCAGCCCCAGCGTCGAGCTCGACGAGCTCCGGCGCGGCCAGGAGGTCATGCTCAACGAGGCGCTCAATGTGGTCGAGGCCATGGAGTACGAGCGCGCCGGGGACATCGTCACCCTCAAGGAGATCCTTGAGGACGGCGAGCGCGCCCTGGTGATCGGGCACACCGACGAGGAACGGGTGGTGCGGCTCGCCGAGCCGCTCCTCGACATCAACATCCGTCCCGGCGACGCCCTGCTGCTCGAACCCCGCTCCGGCTACGTCTACGAAGTGGTGCCAAAGAGCGAGGTCGAAGAGCTCGTCCTCGAAGAAGTCCCCGACGTCGACTACACCAAGATCGGCGGTCTGGGCGGCCAGATCGAGATGATCCGGGACGCGGTGGAGCTCCCGTACCTCTACCCCGACCTCTTCAAAGAGCACGAACTGCGACCGCCGAAGGGCATCCTGCTCTACGGCCCCCCCGGCTGCGGCAAGACACTGATCGCCAAGGCCGTCGCCAACTCCCTTGCCAAGAAGGTTGCCGAGGTGACCGGCCAGCCCGCGGGGAAGAGCTACTTCCTCAACATCAAGGGCCCCGAGCTCCTCAACAAGTACGTCGGTGAGACCGAGCGGCACATCCGCCTCGTCTTCCAGCGTGCCCGGGAGAAGGCGAGCGAGGGCACCCCCGTCATCGTCTTCTTCGACGAGATGGAGTCCCTCTTCCGCACCCGAGGCTCCGGTGTCAGCTCGGACGTGGAGAACACCATCGTCCCGCAGCTGCTCGCCGAGATCGACGGTGTGGAGGGCTTGGAGAACGTCATCGTCATCGGCGCCTCCAACCGCGAGGACATGATCGACCCCGCGATCCTGCGGCCCGGCCGGCTCGACGTCAAGATCAAGATCGAGCGTCCGGACGCGGAGGCCGCGAAGGACATCTTCGCGAAGTACATGACAGCCTCCCTGCCGCTGCACGCGGACGACCTGTCCGAGCACCACGGCTCCAAGGAAGCCGCGGCACACGCGATGATCCAATCGGTCGTCGAGCAGATGTACGCGGAATCCGAGGAGAACCGCTTCCTGGAGGTCACGTACGCCAACGGCGACAAGGAAGTCCTGTATTTCAAGGACTTCAACTCCGGCGCGATGATTCAGAACATCGTCGACCGGGCAAAGAAAATGGCCATCAAGGCCTTCCTCGACCATAACCAGAAGGGCCTTCGGGTCTCCCATCTCCTCCAGGCCTGCGTGGATGAGTTCAAGGAGAACGAGGACCTGCCCAACACCACGAACCCGGACGACTGGGCCCGGATCTCCGGCAAGAAGGGCGAGCGGATTGTTTTCATCCGCACCCTTGTCACCGGAAAACAGGGCGCGGACACCGGCCGTTCCATCGACACGGTGGCAAACACCGGTCAGTACCTGTAGATCGCAGACCGGCTGCGGATGCCCGGTACCGGGCATCCGCAGCCGATTGCTTTCTACGAGGTCAAGCCATACCGGAGCAATGACGAAATTGATCTCCCCAGCAGTGCAGAGGCGTTCTAGGCTCTTCGGTACCACCGAGTCGCCCAGTGCGGGGACGGGCACCGCACAGACACAGGAGACGCAGCGGTACTTGAGCGCCGTTCCCGCAGGGGAGCGCCGCCGGGCAAGGAGGGCCGCATGACCGTACGGCGAGTAATGGGCATCGAGACGGAGTACGGCATCTCCGTCCCGGGCCACCCGAACGCCAATGCCATGCTCACCTCGTCCCAGATCGTCAACGCCTACGCGGCGGCGATGCACAGGGCGCGGCGCGCCCGCTGGGACTTCGAGGAGGAGAACCCGCTGCGGGACGCCCGTGGCTTCGACCTCGCCCGCGAGGCCGCCGACTCCAGCCAGCTCACCGACGAGGACATCGGTCTGGCCAATGTCATCCTCACCAATGGCGCCAGGCTGTACGTCGACCATGCCCATCCCGAGTACAGCTCTCCCGAGGTCACCAACCCGCTCGACGCCGTGCTGTGGGACAAGGCCGGCGAACGCATCATGGCGGAGGCGGCCGAGCGCGCAGCCCAGCTGCCCGGCGCCCAGCCGATCCACCTCTACAAGAACAACACCGACAATAAGGGCGCGTCCTACGGGACGCACGAGAACTACCTGATGAAGCGGGAGACCGCCTTTTCGGACATCGTGCGCCATCTGACGCCGTTCTTCGTATCGCGGCAGGTCGTCACGGGCGCGGGACGGATCGGAATCGGCCAGGACGGCCACGAGCACGGCTTCCAGATCAGCCAGCGCGCCGACTATTTCGAGGTCGAGGTCGGCCTGGAGACGACGCTGAAGCGGCCCATCATCAACACGCGCGACGAACCCCACTCCGACGCCGAGAAGTACCGCAGGCTCCATGTGATCATCGGCGACGCGAATCTGTCGGAGATCTCGACGTACCTGAAACTGGGCACCACAGCCCTGGTCCTGTCGATGATCGAGGACGGCTTCATCGCCGTGGACCTGGCGGTCGACCAGCCGGTGCGCACCCTGCACCAGGTGTCCCACGACCCCACACTGAAGCGACTGGTCACGCTCCGCAGCGGCCGGACACTCACCGCGGTCCAGCTGCAGATGGAGTACTTCGAGCTCGCCCGGAAATACGTCGAGGAGCGCTACGGCGCGGACGCGGACGACCAGACCAAGGACGTTCTGATCCGCTGGGAGGACACTCTCAACCGGCTGGAGAACGACCCGATGAGCCTGTCGGGCGAGCTGGACTGGATCGCCAAGAAGGAGCTCATGGAGGGCTACCGCCGACGCGACAACCTGGAATGGGACGCGCCTCGGCTGCATCTCGTGGACCTCCAGTACGCCGACGTGCGCCCCGAGAAGGGCCTCTACAACCGGCTGGCGGCCCGCGGCAAGATGACGCGGCTGCTGGACGAGAGCGACGTCGAAAGGGCCAGGACGAAGCCTCCGGAGGACACCCGGGCGTACTTCCGCGGTCGCTGCCTGGAGCAGTACGCGGACGATGTGGCAGCGGCCTCCTGGGACTCGGTGATCTTCGATCTGCCGGGCCGGGACTCGCTCCAGCGGGTACCGACACTGGAGCCGCTGCGCGGCACGCGCAACCACGTCAAGGAGCTGCTGGACCGGTGCCGCACCGCGGAAGAGCTGGTCCGGGTGCTGTCGGGGGGCTGAAACGGTTCTCGTCCGGGAATCATGAAGGTGGGCCTCGTACGTTGAACCAAGTGCGGGGCCAATGTCGGACCCCGCTTGTAGGGTCTGATCAAGTGCAGCGAACCGAGCGGGGTGAGGGATATGGCGACCAAGGACACCGGCGGCGGACAGCAGAAGGCCACACGTTCCACTGAGGAGGTCGAGGAGCAGACGCAGGAGGCGCAGGCTTCCGAGGACCTCAAGGAGCGCCAGGAGAAGCTTCAGGACGACGTCGACTCCGTACTGGATGAGATCGATGACGTCCTGGAGGAAAATGCCGAGGATTTCGTGCGTTCATTTGTCCAAAAGGGTGGCGAATAGTTCGCAGATGTCCGAATCGGATCAGGGCAAGAAATGCTCTCGGTGTCAGCGGACGTTGGCACGCGAGGCATTCGCCAGCAATCGTTCGACGCGTGATGGTCTCGCGGCGTACTGCAAGGAGTGCGCCGCTCAGTACTACCGGCAACGCCAAGAAGCGAAGGGCCGCGCGGTGCGGGTGAAGGTTCCCGTACCGCGTGGACACAAGCGATGCCCACAGTGTGGGGAGATCAAAGCTCACTCTGAGTGGGAACTGAACGCGACCACGCCCGACGGCTATGCGAGCTATTGCAAAGTGTGCCGGGCCGCTCGGCTCCAGGAGAACTACTTCAAGAGGAAGTACGGCATCACCATGGCCGAGCGGGACGAGATGATCTCGGCGCAGATGGGTGTCTGCTCGATCTGTCTGGCTGCTCCGGCAGTGCACGTGGATCACTGCCATGAGACGGGTAGGGTCCGTGGCGTACTGTGCTTCAACTGCAATTCGGCCATCGGCGTGTTGGGAGATGATCCCGACATCATTCGTCGTGCTATCGCATACCTGGAGGGAAACGCGTGGAAGCCAACACTCGTAGCACCGGGCGTCTACCAGCTCCCTTCCTGACGCCCGGTTCATCCTCGTTCATGGATTTCCTGGGGCAGCACTCCCCGGACCTGCTGCCCGGCAAGCGCGTGCTGCCGGCCGTGCAGGGTGCCTTCGAGGCGCCTCACGGTACGACCATCATCGCGGCGTCCTTCGTCGGCGGTGTGGTGCTCGCCGGTGACCGGCGGGCCACCATGGGCAACGTGATCGCCCAGCGCGAAATGGAGAAGGTCTTCCCCGCCGACGAGTACTCGGCCGTGGGCATCGCGGGTACCGCGGGCCTCGCGGTGGAGATGGTCAAGCTCTTCCAGCTCGAGCTGGAGCACTTCGAGAAGGTCGAAGGCGCCCAGCTCTCCCTGGAGGGCAAGGCCAACCGGCTCTCCACCATGATCCGCAGCAACCTCAGCATGGCCATGCAGGGCCTGGCCGTGGTGCCGCTCTTCGCGGGGTACGACGTCGACCGCGAGAAGGGCCGCATCTTCTCGTACGACGTGACGGGCGGACGCTTCGAGGAGCGCGGCTTCGCGGCCACCGGCTCCGGGTCCATCTATGCCCGCGGGTCGATGAAGAAGCTCTACCGCGAGGACCAGACGGAGCAGCAGGCCATCACTCTGGTCATCCAGGCGCTGTACGACGCGGCAGACGACGACTCGGCGACCGGCGGACCGGATGTGGCCCGGCGGATCTATCCGATCGTCACCGTGATCACCGACGAGGGCTTCAGGAAGCTCACCGAGGCCGAGGCCTCCGAGGTGGCCCACTCGATACTGGAACGCCGCCTCGAACAGCCCGACGGCCCGCGCGCCGCGCTGCTCTGACGTACTCGGGCACTCACCTCGTGTACTCACCACTGAAGACCACTGACAGAAAGGGACGGATAGCCGGTGTCGACGCCGTTCTATGTCTCACCCCAGCAGGCGATGGCCGACCGGGCGGAGTACGCCCGCAAGGGCATCGCCCGTGGTCGCAGCCTGGTAGTGCTGCAGTACTCCGACGGCATTGTCTTCGTCGGCGAGAACCCGTCCCGTGCGCTGCACAAGTTCAGTGAGATCTACGACCGTATCGGCTTCGCCGCGGCCGGTAAGTACAACGAGTACGAGAACCTCAGGATCGGTGGTGTGCGCTACGCCGACCTGCGGGGATACACCTACGACCGCGGCGATGTGACCGCGCGCGGCCTGGCCAACGTCTACGCGCAGACGCTGGGCACGATCTTCTCCAGCGCGGCCGAGAAGCCGTACGAGGTGGAGCTGGTTGTCGCCGAGGTCGGCGAGACTCCGGAGGGTGACCAGATCTATCGGCTGCCCCACGACGGTTCGATCGTGGACGAGCACGGCTCGGTGGCGGTCGGCGGCAGCTCCGAACAGATCAGCAGCTTCCTCGACCAGCGCCACCGCGAGGGGATGTCGCTCGCCGAGGCGCTGAAGCTGGCCGTGCAGGCGCTGTCGAGAGACACCAACGGCACCGAGCGGGAGATCCCGGCGGACAGGCTTGAGGTGGCGGTCCTGGACCGTACGCGCCCGCAGTCGCGCAAGTTCAAGCGGATCGTCGGCCGCCAGCTGGCGCGGCTGCTGGAGGCGGACGGCGCGGCGTCGACGCCGACGGACGCGCCGTCGGACACCGAAGACGCCGAGTCGACCGAGTCCACCGAGGCGACGGAACAGACGGCCGAGACGGCCGAGGGCGAGGAGTCGGGGGACTAGGGCGTGTTTTAGAAGTCCCGCCTGCCCCGCGACGCCTGGCACGCACACTCGCGGTGTTGTCGGAGTCGCCCAAGTACGTCCAGTACGAGGGCGATCCTCCGCCTTGCGATTGCACGCACCAGACGCCGCAGGGCCCGCCCTACCGGGCGGACGGCGCTACTTCTAAAACACGCCCTAGCCCGCAAGCACGCCCTGCGCCCCGGACCGCATCGCATGGTGCGGGCCGGGGCGTCGGCGTGTCAGCCCGTGGTGTCCGGGGCGGCGGCCGAGGAGTCGCGTACGACCAGACTCACCGGGAGGTCGCCCTCCTCGGGCGTACGGCCGTCGAGCACCGCGAGCAGCGCGGACATGCCGCGCTCGCCCACCCGTTCCGCGGGCAGGCTGACCGTCGTCAGCTCGGGCTCCACGGCGGTGGCGAGCGCGAGGTCGTCGAAGCCGGTCACGGACACGTCCTCGGGCACTCGCAGGCCAAGCCCGCGTACGGCCTTGAGGGCGCCGGCGGCCAGAATGTCGTCGTCGCAGACGAGAGCCGTGGCGCGCGGGCCCGGGCCGGTGAGCGCCCGCTCGGCGGCCTCACGTCCGCCGCGTACGTCCAGGGGCGCGCGGACGGTCCGTACGACCGCGTCGGGAACGCCGCGCAGGGCGTCCTGGAGCGCCCTCGCCCGTACGTCGAAGGTCCACGAGGCCACGGCCGATGCGAGGTGGACGAAGCGGCGGTGGCCCAGCGACAGCAGGTGATCGGTCAGCTGCCGCATGCCGTCCGCCAGGTCGAGGTTGACGCGGGCGGCGGCACCGGGGTCCGCCGGGTCGCTGTCGAGCATCACCAGCGGCAGGTCACTGCCGCGGATGGCGGTCAGCGTCCGGGCGGCCATGGAGGAGGCGATCACCCCGTCGAGCGCGGCCCGCGCCGAGGCGAACGGGTCCCTGGCGGGACCGACGCCCCCGGGAGAGGGGTAGAGGACCACCCCGAAGTCGTGCTCGGCGGCGACGGTGGCCGCGCCGGTGTAGACGCGGGCGAAGAACTCATTGGTGAGCGCGGGAACGACAAGCAGCGCGGTCCTGGTCCGCCCGAGCCGCAGACTCCGAGCGGCGAGATTCGGCCGGTATCCGAGCTCGCGGGCGGCGTCCCGCACCAGCTCGGCGGTGCGCGGGGAGACCCGGCCGCGCCACTTGTCCCCGAGGACGAGCGAGACGGTGGCCTGCGAAACCCCGGCCAGCCGGCCCACATCCCGACTGGTGGGGCGCGCGTCCTCCCGTGGTCGTCGCGAAGGGCCCGCCGCGCCGGTCGGTCGTCCGGGCCCGGGAGCGTCGGCTGCGGTGCCGCCCGGGCGGTCCGGGGCGGATGCGGGGCGTCCCGCCGGGGGGCGTGGCCCGGTACCGCCGGAAGCCGGGTCGGCCGACCCGTCGCGTACGGGCCCATCGGCCCCGGTGGACCGGGTGGAGCCCGCGCCCGCAGCCGGGCCGCCCGCCCGCCCCGCCGTGGGCCCGTCCGGCTCCGCCGGGTGTGCCATGGGTGCCGTCCTCAGCCGTTCGTCCGGAGAGCCCGCGGCAGCTCGGTGGACCCGCGGGCTGTCCACATGGTACGTATGACGCATCCACGTTATACGTAAAACCAGGCCGCGAGCCGAGCCAGAAAAAGGGGGGCGGAACATGGCCGGGGCAACCACAGCGACCACCGGCTACGGGGACATACTGAGGTCGCCGCACGCCGCGCGGCTGCTCACCGGCACCCTCGTGGGCAGGCTGCCGAACGCCACCGCCCACATCGCCATCGTCCTGTTCACCCGCGCCGAGGGCGGCAGCTACACCCTCGCCGGTGCCCTCACCGCCGTGTACGGGCTGGCGACCGCGGTGGGCCAGCCCCTCCTCGGGCGTGCCGTGGACCTGTACGGGCAGCCCCGCGTACAGCTTCCGGCGGCCGTCGTCTCCGCCCTCGGCATGGTCCTCTTCGCGGCCACCGACCCGGGCGGCACGGGCACGGGTACAGGCACGGGCGCCGGCCCGGGCTCGCTCATCGTCGCGTACGCCGCCGTCACCGTCGCCGGGCTCTTCACCCCGCCCCTCGAAGGCGGCCTGCGCGCCCTCTGGCCCAGCGTCCTGTCCCGCGAGGACCAGGTGCACCGCGCCTACGCGATGGACGCCGTCGCGCAGGAGATCATGTTCACCATCGGCCCCCTCCTGGTCACCGTGCTCGTCTCGCTCTGGTCGCCCGGCGCCGCTCTCCTGGTCATCAACGCCATCGGCGTGCTCGGCGCGCTCTCGGTCGTACTGTCCGAGCCGTCCCGCGCCTGGCGCAGCGCACCCCGTGAGGCCCACTGGCTGGGCGCACTGCGCTCTCCCGGCCTGCTCGCGCTCCTGGGGGCGCTCTTCTTCGTCGGCCTCGCTCTCGGCTCGATCACGGTCGCCGGAGTCGCGTACGCCGACGACCACGGCCGCGAGTCGGTGTACGGCTGGCTGATGGCCGCCATCGGCCTCGGCGCGCTCATCGGCGGCACCGTCTACGGCGCCCGCCAGTGGGCCGGAGCCCCCGAGAGCCGCCTGCGGGTCATCGTCGGCCTCCTCGCGCTGGGCTATCTGCCGCTCGCGCTCACGCCCGGCGTGGCCGCCATGACCGCGCTCTGCGCCGTCGCCGGAGTCTTCCTCGCACCCGCGCTGGCCTGCGCCTTCATCGTGGTCGACCGGCACGCCCCGAGAGGCACGGTCACCGAGGCGTTCTCCTGGGTCGTGACGACCTTCGGCGTCGGCACGGCGGTCGGAACCGCCGTCGCCGGCCCGGCCGTCGAGCTCGGCGGGACCGCCTGGAGTTTCGCCGTCGCGGGGGCGGGAGGCGTCGCCGCCTTCCTCGTCCTGATGGCCACTCAGCGGGTCCTCGCAGTTCCCAGCCGTACGAAGGACATTGCGGGCGACATAGCGGGCTCATTGGAAAATGATCGAAACGGTGCAGCCGAACCCGGTTTCAGCACAGGCCTTGAGGCGTAATGTTCAGACATGGACCGCCGCATTTTCGGGCTGGAGAACGAGTACGGCGTCACGTGCACGTTCAGGGGACAGCGCCGACTGTCACCTGACGAAGTGGCGCGCTACCTCTTCCGCCGTGTTGTCTCATGGGGCCGCAGCAGCAATGTCTTCCTGCGGAACGGCGCCCGCCTCTATCTCGACGTGGGTTCGCATCCGGAGTACGCCACTCCTGAATGCGACAATGTGACCGAGCTGGTCACCCACGACAAGGCCGGCGAACGCATTCTCGAAGGCCTGCTCGTCGACGCCGAACGCCGCCTGCACGAGGAGGGAATCGCGGGCGACGTCTATCTGTTCAAGAACAACACCGACTCGGCGGGAAACTCCTACGGCTGCCACGAGAATTATCTCGTCGCCCGCCACGGAGAGTTCTCCCGGCTCGCGGACATCCTCATCCCCTTCCTGGTCACCCGTCAGCTGCTCTGCGGCGCGGGCAAGGTGCTGCAGACCCCGCGCGGCGCGGTCTACTGCGTCAGCCAGCGGGCCGAGCACATCTGGGAAGGCGTCAGCTCCGCCACCACCCGCTCGCGCCCGATCATCAACACCCGCGACGAGCCGCACGCCGACGCGGAGCGTTACCGCCGTCTGCATGTCATCGTCGGCGACTCGAACATGTCCGAGACGACCATGCTGCTGAAGGTCGGCGCGACCGACCTCGTCCTGCGCATGATCGAGGCGGGCACGGTCATGCGCGATCTGACCCTGGAGAACCCCATCCGGGCGATCCGCGAGGTCAGCCACGACATAACAGGTCAGCGCAAGGTGCGCCTGGCCAGCGGGCGGGAGGCCTCCGCCCTCGAAGTGCAGCGCGAGTACTACGAGAAGGCCGTGGACTTCGTCGACCGGCGTGGCATCCGCACCGGCACGGTCGCGCAGGTCCTCGAACTGTGGGGCCGCACGCTGGACGCGATCGACGAGGGAGACCTCGACCGGATCGGCACCGAAATCGACTGGGTGATGAAGTACAAGCTCATCGAGCGGTACCGCGCCAAGCACAACATGACCATGTCGCATCCGCGGGTCGCCCAGATAGACCTCGCGTACCACGACATCCACCGCCGGCGAGGGCTGTACTACCTCCTGGAGCGGAAGGGCCAGGCCACCCGGATCTGCAACGACCTGAAGATCTTCGAGGGCAAGTCCGTGCCCCCGCAGACCACCAGGGCGCGGCTGCGCGGCGACTTCATCCGCCGGGCGCAGGAGCAGCGGAGGGACTTCACCGTCGACTGGGTGCACCTCAAGCTCAATGATCAGGCGCAGCGCACCGTGCTGTGCAAGGACCCGTTCCGTTCGGTCGACGACAGGGTGGAGAAGCTCATCGCCGGGATGTAGCGGAGATGTAGCGGACAGGGGCGGGAAGCAGCCAAACGGCCGGTGTGAACGCCACTCGGGCCCCGCACGTTCCTCGTGTGGGGCCCTTGGCACGCCCTAGAGTGTTGGGAAACTACTGTGCCGTCTGAGATCTGAGGAACACGTGCGCCGACTTGCCGGCCTTCTCGTCGTCCCCTTGCTGCTGTTGTCGACAGTGGCCTGCGGCAGCGACGACAAGGACTCCGACTCCACTTCCGCTTCCACCGCCCCCTCGTCGAAGGGCGGGCTGCCCGCGATCACGGCCGGCGCCAAGTTCGGTGAGAAGCCGACTCTGGCGAAAGGCGCCGGCACCCCGCCCAAGGAGCTGAAGGTCGAGGCGATCAGCGAGGGCAAGGGCGCGGCGCTGAAGAAGGGCGACCCGGTCCAGGTCCACTACCTCGGCCAGACCTGGGACGGGACCAAGCCGTTCGACAACAGCTTCGACCGCAAGCAGCCCTTCGACCTGACGCTCGGCGCCGGTGGTGTCATCCAGGGCTGGGATCAGGGTCTGGTGGGCCAGAAGGTCGGCAGCCGTGTCGAGATGTCGATCCCGCCGGAGCTCGGCTACGGCGCGCAGGACAAGGGTGACATCAAGCCGAATTCCACCCTCGTCTTCGTCATCGACATTCTGAAGGCGACTCCCGTGCCGCTGTCCGCCAAGGGCACCACGGTCGCGCAGGAGAACGCCGACCTGCCGAAGATCGGCGTCAACGCCGACGGCAAGGCTCCCTCGGTCACCTTCCCGAAGAAGAGCGACCCGCCGAAGAAGCTCGTCTCGAACTACGTCCTGGAGGGCACGGGACCCGTGCTCACCGACAAGGACACCGTCGTCGTGAAGTACGAGGCGTTCCTCTGGGCGGGCGGCAAGAAGTTCGACAGCACCTATGACGCGGGGAAGACCCAGTCCTTCCCGTTGGCGCAGGTGACGCTCAAGGGCCTCAAGGACGGTCTCGTCGGCAAGAAGGTCGGCAGCCGTGTGCTGCTGGTCATCCCGCCGGACCAGGCCTTCGGGGCCAAGGAGCAGGAGGGCATCCCGAAGAACTCCACGCTGGTCTTCGCCGTGGACCTGCTGACCAAGGTGTAACACTGTTCCGGTTACGCGTTCATCATTTAAGAGGAGCAGTTCAGTGAGCATCGAGAAGCCCGAGATCGACTTCCCCGGTGGCGAGCCGCCGGCGGAGCTGGAGATCAAGGACATCTGGGAGGGCGACGGACCGGTGGCCAAGGCGGGCGACACCGTCTCCGTCCACTATGTGGGCGTGGCCTTCTCCACCGGCGAGGAGTTCGACTCGTCGTGGAACCGCGGCAATCCGCTGGAGTTCAAGCTCGGTGTCGGCCAGGTCATCTCGGGCTGGGACCAGGGCGTACAGGGCATGAAGGTCGGCGGACGCCGCGAGCTGATCATCCCCGCGAAGCTCGCGTACGGCGATCGTGGCGCCGGTGGCGGCGCCATCGCGCCGGGCGAGACGCTGATCTTCGTCTGCGACCTCGTCGCTGTCTGAGTCTGTTGGCGTCTGTCGGCGTCTGTCGGCGTCTGTCGGGGGTTGCCCCTTCGTAGAGTGACCAAAGCTGACAAGGGCCCATGTCCGGAGAATTCCGGCCATGGGCCCTCCGCTTTTGTCCCGACACCCCGGAGCGGTACGGTCACAGGGCAGAAGTGACTTCGGCTGGAGGGTGTAGGGCGTCCATGGCCATTGCCAAGGCCGAGCGGTTGATGAATCTGGCGTTGTGCCTGCTCGGAACCCGCCGCCCACTCAGCAAGCGCGAGCTGCGCGGGTCCATCGAGGCCTACCTGGAGGCCGGCTCCGACGACTCCTTCAACCGGATGTTCGAGCGCGACAAGGACGATCTACGCGAACTCGGCCTGGTCATCGAGACCGTCGAGAACCTCGAAGGCGACACCGGCTACCTCGCCCGCCGTGACTCCAACCGGCTGCCCCCCATCACCCTGGACGGCGAGGAGGCCGCGGCCCTCGGCCTCGCCGCCAAGGTCTGGCAGCAGGCGCGCCTCGCCGGAGCCGCCAGCGGCGCCCTGCAGAAGCTGCGCGCGGCCGGCATGCCCGAGGCCGAGGATTCGTACGAAGCGCACCACAGCGCGCTGGAGCCCCGCATCCCGGTCCACGAGGCCGCCTTCGAGCCGCTGATGCTCGCCTGCCGCGACCGCCGCCCCATCGTCTTCGACTACCGCAAGGCGACCGCCGCCCGCCCCGAACAGCGGCACGTCGAGCCGTGGACCCTGGAGTGCTGGCGCGGTCACTGGTACCTGGCGGGCTGGGACCGGGACCGGGCCGCCGAGCGCGTCTTCCGGCTCTCCCGCATCACCGGCAAGGTCCGCTCCCGTGCCGGGTCCTTCACCGCGCCCGTGCCCGATGTCGTCACCGTCCGTGAAACCGTCGAGAGCTGGGCGGGCGAGACCGCGACCCGCTCCGCGCTGATCCGGCTGCGGACGGGCTGCGGCTACCCGCTGCGCTCACGCGCCCAGACCGTGCGGGAACTCGGCGACGGCTGGGAAGAGTTGGAGATTCCGTACGGACACGGCCTGGACGCCTGGCTCGTGGAGTTCGGCCCGGACGTGGTCGTACTGGAGCCCGCGGATCTGCGGGCCGATGTGGTCGACCGGCTCCGTGCCGTGGCCAAGGGCTGAGGGGGACTCGTACAACCATGGCCGCCAATGCCATTGACCAGACCAGGCGGATGCTCTCGCTGGTGACCTATCTGCGTGAGCGTCCCGGCGCGCACGTCAGCGATGTCGCCCGCGCCTTCGGGATCACCGAGGACGAGCTGATCTCCGACCTCGACGTGCTGCCGATGTGCGGGACCAGCTTCCGCGGCGGCGATCTGCTCGACATCGACACGGACGGCGACCGCATCTGGTGGCACAACGCGGACGATGTCGCCGAGCCGCTGCGGCTCGCCGCCGACGAGGCGACCGCCCTGCTGGTGGCCGCGCGCGCCGTCGCCACCCTGCCCGGGCTGCGCGAGAGCGACCGGGACGCGCTGCTGCGGGCCACCGCCAAGCTGGAGGCGGCGGCCGGCGAGGCGGCGGGCGCGAGCTCGCGGCTCTCGGTGACCTTCGAGTCCGAGGGCGGCGTCTTCGCCGACGTGGACCGGGCGATCTCGGAGCGGCGGCGGCTGTGGCTGCGCTACTACTCGCCCGCGCGCGACGAGCTCACCGAGCGCGAGGTGGACCCCATCCGCCTGTTCGCCGTGGGACATACGTACATGGAGGCCTGGTGCCGTCTCTCCGAGGCGCGCCGCACGTTCCGCCTCGACCGGGTCGCCGAGATCAAGCTGCTCGACGAGCCCGCCGCGCCGCCGGAGCTCGAACTGCGCGATCTATCGGAGGGGCTGGTGCAGCCCTCGGCCGACGACCCCGAGGTCGAGATCGAGGTGGGCCCCGGCGGGCGCTGGGTCGCCGAGTACTACCCGCACGACAGCGCGGAGGAGCTGCCGGACGGTGGCCTGCGCATCACTCTGCGTACGCCCGCCCCCGCGTCGCTGCGACGGCTGGCGCTGCGGCTGGGGCCGGACGGGCGGATTGTGTCGCCGCAGGATCTGGCGGACAGCGCGCGGCTGGCGGCACGCGAGGCGCTCCTCGCCTACGACGGTCAGGAATAAGGAGATTCAGGGCGAATGTCTCTGGCGTCTGGAATCCCGGCCCCGGTCGGACCGGTCCTCTTCAAGGCGGCGTGCCCCGAGTGCGGCGCCCGCTTCGAGCTCTCGGCGGGGGCGCTGCGGCTGGCGATCGGCGCCAGCCGCCGTACGACCTTCTACTCCTTCACCTGCCCCGAGTGCGAGACGGCCGTCCGCAGGCCCGCGGGGGAGCGCATCATCGAGCTCCTCACCGGCGGCGGGGTACGGACGCTGCGCCTCCACTCCACGGTCTAGGCTCTGCGCATGTTCTGGCCCATGCTCGCCATCGCCCTCGGCTTCCTCGGGATCGCCGTACTCGGCATCCTCGGCATCCGGGTCTTCATCGAGGCCCAGCGCCTGGGCCGCGAGGTGACCCGCACGACGGAGCGGATCAACAGTGCCGCGGAGGAACTGGAGCGGGCGGCGGCGGATCTGGCCCGCACCGGCGAAACCTTGCGGTAGCGGGTAGCGGGTAGCGGGTGGCCGGTGGCCCAAGGCACCCCATAGCTAACCGATAGCCGATCGTGGTCTGATGGCGTGCGTGCCCGGAAGGTACGCTGCTGGCAGCGGCCCAACAGCGAGGTGTCGCCGCCAACGGGAGTATGCACGGGCATTGCCCCGCGTTTACTCCTACAAGTTACGATCGCTGTCAGCATGGTGATCGGGCGCCTGTCCGACCGACCGGGCAGCCCACCCTCCAGCCGCCTCAGTGAGAAGGAAGTCGCACATGATCGGCAATCTGAAGCCCCTAGAGATTCTCCTGATCGTCGTCGTCATCCTGTTGCTGTTCGGTGCCAAGAAGCTTCCCGACATGGCTCGTTCGCTCGGCAAGTCCGCTCGCATTCTCAAGAGCGAGGCCAAGGCGATGAAGAAGGACGACGAGCCGACGGCCGGCACGGCCACCGCGTCGACCACCGCTGAGCAGACCGCGGCCCCGCAGGACGCGCCGCGTACGATCCAGGCCGCCCCCGGTGATGTCACCAGCGGCCGTCCCGTCACTGAGCAGAACCGCAGCGCGCAGGGCTGACCGACCCGGTTCCCGACGAATTCGCAGACGGACTTCGCACGAGACGAGGGAGTGGGTTGCTCAAGTCTGCCCGCAAGCAGGAGAAGGACACCGAGGGACGAATGCCCCTCGGGGAACACCTGCGTGAGTTGCGCAACCGGCTGCTGAAGTCGGTCCTGGCCATCATTGTGGTGACAATCGGCGCTGCCTTCTTCCAGAAGCAGATCTTCGAGTTTCTGATGGAGCCGATCCTCAGCTCGGTCGGCTGTGTGAACGGCGCCACGACGATGGTCAACGGCAAGCCCTGTGCCGAGATGACCACCCAGGGTCTGTTGTCGCCCTTCACCATCGCGTTGAAGGTCGCCCTGATGACGGGTGTTCTGGCGGCCACCCCGGTCTGGCTGTACCAGCTCTGGGCGTTCGTCGCCCCGGGCATGCACACGCACGAGCGGCGCTACGCCCTGAGCTTTGTGGCGGCGGGTGTTCCGCTCTTCCTGCTCGGCGCGTACCTCGCGTACTCGATCCTGCCGCAGACCGCGTCGATTATGCTCGGCTTCACGCCTGAAGGCGCGAAGAACCTGCTGCCGCTCGACGACTATCTGGACCTGATCACGCGGATGGTGATCGTCTTCGGTCTGGCTTTCGAGCTTCCCTTGCTGCTCATCCTGCTCAACCTGACCAATGTGCTGACCGGCAAGCGGATGCTCAGCTGGTGGCGGGGCATGATCATCGGGCTCACCGCGTTCGCCGCGATCGCCACCCCCGGCGGCGAGCCGATCTCGATGCTGCTGCTGGCCGGTCCGCTGGCGATCCTGTACTTCTTCGCGGTCGGTTTCTCGTTCCTCAACGACGCACGGCGGCGCCGCAAGAACCCGGACGCCGAGCTGGACGACGACGAGGCCTCCGACCTTGATCTCGTCCCCGAGGACATCGGCGAGATCGAGCCCCTGCCGGCCGGCCGGGCCGGGCTGCCCGAGCAGGCCAGTGGCGCGGCGGACGGCGGACGTTCGAACCGGCTCAACGGGTACGACGACATCACCTGAGGCGCGGAACAGAGCGGTCAGGACAGGGCAGGGCAGGACAGGGCAGGACAGGATGGGGCGACGCTGCGTGCAGGCGTCGCCCCGCTCCCGTTCGGCCCAGGGCCAGGTGCTCCGGTTGCCTCGGTTGCCCCGGTCAATTAAAGATCGGCTCACTGTCAGAGGCGACGGGTAGGCTCGTATTCAAGATGACCGAGTATCTTTCGCCCGCTGAGCGCTACGCCGCCGCCCGTATACGCGCCGCTGAGGAAGCCACCGCGCTGGCTCCCTTCCGCGCGTTGTACGAATTCGATCTGGATCCGTTCCAGATCGAGGCCTGTCAGGCCCTGGAAGCGGGCAAGGGCGTGCTCGTCGCGGCGCCCACCGGTTCGGGCAAGACCATCGTCGGTGAATTCGCCGTCCACCTGGCCCTGGAGCGGGGCCGCAAATGCTTCTACACCACCCCCATCAAGGCTCTGTCCAACCAGAAGTACGCCGACCTCGCCCGGCGCTACGGTCCGGACAAGGTCGGCCTGCTCACCGGGGACAACACCGTCAACCCCGGCGCGCCGGTGATCGTGATGACCACCGAAGTGCTGCGCAACATGCTCTATGCGGGCTCGCAGGCGCTGCGCGGCCTCGGCTATGTGGTCATGGACGAGGTGCACTACCTCTCCGACCGCTTCCGCGGGGCCGTGTGGGAGGAAGTGATCATCCACCTCCCCCAGTCGGTGACCCTGGTGTCACTGTCGGCGACCGTGTCCAACGCCGAGGAGTTCGGCGACTGGCTGGACACCGTCCGCGGTGACACCGAAGTGATCGTCTCCGAGCACCGGCCCGTGCCGCTGTGGCAGCACGTCCTGGCCGGCCGCCGGATGTACGACCTCTTCGAGGAGGAGACCGACCACGGCGGCCGTGGCACCACCAGGCGTGAGGTCAACCCCGATCTCGTACGCCTGGCGCGGATGGAGAACCAGCGCACGTACAACCCCGCCGACCGCCGCCGCGGCAAGATGATGCGAGAGGCGGACCGGGAGCGCGAGCGCCGCCAGCGCAGCCGCGTCTGGACGCCCACCCGGCCCGAGGTCATCGAACGGCTCGACGCCGAAGGCCTGCTGCCCGCGATCACCTTCATCTTCAGCCGGGCGGGCTGCGAGGCCGCCGTACAGCAGTGCATGTACGCCGGACTGCGGCTCAACGACGAGGAGGGCCGCCGGCAGGTCCGCGAGATCGTGGAGACGCGGACCGAGTCCATCCCCGGCGAGGACCTGCAGGTCCTGGGGTACTACGAGTGGCTGGAAGGCCTGGAGCGGGGCATCGCCGCGCACCACGCGGGCATGCTGCCGACCTTCAAGGAGGTCGTCGAGGAGCTGTTCGTACGCGGTCTGGTGAAGGCTGTCTTCGCCACCGAGACGCTGGCGCTCGGTATCAACATGCCCGCACGCTCCGTGGTCCTGGAGAAGCTCGTCAAGTGGAACGGCGAGCAGCACGCCGACATCACCCCCGGCGAGTACACCCAGCTCACCGGCCGGGCCGGGCGGCGCGGCATCGACGTCGAGGGTCATGCGGTGGTGCTGTGGCAGCGGGCCATGGACCCGGAGGCGCTCGCGGGCCTCGCGGGCACCCGCACGTACCCGCTGCGCTCCAGCTTCAAGCCCTCGTACAACATGGCCGTCAATCTGGTGCAGCAGTTCGGCAGCCACCGCTCGCGCGAGCTGCTGGAGACGTCGTTCGCGCAGTTCCAGGCGGACAAGTCGGTCGTCGGCATCTCCCGCCAGGTGCAGAAGAACGAAGAGGGGCTTGAGGGCTACCGCGAGGGCATGTCCTGCCACTTGGGGGACTTCGAGGACTATGCGCGGATGCGCCGCGAGCTCAAGGACCGTGAGACGGAGCTGGCCAAGCAGGGCGCGGCACAGCGGCGGGTCGCCGCGGCCTCCGCGCTGGAGAAGCTGAAGCCCGGTGATGTCATCCACGTCCCGACAGGCAAGTTCGCGGGTCTGGCGCTGGTGCTGGACCCCGGGATCGCCGCCGGACGCACCAACGGGCACCGCGGATTCGAGCACCACGACGGTCCGCGCCCGCTCGTCCTGACCGCCGAGCGCCAGGTCAAGCGGCTGGCGTCGATCGACTTCCCGGTGCCGGTCGAGGCGCTGGAGCGGATGCGGATCCCGAAGTCGTTCAACCCGCGCTCGCCGCAGTCACGGCGCGATCTGGCGTCGGCGCTGCGGACCAAGGCCGGGCACATCGTGCCCGACCGGCATGGCAAGCAGCGCTCCGCCGCTGCCGACGACCGGGAGATCGCCCGGCTGCGTACGGCGCTGCGCGCGCACCCCTGCCACGGCTGCGACGAACGCGAGGATCACGCGCGGTGGGCGGAGCGCTACCACCGGTTGCAGCGTGACACCCGGCAGTTGGAGCGGCGCATCGAGGGCCGGACGAACACCATCGCCCGTACCTTCGACCGGATCGTGGCGCTGCTGACCGAGCTGGACTATCTGCGCGAGGACGAGGTCACGCAGCACGGCAAGCGGCTCGCGCGGCTGTACGGCGAGCTGGATCTGCTGGCGAGCGAATGCCTGCGCGACCGGGTGTGGGAGGGGCTCAATCCGGCCGAACTGGCCGCGTGCGTCTCGGCGTTGGTGTTCGAGGCGCGACAGTCGGATGACGCGGTCGCGCCCCGGGTCCCGGCGGGGAAGGCGAAGATCGCGCTGGGCGAGATGGTGCACATCTGGGGTCGGCTCGACGCACTGGAGGAGCAGTTCAGGATCAACCAGGCGGAGGGGGTCGGACAGCGTGAGCCCGACTTCGGTTTTGCCTGGATCGCGCATCAGTGGGCCCTGGGCAGAGGGCTCGACGAGGTGTTGCGCGAGGCGGAGATGCCCGCGGGCGACTTCGTACGCTGGTGTAAGCAGGTGATCGATGTGCTGGGGCAGATCGCCGCGGCGGCGCCGCGCGAGAACAGCACGGTCGGGACCAATGCGCGCAAGGCGGTCGATGCGCTGCTGCGGGGTGTGGTGGCGTACAGCTCGGTGGGCTGAGTAAGTCCTGAGTAGGTGGGGAGGCCCTGTTTCACCGGTCGTGGTCGGTGAACAGGGCCTCAGCAGCTGCGTACGGTCAGGCCCAGAACCTGTCCGCCTCGTCGATGTCCTCGTTGCACTCGTCGATGTCGGTGATCTTTCCGCCGACGATCGTGAAGAAGAGCCCCTCGCGTATCTCGATCCCGTGGTCGCCACGGTCGGCGCGGGTCGTGTGGAAAGACATGACATGCCCGCGGCCGTCGGCGAGTACGGCTTCGAGCTGGACCTGCATGGTGCCGTTGGTCAGCTCGCCCAATCGGCGGTACAGCTGGAGCACGGCGTCGCGGCCCTTGTGGTGGCCGGAGATCTGGCTGTTTCCGGGCACGTGGTGGACGACATCCGCCGTCATCAGGGAGGCAAGTGTCTCCATGTCACCTTCGCCGAACGCTACGTATCCCCGGCGGACCAGGGCGCAGTCCGGGTGTTCAGCCATAGCGATTCACACCTTTCATCCGCTCATCCGCAGAACATCCGTATAATCCCGTCTTCTCTCCATCATCTGCCGGGCCCGGAGAGCTGTCCATGCAGGGCCGCGGCTGATGGCTCCGGGTGTTTCGCCGGGCGCTTTGCCGTGCCCGCGCCGCGCAGCAGTACGAGCGAGAACAGGGCGGCTCCCGCCATGACGACGGCCGCGCCGAGAGCGGCGAAGCCCATCCCGTGGGTGAAGGCCTCGCGTGCGGCCGTCAGTACGGTGTCGGCCGTCGCGGCCGGGAGTTGGTCCGCCGACGCTGTCGCGCCGCCCAGGGTCTCGCGTACCGCTTCGGCGTGCGGCAGACCGGTCGGCGGCAGCGCGTCGGTCATGTCCCGGCTGTAGACCGCCGCGCCGATGGAGCCGAGGATCGCCATCCCCAGCGCGCCGCCCAGCTCCTGGCCCGATTCGAGCACGGCCGCGGCCGAGCCCGCGCGCTCCGGCGGGGCCGCGCCGAGAGCGAGTTCATTGGCGAGGGTCATGGCGGCGACCAGGCCGCCCGCGTAGACGGACGCGCCCACGAGGGTGAACCAGAGGGGCGAGTCGGTCCGTATCTGGGTCAGCCAGAGGAATCCGCAGGCGGAGACGGCGAAGCCGCCGCCCATGACGTACGCGCGGTCGGTGCGCTGCGCGAGTGCCGCGCCCGCCGGGGCCATGACCGCCACGCCCGCCGCCGGGACCAGGCTCCACAGTGCGGCCTCGAACGGGCTCATGGAGAGGACCGACTGCAGATACTGGGTGAGGAAAACAGCCATCCCCACGGTGGCGAACATCGCGAGGAGATTGGCGAACACCGGCCCGCCGAAGGCGCGTCGGCGCAGCAGACCGAGATCGATCATCGGGTGCGTGAGGCGCTGCTGACGCCGTACGAACACGAAGCCGAGGACAAGTCCGACGGTGATGGTGAGGGCGGGCAGGGGCGCGTAGCCGTGGCTCGCCAGTTCCTTGATGCCGTGGATGACGGTCAGCAGGGCGGAGAGTGAGAGGGCCGCGCTCAGCAGGTCGAACCGGCCGCTCTGCGGAGACCTGAACTCGGGTACCAGGAATGGCACCAGCGCGAGCAGCAGCACCATCGCGGGCAGGTTGATCAGGAAGACCGAGCCCCACCAGAAGTGTTCGAGGAGCAGCCCGCTCACCACCGGGCCGAGTGAGATGCCCGTGGTCATCACCGCCGTCCACACGGTCACCGCTCGGCCGCGCTGCTTCGCGTCGCGGAAGAGGTTGCGGATCAGGGCGAGGGTCGACGGCATCAGGGCGGCGCCACCGAGCCCGAGCAGCGCGCGTACGGCGATGAGCGTTTCGGCGGAGTGCGCGTACGCGGCGGCGACCGAGGCGGCGCCGAAGACGGCGGCGCCCCCGAGAACCAGCGCGCGCCGGCCGATCCGGTCGCCCAGCGCGCCCATGGTGATGAGCAGTCCGGCGAGGACGAAACCGTACATGTCGAGGATCCAGAGCTGCTGCGTGGCGCTCGGCTCCAGGTCCTGGCTGATGAAGGGAATCGCGAAGTAGAGGACCGAGATGTCCATCGACACGAGCAGTAGCGGCAGCATCAGGACGCCGAGGGCGATCCATTCCTTGCGGCCCGCGCGGGGACCGGGGGTGTTCTCCATGGCGGACACGGAATCGGGTCGCCGCGTACACCGCAAACAGCTGCCTAGTGCGGTCGCGGTCAGATGGCCTCTGACCATGGGGAATGGACCATGAGTGCACTAGTACAGTAAGGCCATGACTGTCGAACCGCCCTATCTCCGGATCGCCGGAGACATCGGCCATCGCATCGCCGTGGGAGAGCTCGCGCCCGGCGACCGCGTCCCCTCCACCCGGCGCATCACCCAGGAGTGGGGCGTCGCGATGGCGACCGCGACGAAGGCGCTGGCCGCGCTGAACCAGGAAGGTCTGGTACGGGCCGTGCCCGGGGTCGGCACGGTGGTGGCGGCCCCGGACCGGGACCGGGAGTTCCGGGCGGCCGCCGGACGGGCGGGCCAGGGCCTGACGCGCGAGCGCATCATCCGAGCGGCCATCGCGCTGGTCGATACGGAGGGCCTCGCCGCGCTTTCCATGCGCCGCCTGGCCACCGTGTTCGGTACGTCGACCATGGCGCTGTACCGCCATGTGCCGAGCAAGGGGGAGCTCGTGAGGCTGATGTCGGAGGCGGTGTTCAGCGAGGGGCCGCCGCCGGGCCCGCGACCGGCGGGGTGGCGCGCACAACTGGCTCGGGAGGCGCGGTGGTTGTGGGGACAGTACGAGCGCCATCCCTGGCTGGCGCGGGCGATGGCGGCCCTGACCCGGCCGATGGCCTCGCCCCATGCCATGCGGTTCACCGAGCGGGTGCTGAGCGCGCTGAGCGGGCTGGGGCTCACGCCGTATCAGATGATCCATGTCCATCTGACGCTCCTCGGGTACGCGCAGGGCGTCGCGCTGGCCATTGAGCTGGAGTCGCAGGCGCGGCAGGACACCGGGATGACACCGGAGGAGTGGATGGCGTCCAACGAGCCGCGGATGGAGGAGATCCAGACCAACGGGGCGTATCCGACCCTGTCCACGCTCTTCGG
Organism: Streptomyces sp. NPDC052236; assembly: GCF_044548015.1. Lineage (NCBI taxonomy): Bacteria > Bacillati > Actinomycetota > Actinomycetes > Kitasatosporales > Streptomycetaceae > Streptomyces > Streptomyces sp. NPDC052236. The sequence continues at coordinate 237,278 of NZ_JBIUBL010000003.1, read as the reverse complement.
TCAGGACGAGTTCGACCTCGAACTCGGCGCGCTCTTCGAGTTCGGTCTTGAACGGATGCTGGACGGGGTCGCGGCGCTGATCGAGCGACCGGGCTGAGCCGTCGGCCCCGGGCCGGGGGCGGAGCGCGTTACTTTGCCAACCGCTCCGTCAACCGCTCCGCGCGCCACGCCAGTTCAGGTAACCGCAGCACCTGGTTCCCGTACCCCGGGAGCGGCACACGCAGCGGCTCCAGCCACCGGGGCGGGATCGCCCCGACCCCGTACACCGCTCCTGCCGGCATCCCCGTCACCGCCGCGACCGTGTCGGTGTCGCCGCCCGGAGCGATCGCGTCGACCTCCCGTAGCGCGGATTCCACCGCGGCGAGCGGATCCGCGCCGTCCAGGGCCACCCGTACCAACTCGTGCAGGACGGCTGTGCCATCCCAGGCCGCGCGGTCGCCGTGGGTCAGTGCCGCGATCCGGCGGGCCGCCGCCCCCGCGCAACTCGCCCACTCCGTCGGGGAATTCGGTGGAGTACACGCCACGCTCGCGGAACTCGAAGGGCGCGCCCAGCGCGTCGCCGACCGCCGAGCCGACAACCGACCCGACGACTCGATCCATGCGGCGCATCCGGCCAGTTTACGGAGCTGATCAAAGAGCGGAGGGAAAGATTCGCCTGCGACCAATCCGGCGGCCCCGCCGCACCGAATGCACAGCGAAGGCCGGTGCCTGCCAGCTGCCCCAGGAGGGTGTGAAGTGAGCGTGTCCGTGTCCCCGCCGTCATCGAAGGTGTCCTCGAAGGTGTCCTCGCGAGCCGCGTCCGTCGATCCACAGCGCTGGCCCGACGTGGCTCGCCTGCCCCAGGCCTCCTCCAGGCTGCGGACCGCCGGTATTGAGCGGCGCGTCCAGCGGGCACTGGGGAAGCTGCCGCTGCGGGTACGCCTCGGGCGGCGTGAGGCGGTCGGGCTCGGCGGGCCACTCATGGAGGTGTACGAGCCGCGCGCCTTCTTCCGGCGCGTCGGCGCCGACGGGCTCATCGGCCTCGGTGAGTCGTACATGGCGGGCGAGTGGGACGCGTACGACCTCGTCGGCGTGCTGACCGCCCTCGCCGAGGACCCCGCGGCCCTCGCGCCGTCCCGGCCGGCCGTCGCCCGGCGCGACACCAGGCCCCGTGGCGGTCTGCCGAGTGGGCTGTTCCCGCTCTTCCTCGATCAGACCATGTCGTACTCTGCCGCCCTCTTCAGGACCTTTCCCGCCGAACAGAATCTGCTGCCCGCCGCACAGCACCGCAAGATCGACCGGCTGCTCGACCTGGCGGAGGTCGGGCCCGGCACTCAGCTGCTGGAAATCGGCACCGGTTCCGGCGAGTCGGCGATCCGGGCGGCGCAGCGCGGAGCGCGGGTGCTGACCGTCACGCCCTCGCGGGCGCAGTACGAGTCGGCGCGGGTCCGTGTCCGCGACGCGGGGCTGGAGAACCGGGTGACCGTGCTGCACCGCGAGTACCGCAGGATCCTCGGGCGCTTCGACGCGATCGTCAGCGTGGAGACGGTAGAGGCCGTCGGCGAGCAGTCCTGGCCGGAGTACTTCATGATGCTGGACCGGCTGCTCGCGCCCGGCGGGCGCGTCGCTCTCCAGGCGGTCACCCAGCCGCACAAGGAGCTGCTGGCCGCCCGTACCGGTCCGACGTGGCTGGGGAAGTATGTCCTGCCCGGCGGGCTGGTGCCCTCGATGGAGGCGATCGACCACATCGTCAGCGGCTGCACCGGACTGAGCGTGGCCGCGCGCGACGGTTTCGGCCCGCATTACGCCGAGACGCTGCGGCTGTGGCGCGAACGCTTCGCCGCGCATGCGGGCGATGCGCACGGTTTGGAGGAGACGCTTCGGCGGATGTGGACGTTCCATCTCGCCCTGTGGGAAGCGGGCTTCCGCTCGGGCTCCCTGGATGTGCGGCAACTGCTCCTGACCAAGGGCGAGCCGGGCCCCGGGGCGACGGCCTGAAGCGCCGCCCGAGCCTGCACTGTCCCTGGGCCTGAAGCGCCGCCCGAGCCTGAACTGCCGCCGGGCCTGAACCGCCGCCCCCGACCCGTAGGGTCAGCCGTCCTGCGACACGTACAGCCCGCGCGCCCGCTCGAACCGGGCACGCCCCTCCGACTCGTCCACCAGCGGATCCGGATAGTCCAGCCGAGCCCGCTCCAGCCCGTCGAGCTTCCACGGCTCGTGCACGGCCGGCCCCGCCAGCGGCGCGAGCTCCGGAACCCACCTGCGTACATACTCACCGCGCGGATCGAACCGCTTCGCCTGCGCCGACGCACTGAGCACCCGGTCGGGCCGCGGTCCGGTCCCGGTGCCCGCCGCCGACTGCCAGTTGAGCTGATTGCTGGCGAGATCCCCGTCCGCCAGCAGCTCCAGGAAGTGGCGGGCGCCGATGCGCCAGTCCACGTACAGCGTCTTGGTGAGATAGCCCGCCGCCAGCAGCCGCCCGCGGTGGTGCGTCCAGCCCTCGTGCAGCAGCTGGCGCATCGCCGCGTCCACGATCGGGCAGCCGGTGCGGCCCTCCTTCCAGGCCTCGATCTCCTTCTCGTCGCTGCGCCATTTGTCGCCGCGCGTACGGTAGTCGGCGTGGGCCGCGGCGGGCCGGGCCGCCAGCACCTGGTGGTGGAAGTCCCGCCAGGCCAGCTGCCGTACGAAGGAGGCCGCGCCCGGACCACCCTTGTCGCGCGACCGCTGGACGAGTTCGGTGGCGGAGAGCGTGCCGAAGTGCAGATGCGGTGAGAGCCGGGACGTGGCGTCGGCGGACAGTTCGCCGCGCCCGTCTTCGTACATGCTCATTCCGCCGCTCTCGTCGGCGAGCCAGGCGCTCAGCCGCCGGCGCCCCTCCACCTCCCCGCCCATGGCGAGCCCGGGGGACAGCCCGGTCACGGCGGCGCGCCGAGGCAGCGGATGGCCGGCGAGTTCCGGGACCTCCACCACATCCGGCGCGGCGATGGTCTCGCGCAGCCCGGCAGCCTCCCAGCTGCGGAAGTACGGCGAGAACTCCGCGAAGTGGTCACCGTCGGCGGGCGCCACGCGCCCCGGAGGCAGCGCGGTGACCACCCCGTCATGGACGTGCAGCGCGCACCGCAGCGGTTTCAGTGCTATGCGCAGCCGCGCCTCCCTGCGCATCGCGTACGCGCTGACCCCGGCGGCGATATGCACCGCGCGGGCCCCGCTCTCGTCGACCACCCGGCAGACCTGCTCGATGACATTGCCCGTACGGATGATCAGCCGGCCGCCGCGCTCGCGCAGCCCGGCGTTGAGGGAAACCAGGCAGTCGGCGAGGAAGGCACGGCGGTTGGGCGCGCCGCCGCCCGCCTCGCGTATGTCCCGGTCCAGCACGAACAGCGGCACCACCGCGTCGGCTCCGCGCAGTGCCGCATGCAGCGCCGGCTGGTCGTGCAGCCGTAGATCGGAGGTGAAGAGCATGACCGCAACACTCATGCGCGCCGTCCTTCCTCAGGCCTCAAGCGGGGAAATTCATCAGGGCAAGGGGATCGGTGGTCGGTTGGGCGGAGCCGCCCGCAGGCTCGACGGTGATGCCCATGCCCGAGGCGGTGTCCACCGGTCCGTCCATCATTACGGCGTTGTCGGGTTTCGCCGCGTCCATCAGACCGGCCGAGCGGAACTTTCCGTCGCTGCTGAACCAGAGTTGGTAGACCTTGCCCTGCGGCGGCTTCGGCAGCCCCGAGGTGAGGAACGCGGCCCTGTTCCGGCTCTGGGAGACGACGACGGTGCCGGTCGCCCCGTCCGCCCCGTCATTCCCGTCCGTCCCGCCCTTGAGCTTGGCGGACGTGAGCCTGGCGTCCGGCGCCGCGAGCACCGAGGCAAGCGCCTCGACCTGCTGCTGGGAGCGCTGTGCGTCGGCGCGATAGTCCTGCGCCGACTGGTTCTGCCAGAACGCCACCCCGCCGAAGCCCACCGCGGCGGCCAGACACGCCGCCAGCGCGAAGCGCGACCAGCGCGACGGCGCCCGGGTGGGGCGGGCCCGGCGTGAGACCCGCGGCGGATCCTGGCGTTCCGCGGAGACTTGTCGCATGACGCGCTGCTTGAGCGCGGGCGGCGGCGTCATGGCCACGGCGAGACCCAACCGCCCGACGGTGGCGGCCAGTTCCCGCACCTCCTGGGTGCAGGCCGGGCATATCAGAAGATGCTGCTCGAACTCGGCGCGTTCGTCGGGTGCCAGCGAGTGCAGCACATAGGCCCCGGTCAGTGTGTGCAGATCAGCGGTGGTCATACGGTCACCCCGAGGCAGTCGCGCAGCCGGATGAGGCCGTCGCGCAGTCGTGTCTTGACCGTGCCCAGCGGCACGGAGAGAAGTTCGGCCACTTCCCGGTAGGCGAGCCCCCGGTAGTAGGCGAGGGTCACCGACTGCCGCTGAAGCTCGGTCAGTGAGCTCAGGCAGCGACGTACTTGCTCGCGTTCGAGGCGGGCCTCGACCTGTTCGGTGACCTCGTCGTACGCGGGAGTCTGGTCGAGCAGCGCGGCCCGCCGCTCGCGGTCGCCGGCCGCCTGGGCCGACCTGACCCGGTCCACGGCCCGCCGGTGGGCGAGCGTGAGTATCCAGGTCATCGCCGAGCCGCGGGAGGGCTGGAAGCGCGCCGCCGTACGCCAGATCTCGATCATCACTTCCTGGGTCACCTCTTCCGACTGGGCGGGGTCGCGCAGCACGGCGCGTACGAGCCCGAGGATCGGCCCGCAGACCGAGTCGTACAGCCGGGAGAAGGCGTCCTGGTCTCCTCTGGCCACCAGGCCGAGAAGTTGATGCAGCTCGGGGCCCGCCGGGGCGGGGCCACCGAGTGGTACGGCTTGTCTCACGCGGTTATTTCCTTCATGGTGCGGACGAGTTGGTGGTCCGACAGATTCCATCAGTCATTCGGAGCCGGTGGCCAGGCGGATTGGTCGGAAATCGCAGTTGGTGGCCAATTGGTTCGACGGGTGCTGCCGCCCGGCGAGGTCACGGCGCTGCGGGAGGGCCCCCTCGCCGCGGACACGTGGTCCCTAGACGGAAAAGCCCCGGCGGGCGCTGTGGGAACAGCTCCACGCCGGGGTCTCGAATTCCGGGCACGCCGCGCTCGGCGCACGGGATGCCCGCCTAGCCGTTGATTTCGGACAGTTCGGTCGCTTTGGTCACTTCAGTCGCTTGGGACGTTCGGGTCGCTTGGGTCGTTCGGGTCGCGGACCGGAGCTTCACCGCGCGCACCACCAGGAATACGGGCAGCGCGAACGGCGACAGCAGGATCGTCGCGACCAGCAGCGGTCCCATCACCAGCGGATGGATTCCCAGCCGCCGCGCCTCGAGGAACATCCACTGGCCGAGCAGCAGATCCCAGGCGATGAGCTGCGCCCAGACGGCCCCGGCGCCGTTGGCCAGGACCGTCAGGTCCCGGAATCCGTCGAGATCGGGGCTGCGGACGGCCGCCCACAGTTCGGGAAGTACGGGGATCGCCAGGGCGGAGTAGACCACCAGGACCGGGATGACGGTCAGGGGCGAGGCGGCGATCCGTGCCGTGACGCGCGCGTGCGGCGCGAAGATCAGCAGCAGCCAGACGGGTGTGACGAGCCAGAAGATCAGCTCGAAGAGGAAGCCGGTCATGCCACAAGCTCCTTGTCGTGGTCGACGTCGGTGGCGTCGGATACGGGGGTGGTGGGTCGCAGCGCCGTGAGTACGCCGATGGCGCAGCCGACCAGGATCAGTGCAGCGGCGCCGAGCGTCGCGCCGTCCGGGTGGATCAGCGGCTGGCCGCGCAGCGCCTGCCAGGTGAGGAGGGCGAGCACGGCTCCGTACGTCCCCGCGGCCACGAATACGAGTCGCAGCCGTACGCGCTCGTCGCGCAGCCGGGCGAAGCGCGGCGCGAGGACGATCAGCGCGAGGAGGAGGAAGGGGAGCACCTGGAGCGCGTGCATGCCGACGAAGTGCGGGATGCGTAGATCGCCGCCTGTGGTCGACCAGCCGGTCAGCGGCATCGAGGGCCCGCCGTCGACGGCGCCGACGCTGTGCGCCCCGATCACATCATCGACGCCGGCTTCGGCCGCCGCCTCCTGCTCGGGAGTGGGGCGCGTCATCAGAAAGCCGAGGCCCGCGCCGATCAGTGCGAGGGCCGCGCCGAGCCGTATCGCCCAGGCGGACGCCCGGTCGGCTATCCGCGCCCGGAACAGCAGCAGCGCGATGACCAGGGCGCCGATCCACAGGATGACGACGGACGCGCCCATCACGTTGAACACCAGCGAGTCGAAAGGTGTCTCGTTGTTGAAGTGGCTGCGCTTGCCGCGGATCACCTGAGTGGTGATGGCGACCATCTCGATGAGGCTCGCGCCGACGACCACGGTGCCCGCCCACCAACCGGCCCGCCGGGCGCGGGTGAGCAGCGAGAGCATCCAGGCCAGCGACGTCGAGTAGGCGACGAACGACACCGAGAACTTGAACGGCTTGGACCAGATCGGTGCGTCAACCAGGACCCGGTCGTCCACCGCCATGCCAACGGCTGAGACCACGGCCAGTACGGCCATGGACGCGGCGAAGGCCATCAGTGGCCGGTGCCAGGACTTCCAGGACATAGCGGTACCCCCATCGGATTATGGATAGCGGCACTCTCTGCTATCCGATAGTGAAACTATCTATGATGGGCGGTAGGGCTGGCAAGAGCGAAGAGGTGAACGCGCTGTGCGCATCGGGGAGCTGAGTCGCAGGACCGGGGTTCCGGTGCCGACGATCAAGTACTACGTACGGGAGGGGCTGCTCCCGGCAGGACGGCTGACGAGCCCGAACCAGGCGAGCTACGACGACGCGCACGAGCGGCGGCTGCGGCTGATCCGCGCGCTGCTCGATGTGGGCGGGCTCAAGGTGGCGGCCATCGCGGAGGTCCTGGCGGCGGTGGACGACCCCGGCAGGTCGGTGCACAAGGTGCTGGGCGAGGCTACGGACCGGACCGTCCCGCGCTACCCCGGCGCGCAGGACGACGAACTGGAGGCCGCGCGCGAGGAGGTCGCCGAGCTGATCGGGCGGCGCGGCTGGCGCGTCGACCACAACAATCCGGCCGCGGAGGCACTGGCGGGCGCGCTGGCCACGCTGGAACGGATCGGGCACGGGGAGTTCGCCGAGCTGCTGGACGACTACGCGGACGCGGCGGAACGGGTCGCGCGGGTCGACATCGCGTACGTAGGGCGCTGGGCGGGCCTGGAGGATGTGGTGGAGCGGGCGGTGGTGGGCACGATGCTGGGGGAGGCGGTGTTCACATCCCTGCGCCGCATGGCCCACGTCGACGTCTCGGCACGCGCTTTCGGCAACGAGGACGGGGAGCGTACGGACCCTCCGGCGGACGAATGAATTGAGGGGCCGGAGGCCGGCGAGGGTGGTGGTCGTGCTTCCCGGAGACGCCTCCGGGAAGCCCCGAAACTCTCGCGGCCCACGCGGCAACCTCCCGCACGCGTCCGCCCAGCCACGGGTTGCCCCGTGGCGGAGTCACTGCGGGCAGGCCGCTGGAATTCTGGCCTTGCCGCAGGGGCGCGGGTAGCGCGAGTCACCACGGAAGGCCGGCGGGAGTCTTGGCGGTGCCGCATGGAGCGGGGCGCGGCCAGGACGGGCCGGGTTGTCTCGGGTACGCACCCGCCCCTTGCCGGGCTCGCGCCGGGCCGCGTCCCCCGGGGCCGCCTTCGGGCGGGAGTCGTCTTGGGCGGGGGCGGCTGGAATCTTGGCTGTGCCACATGGAGTGGCGGCCACATGGAGTGGCGCGGGCGGCGGGCCGTGTCCATCCAGGCCGCCTCGCGGGAGTCGCCTTGGGTAGACGGCCGGGACCTTGGCCGTGCCATACGAAGCGGGGCGGGCCGCGCCGGGCCGCGGCCACCCACCCGGTGCCGAGGCCGTCCTCAGGCCGAGGCCGGAAACCTGGCCGACGGCGCGCCGCGCCGGGCCGGAGCTGTGCTCGGCGAGCGGTGGAAGCGTAACGAGCGCGGACGAGTCCGGGCCGGTCCTTGGGCAGAGCACTACCGCCCCGCCGGACGCTGGGCCAGTCACCTCGGCGCGGGGACCGGGCGCATTTCGAGCACGCGGCGGGTAGGCCGGGGAGAACGACAGGCGACTCATATGGGCTACGCCCCGGCCTTGCCCAGCCTCAGGGAGCCTCCTGAAGCCAATCACTGCGCCGCTGAGCACCCTCGCCCGGCCGAGCAGGGGCCGAGCAGGGGCCGAGCAGGGGCCGCGCAGGGCCGACCAGGGCCGACCAGGCGGGAGCCCCCGGCATACACAACGGCCGGAGGCCGGTCGCTGTCAGCGTGTCAGGTGGTCTGCTCCTGCTCCCGCTCCACCTGCTCGTTCCATTCGCGCTTCGCCGCGCGCCACCCCTCATCGTCCTGGCCCAGCCGCCAGTAGCCGGAGACCGACAGCTGCTCACGCGGAATCTGCCGCTCCAGCCGCAGATGGCGCCGCAGGTCCTTCACGAACCCCGCCTCACCGTGCACAAACGCGGAGACCTCGCCCGCCGGGAACTCAAGCCCCGTCACCGCGGCGACCAGCAACTCACCCACCGGGCGGTCCCCGCGGTGCAGCCAGGTGATCTCCGTCCCGTCGGGCGTGACCACCTTCTGCTCCTCCTCGGAGCCCTCGACCTCCACGAACGCATGCACAACCGCGCCCGCGGGCATCCGCTCCATCGACGCGGCGATCGCGGGCAGCGCGCTCTCATCGCCCACCAGCAGATGCCAGTCCGCCGACGCGGACGGGGCGTAGTCACCGCCGGGCCCCGCGAAGTGAATCGTCTCGCCCACCTGGGCCCGGGCCGCCCACGGCCCCGCCAGACCCTCGTTGCCGTGGACCACGAAATCAACCGTCAGCTCACCCAGGGCCGCGTCCCAGCTCCGTACCGTGTAGGTGCGGAGTATGGGCCACTGCTCGCGCGGGAACTCCTTGCGGACCCGCTCCATGTCGAACGGCTCCGGGTAGCTCACGCCCTCGGGTGCGAACACCAGCTTGAGGTACTGGTCGGTGCACTCGCCGATGGCGAACCCGGCGAGCCCCTCACCGCCGAGCACGACACGCACCATGTGCGGCGTGATCCATTCCGTGCGCACTACCTGCGCCTCGTAGGGCTTCATTCCCTTGCGGGCCGGCTGTTCTGCCACGGCGGTCTCCCTGAAGTCGTGCAGCTGGAGCGGTGCTGGTGCATTGCTTAGGCTTACCTAAGCTAACACCTCAGCCCTGGAGCACGGTCAGTAGACGCTTCAGCGAGCCGCCAAGCCCCCACTGGGCCGCGAGCTCGTCCAGCGAGGCCGGATCGCGCGGCTCGGACGGCAGCGCGGGGTCGAAGTCCGGCAGCGGCACGTCCGAGGCGACCCGTACGACTGTCGGTGCGACCGCGAGGTAGCTCCGCGCCTCGTCCAGCCGCTTACGCTGCGACGGCGTCAGCTTCGCGGACGGGCTGTCGACCGCGGCCATGATCCCGGCCAGGTCGCCGAACGCGTCCAGCAGCTTCGCCGCGGTCTTCTCGCCGATCCCGGGGACCCCCGGCAGCCCGTCGCTCGGATCGCCCCGCAGCAGCGCCAGATCGACATAGCCAGGACCGGTGACGCCGTACCTCTCGCGCAGCCACGCCTCGTCTGTGACCTGCAACGACCCCACGCCCTTCAACGGGTACAGCACCCGCCTGCCACGCGCGTCGTCCACCAGCTGGAAGAGGTCGCGGTCGCCGGTGATGATGTCCACCGGGCCGGTGGCGCGCGCGGTGAGCGTGCCGATGACGTCATCCGCCTCGTACCCATCGGCGCCGACGCGGGCGATCCCTATCGCGTCGAGAACATCCTCGATCACCGGGACCTGAGGGGCCAGCGCGTCCGGAGTCTCCTCCTCGTCCGGTCCGAGCTCCCGCTCCACCGCGACGCGATGCGCCTTGTAGGAGGGAATGAGTTCGACCCGCCACTGTGGCCGCCAGTCGTTGTCCCAGCAGGCCACCAGATCATCGGGCCGGTGGTCCTGGACCAGCCGGGCGATGAAGTCCAGCAGGCCGCGCACGGCGTTCACCGGAGTGCCGTCCGGGGCCCGTACGGAATCGGGGACCCCGAAATATGCGCGGAAATAGAGGGAAGCGGTGTCGAGGAGCATCAGGCGTCGCGTCACAACCCTGATGATGCCGTACGCCACTGACAGTCACCCGCCGTCGCACTCGCCGCTCTGTGAACACCGGCAGCGGGAAGCTGCGTAAGGTGAGACAGGACCAGGGAAGGGGAGCCCGGCAGATGGACGCGATGGACGCGACGGACGCGATGGACGCCATGGATGCGATGGACGCGCGAGGTCCGAAGGACCAGGACCAGAAGGACCCGAAGGAGACCGAGCCTCTTCGGGTGGGCGCGGCTGTCCGCAGACGCCGACGGGCCCTCGACCTCACGCTCGCCGCGGTCGCGGCGCGCAGCGGCCTCTCCGTGCCTTTCCTCAGCCAGGTCGAGAACGAGCGGGCCCGCCCCAGCAAGCGTTCGCTCCAGCGGGTCGCCGACGCGCTGGAGACCACGGCCGTCCAGCTGCTCGCCGCCTCCGACCCGGCGCGCACCGTCGATCTCGTACGCGCCGATGACGACACCGAGTTCCCGCCCGGCACCGGCGTCCGCCCGCTCATACGCGGACATCATCAGCTGCACGCCATGGAATTCACCGGGGAACACGACACCGGCCGCGAATTCCAGCACCCCAACGACGAGCTGATGTACATCGCCGACGGCGCCGCCGAGGTGGAGGCGGAAGGCAGGGCCTTCCGGCTGGAGCGCGGCGACAGTCTCTTCCTCTCCGGGGGCGTACGGCACCGGTGGCGGGCCACCGCGCCCGACACCCGCATTCTCGTCGTGGCCGTGGCCGACCACATCGAGGCAAAGCAGGCGTGACGCGGGTCGTCTCGCTGGTCCCTTCGCTGACCGAGGCCGTGGCCGTCAGCGCGCCGGGGCTGCTGGTCGGGGCCACCGAGTGGTGCGACCATCCGGCCGGCCTCGACGTCGTACGGGTCGGGGGCACCAAGAACCCGGACGTGGCCGCCGTGATCCGGCTGCGCCCCGATCTCGTCATCGCGAACGAGGAGGAGAACCGGGAATCCGATCTTGCCGAGCTGCGGGCGGCGGGCATCGAGGTGCTCGTGACGGAAGTACGTGACCTGGGGCAGGCGTTCCGCGAGCTGGAACGGGTGCTCGTGGCCGGGTGCGGGGTGGCGCGGCCGCGCTGGCTGGACGAGGCGGAGGCGGCGTGGGCGGCGTGGGACGCGGTCGCGCGGCCCGCGATCGTGCGGCGCGCGGTTGTGCCGGTCTGGCGGCGGCCGTGGATGGTGCTCGGCCGGGACACCTTCGCCGGTGATCTGCTCGCCCGGCTCGGCGTCGCCAACGTCTACGCGACGCACACCGAGCGCTATCCGCGTATCCCGCTCGACGAGCTGCGGGACTGCGGCGCCCAGTTGGTCGTCCTGCCCGACGAGCCGTACCGCTTCACGGCGGACGACGGGCCCGAGGCCTTCCCCGGAGTGCCTGCAGCCCTGGTCAGCGGGCGCCATCTGACCTGGTACGGGCCGTCACTGGCCGAGGCGCCGGCGGTACTCGGCGCGGCGCTGCGATCGGCCCTCCCATAAGCTGGCTTTATGAGCGAGACGGGCGGGGACGAGAACCGGAACCAGAACGAGGTACGTGTCCCGCTCGCGCACCGGGTGCCCGACCTCGGGGGACTGGAGCTGCTGCTCGCCGTGGCCAGGCACGGCAGCATGGGACGCGCGGCGCGCGAGCTCGGCATCACCCAACCGGCCGCGAGCAGCCGGATCCGTTCGATGGAACGGCAACTGGGCGTGGCCCTGGTCGACCGGTCCCCGCGCGGCTCCCGGCTTACGGACGCGGGGGCGCTGGTCACGGACTGGGCGCGGCGCGTGGTGGAGGCGGCGGAGGCGTTCGACGTCGGCGCGCAGGCACTGCGCGGGCGGCGTGACTCGCGGCTGCGGGTGGCGGCGAGCATGACCATCGCGGAGTACCTGCTGCCGGGGTGGCTGATCGCGCTGCGGGCGGAGCGCCCCGGCACGGCGGTCTCGCTGCTGGCCGGGAACTCGGCGATGGTGGCGCGGCGGCTGCTCGCGGGCGAGGCGGACGTGGGGTTTGTGGAGGGCCTGTCCGTGCCGGAGGGCCTGGACGGGACGGTCATCGGGCACGACCGCCTCGTGGTGGTGGCGGGGCCGAGTCATGCGTGGGCCCGCCGCCGTGCGCCGCTGGCGGCGGCGGAACTGGCGGCGGCGCCGCTGATCCTGCGGGAACGGGGCTCGGGCACGCGCCAGGTCCTCGACTCGGCGCTGTCCGCGCACGGCGGCCTCGCGGAACCGCTGCTCGAACTCGCCTCCACGACGGCGGTGAAGGCGGCGGCGGTGAGCGGCGCGGGCCCGGCGGTGCTGAGCGAACTGGCGGTGCGGGAGGAGCTGGCGTCGCGCCGCCTGGTGGAGGTCGCGGTGGAGGCGATCCGCCTGCGCCGCGACCTGCGGGCGGTCTGGCCGACGTCCCACCGCCCAACGGGCCCGGCGCGCGACCTGCTGACGCTGACCCGAAGGGGCCGGCCGACGGAGTAACCCGGTAACCCGGCTCATGGGCCTCTGGCCCCCGGCGGGTGCCGCGCCTGCGGCCGTGCGGGCCCTTGTCGGGGGCACTGCCCCCGAGCCCCCGCGCCTCAATCGCCGGCGAGGCTGAACGCGTCGGGGCTCCGCCCCGAACCCCGCTCCTCAATCTCCCCCACAGCCTTCGGCATGGGAGCTACCCCCAGAGGGGCTGGTCTTTGCCGGTGGCCCGGCAATTCAAGCCTGGCCGGGAGTCCCGGCGCGCGGCTCGTGACCGATCAGCGAACCCACGGGCTCAGGCCGCCGACCGGACCAGCCCCGCCACCACCCTCGTGTCCTGGCCCATCTCCGGATGCCACTGCACCCCGAGCACCCACTGGCCGGCCTCGGCGGCCCTGAGTTCCAGTGCCTCCACCGTGCCGTCCTCCGCGTACGCGCTCGCCGTCAGCGCGTCGGCCAGGCGGTCCACCGACTGGTGGTGGTACGTCGGGACGGACGACTCCTCCGGGACAAGCTCCCCGTACAGCGTGCCCGGGACCGGCTTCACCGTGTGTTCGCCGAAGACGCCCACACCCCCGGTGTGCCCGTCCAGGTGCTGGACCAGCGTCCCGCCCAGGGCCACGTTCAGCAGCTGCATGCCCCGGCAGACCCCCAGCAGCGGTGTCCCGGACTCCAGCGCCGCCCGGATCAGGGCGAGTTCCCAGGCGTCACGCTCCCGTGCCGGCGGGCCGGTGCGGGGATCGGGCTCGGCCCCGTACCGTACGGGCTCGACATCCGCGCCGCCCGCGATGATCAGGCCGTCCAGCCGGGACACGGCCGACGCCGCCACGGCCGGGTCGTCCGGCGGGAGCAGCGCGGCCATGCCGCCCGTCGACTGGATCAGGCGGGCGTACCCGGCCGGGAGCAGCGCCGCGGGCATCTCCCACACGCCCCACTTGGCCGACTCCGAATATGTCGTGACGCCGATGAGGGGCCTGGGCACAGCGTGCTCCGTTCCTTTCGAGCCAGTTCGGTTTGAGTCAGTTCATTCGGTCAGTTCGGTTCGGTCAGTTCGGTACGGGTCAGGTCAGGTCACGTCAGGTCAGGTCCGTTCGAGTTCCGCCTCGGCCGCCGCCAGCGCCGCGAACTCCTCCTCCGGCGCCCTCGCGACCAGATGATGCCGACTGTAGAACGCGAAGTACGCGAGGGCGACGGCATAGACCCCCACCGCGATGAACGCCGCGTCCTTGTCCACCAGGAACGTCGCCACCAGCGCGGACAGCGCGAGTACGAACGCGACCGACGAGGTGACGACACCGCCCGGCGTGCGGTACGGACGCGGGAGGTCCGGCTCCCGGCGCCGCAGCACGATGTGCGACAGCGCCATCAGCGCGTACGAGATCGTCGCGCCGAAGACCGCGATGTTCAGCATCCGCGCGGCGTCCCCCGTCCCCGCCGCCAGCGCGAAGCCGATCGCCCCCGGAATCAGCAGTCCCAGATACGGCGACTTCCGCCGGCTCGTCAGCGACAGGAACCGCGGCAGATAGCCCGCCCGCGAGAGCGCGAAGAGCTGTCGGGAGCCCGCGTAGATCAGCGAGAAGAAGGACGCCACCAGGCCCGCCAGGCCCGCGTAGTTGACGAAGCGGCTCAGCGGCGTCGGGTCGCCGTCCCCCTGCAACGCCACCACCAGCGGGTTTCCCGCCGCCTGGATGGCGTTGGAGCCACGCGCGCCGGTCGCGGCGAAGAAGGTCAGCAGTGCCAGCAGCGCCAGGATGCCCATGGAGATGGCGAGCGCACGTGGCATGGAACGCACCGGGTCCTTCGCCTCCTCCGCCGCCAGCGGCACGCCCTCGACGCCCAGGAAGAACCACATGCCGAAGGGGAACGCCGCCCAGATGCCCAGCAGGCCGAACGGCAGCCAGGAGCCGGAGCCGAACGCGTCCTTGTCGACGGGGATGTCGTCGAGGTTGCCCGCGCTGAAGTCCGTGAACGCGCCGACCGCGAAGATCAGCAGCGCCGCGACCGCGATCGCCGTCACCACCAGGCTGAAGCGCAGCGCCTCACCGACACCCCACAGATGGATGCCGATGAAGATCACGAAGCAGCCCAGATAGACCGGCCAGCTCGACTCCAGGCCGAACAGTTTGAGCGATTCGACGTAGTCGCCGATGAAGATGGAGATCGCTGCGGGCGCGAGGATGTACTCGATGAGGATCGCGGTGCCGGTCAGGAACCCGCCCCAGGTGCCGAGCGCGCGGCGGGCGAAGCCGTAGCCACCGCCCGCCGTCGGCAGGATCGCCGACAGCTCGGCGAGCGCGAAAACCAGACAGGCGTACATCGCGCCCATCAGCAGGGTGGCGATCGCGAGCCCGCCGAAGCCGCCCTCGGCCAGGCCGATGTTCCAGCCGGAGAAGTCTCCGGACACGACGTAGGCGACGCCGAGCCCGGTGAGCAGCAGCCAGCCGGCGCTGCCGCTGCGCAGGGCGCGCCGTTTCATATAGGCGTCGTCGGCGGAGGAAGGCGGGGGAGTCGCGGGGGACGGGGTGGGCGGCGTGGACGGCGTGGTGGTGCCTTCGGCCATGAGTCGCTCCTGGCAGAGGTCAAAGGTTTGTGCGGACACCTTTGCGGTAGGCATCGCCGGTGCGCAAGCCCTCTGCGTAAAGCTGCGGTTACAGTTCGGCCGGTTCGGCCGGTTCGGTCCGCGCGGGAGCCGTACGCGGCCGGCCGGAGCCGCGCCTCACGGCAAGAAGCCCCGCAACAGCGCCGCCGTCCCCTCGCAGTGCTCCCGCATCACCTCACGCGCCGCGTCCGCGTCCGCCTCCAGCACCGCGCCCACCAGTGCCTCGTGCTGCTGCTGCGAGTGCTCCAGATTCCGTACGAGCAGCGGAATGCAGTCCAGCAGCTCGTTCAGCGTCGCCCGCACCGCCGCGTACTGCGAGGTCAGCGTCGCCGAGCCGGACAGCTCGGCCAGCGTGAGGTGCAGCAGCGTGTCCTGCCTGCGGTACTCCGCCAGCGGGGCGTCGTGCGTCGCGGCGAGCGCCGCCCGCAGCCGCCGCGCGTCCTCGTCCGTCAGCCCGGGCGGCGCGGCGCACAGCCCCGCCGCCCCCACCTCCAGCACCTCCCGGAAGCGCAGCGTGTCCTCGACGTCCACCGCCGCCACGCGCCGCCTCAGCTCGTCCTCGCCGTGGGTGTCGGGGCGGTGCAGCACGAACGTACCGCCGTACCTCCCGCGCCTGCTCTCCACCAGACCCTGCTCCGTGAGGACCTTCAGCACCTCGCGCAGCGTGACCCGGCTGATCCCCATCCGGTCCGCGAGCTCCCGCTCCGCGGGCAGCCGGTCGCCGCCGGAGACAAGGCCGAGGCGCAGCAGCTGAAGAATCTGTTCCAGCGCCTCCTCGAAGCCGTTGCCCGCGCGCACCGGGCGCAGTACAGGTGTCAGCCGGTCGGCCGGTTCACTCATCTGCGCCACACCCGTCTCCATCACGTCGCGGTTCCCTCTTCCCATGCAATGGTCTTGGGTAATACCTTATGGCTTCCGGCTGACCCAAGGAGGAGCAATCCCGTGGCAGACCTGGCAGATCTGGCAGACCGCAAACCCCCGCTCGGGATCGAGGAGCTCCGCGCCCTCGTCGCGAGCGGCGAGATCGACACTGTCGTCCTGGCCTTCCCCGACATGCAGGGGCGGCTTCAGGGCAAGCGGTTCGCCGCGCCTTTCTTCCTCGAAGACGTCCTGGCCCACGGCACCGAGGGCTGCAACTACCTCCTCGCCGTCGACACCGAGATGAACACCGTCGACGGCTACGAGATGTCCTCCTGGGAGCGCGGCTACGGCGACTTCGCCATGCACCCGGACCTCTCCACGCTGCGCCGCGTCCCCTGGAACGAGGGCACGGCACTCCTCATCGCCGACCTCGCCTGGAACGACCGCTCACCCGTCGTCGCCGCGCCCCGCCAGGTCCTGCGCCGCCAGCTGGAGCGCCTCGCCGAGCACGGTTTCACCGCCCACGTCGGTACGGAACTCGAGTTCATCGTCTTCAAGGACACGTACGAGGAGGCCTGGGACCGCAACTACCGCGACCTCATCCCGGCCAACCAGTACAACATCGACTACTCGGTCCTCGGTACCGGCCGTATCGAACCGCTCCTGCGCCGCATCCGCAACGAGATGACAGCGGCGGGCCTGGTGGTCGAGTCCGCCAAGGGCGAGTGCAACCCGGGCCAGCACGAGATCGTCTTCAAGTACGACGAAGCCCTGGTCACCTGCGACCAGCACGCGGTCTACAAGACCGGCGCGAAGGAGATCGCCGCCCAGGAGGGCGTCTCGCTCACCTTCATGGCCAAGTACAACGAGCGCGAGGGCAACTCCTGCCACATCCACCTCTCCCTCCAGGACGAGACCGGAGCCAACGTCATGGCGGGCGAAGGCCCCGGCGGAATGTCGCAGGTCATGCGGTACTTCCTGGCCGGTCAGCTGGCCGCGCTGCGGGACTTCTCCCTCCTGTACGCGCCGAACATCAACTCCTACAAACGCTTCCAGCCCGGCTCCTTCGCGCCGACCGCCGTCGCCTGGGGCTACGACAACCGCACCTGCGCCCTCCGCGTCGTCGGCCACGGCCGCTCGATGCGCTTCGAGAACCGGCTGCCGGGCGGCGACGTCAACCCGCACCTCGCCGTCGCGGGTCTCGTCGCGGCCGGTCTGTACGGCATCGAGCAGCAGCTCGAACTGCCGGAGGCCTGCACGGGCAACGCGTACACCGCCGGATACGCGCAGGTCCCCACCACATTGCGCGAAGCCGCCGAGCTCTGGGAGACCAGCCCCATAGCCAAGGCCGCTTTCGGCGACGAAGTCGTCGCGCACTACCGGAACATGGCGCGGGTCGAGCTCGACGCGTTCGACGCCGCGGTGACCGACTGGGAGCTCCGCCGCTCCTTCGAACGTCTGTGAGGCACGTTTTGTCGTCGCATGAGGTACTCAACCCCGCGACCGGGCAGGTCATCACCACCGTACGGGCGACGACCGCCGCCGAGGTCGACGCGGCAGTGGGACTGGCGACGAAGGCCCAACGCGGCTGGGCCGCCGCCGCCCCCGCCGACCGCGCCCGGCTGCTGCGCCGCTTCGCCGCGGCCGTCGACGGACACCTCGAAGAACTCGCCCAGCTGGAGGTCCGGGAAGCCGGTCACACCATCGGCAACGCCCGCTGGGAGGCGGGCAACGTCCGCGACCTCCTCGACTTCGCCGCCGGGGGAGTGGAGCGGCTCAACGGCCGCCAGATCCCGGTCGCCGGCGGCCTCGACCTCACCATCCTCGAACCGCTCGGCGTCATCGGCGTGATCGCGCCGTGGAACTTCCCCATGCCGATCGCCGCCTGGGGCACGGCCCCGGCGCTCGCCGCCGGAAACGCCGTACTCCTCAAGCCCGCCGAGACGACCCCGCTGACCGCGCTGCGCCTCGCCGAACTCGCCCTGGAGGCAGGCCTTCCCGAGCATCTCTTCCAGGTGCTGCCGGGCGCGGGCGACGAAGCGGGCAGCGCGCTGGTCGAACATCCGGGCGTCGCGAAGATCGTGTTCACCGGCTCCACCCGGGTCGGCAAACAGATCATGGCGCGGTGCGCCGAGCGGGTGAAGCGCGTAACGCTCGAACTCGGCGGCAAGAGCCCCAATATCGTCTTCGCGGACTCCGACCTCGAAGCCGCGGTCGCCGCCACCCCCATGTCCTTCCTGGACAACTCCGGCCAGGACTGCTGCGCGCGCAGCCGTGTGCTTGTCCAGCGTTCCGTGTACGACCGGTTCCTGGAGCAGCTCGCGCCCGCCGTCGAGTCGGTCGTCGTCGGCGATCCGGCCGACGAGAAGACCCAGATGGGCCCGCTGATCTCACAGGCGCAGCTGGAGCGGGTACGCGCGTACGTCCCCGAGCAGCTGACGCTGAAGGCGATCCGCGGCACCGCCCCCGAAGGACCCGGCTTCTGGTTCCCGCCGACCGTCCTCACCGGCCTCGAAGCGGACGACCCGGCCGCCACGGAAGAGATCTTCGGGCCGGTCGCCGTCGTCCTCCCCTTCGAGGACGAGGCCGACGCGATCCGCCTCGCCAACGCCACCGAGTACGGCCTGTCGGGTTCGATCTGGACCCGGGACGTCGGCCGCGCGATCCGCGTCTCGCGCGCCGTCGCCGCGGGCAACCTCTCCGTCAACTCCCACAGCAGCGTCCGCTACTCGACGCCGTTCGGCGGCTACAAGCAGTCCGGCCTCGGCCGGGAACTCGGCCCCGACGCCCTCACCGCTTTCACCGAGACCAAGAACATCTTCATCAGCACGGAGGCCTGACCACACCATGACGACCGAGACGACGACCGAGACGACGACCGAGACGTCGACCGAGACCAACAGCTGCCGCCGCCTGGTGGGCCGTACCGCAGTCATCACCGGCGCCGGCAGCGGCATCGGCCTGGCCACCGCGCGCCGACTGGCCTCCGAGGGCGCGCGCGTCGTCTGCGGCGACATCGACGAGACCGCGGGCAAGGCAGCCGCCGAAGAGGTCGGCGGCACCTTCGTACGCGTGGACGTCACCGACCCCGAGCAGGTCGACGCGCTGTTCAAGACGGCGTACGACACCTACGGCAGCGTGGACATCGCGTTCAACAACGCGGGCATCTCGCCGCCCGACGACGACTCGATCCTCACCACCGGCCTCGACGCCTGGAGAAGGGTTCAGGACGTCAACCTCACCTCCGTATACCTGTGCTGCAAGGCAGTCATCCCCTATATGCAGCGCCAGGGCCGCGGCTCCATCATCAACACCGCCTCCTTCGTGGCGATCATGGGCGCGGCGACCTCGCAGATCTCGTACACGGCCTCCAAGGGCGGCGTGCTCGCCATGTCGCGTGAGCTGGGTGTGCAGTTCGCGCGCGAGGGGATCCGGGTGAACGCGCTCTGCCCGGGTCCTGTCAACACCCCGCTGCTGCGCGAGCTGTTCGCCAAGGACCCGGAGCGCGCCGCGCGCCGCCTGGTGCACATCCCGGCGGGACGGTTCGCGGAGGCGGAGGAGATCGCCGCCGCCGTGGCGTTCCTCGCCAGCGACGATTCCTCCTTCATCAACGCGACCGACTTCCTGGTCGACGGCGGGCTCTCGGGGGCGTACGTCACGCCCCTGTAGGTCTCATAGGGTGGCCGGATGAGCATGACGACCCCGGCGGGCTGGTACCCGGACCCCAGCGTGCCCGGCACTGAACGCTGGTGGGACGGGACCGTGTGGACGGCGCACACACGGCCCATGGGCTCCAGCGGCCGGGGCAAGGGCCGGCTTGTGGCGCTGGTGACGGCGGGCGTCGTGTTCGTCGCGGCCGTCGCCACCGGAGTCGTACTGCTCGGGAAGGACGACGAGGCGGACAAGGCCCCGCCACCCGTCTCCGTATCCGCCCCGCAGAGCAGTCCGAGCAGTCCGAGTAGTCCTGGCAGCCCGCCCGCGACCGCTGAATCCGCTCTCCTGACCGACCAGCTCAACGGCATCTCCATGCCCATACCCGAGGGCTGGGTGAAGTCCGACAGCTCGCTCGACGACGGTGCCACGATGGTCACGGACGGCACTTACGACTGCCCCGGCGGCGGCTCGTCGCTCTGCCGCCGCGGCCGGGTGTCCTCCCTCACCGCCACCGGGACCGACGTGACCTCGCCCGTGGCGCTCGCCAAACTGGACATCGCGACGGCGGCCGACAAGGCGTACCTGGAAGACGCCCTCGGCGCGCGCGTCTACGGCGGCATCACGTCCCACAGCGTGGTCAAGTCCCAGGCCGTCGCGGTCGCCGGGCGCGCGGGCTACCTGGTGCGCTGGCGCGTCATCACCGGAGCCGGTCCCGGCGGGTACGTCCAGTCGCTGGCCTTCCCCTCCACGGTCGGTACCGAGGCCCTCGTCGTCGTCCGCTTCGCCTTCGACGCGGGGCCGCAGGGACCCGGACTCGCCGAGATGGACCGGATCGTCGCGAGCATCCGCCCGATCGGCGACGCCACGAGCGGCGGCGTCGGCAGCAGTATCGGCCCCGGCCAGGGATGACGGCCAGGGATGACGGCCAGGGATGACGGCCAGGGATGACGGCCAGGGATGACGGCCAGGGATGACGGCCAGGGATGACACCGAGGGTCCTACAGGAACGTACGGCCCTCTCCCCGGTACGTCGGCGCGGAACCCGTCACCCGGTCACCCTCGATCAGGTGCAGGGTGTCGAAACGCTCGCACATCTCCCCGGCCTTCGCGTGCCGGAACCACACCTTGTCGCCGATCAGCAGATCGTCGGCGGGCGAGCCGAGCAGCGGGGTCTGTACCTCGCCCGCGCCCTCCTGGGCGTCGTAGCGCAGCCCTTCCGGCAGATACGGGACCGGCAGCCGGTCCGCGCCCGCCGCGCCGGAGGCCGGGTAGCCACCGCCGAGCACCGTCACCACTCCCACGCCCGGCCTGCGCACCACCGGCTGCGCGAAGAGCGCGGCTGGGCGGCCCGTGAACGACGTGTAGTTGTCGAACAGCCGCGGGACGTACAGCCCGGACCCGGCGGCGATCTCGGTGACCGCGTCCTCGGCGGCCGTGTGCTGGACACTGCCGGTGCCGCCGCCGTTGACGAACTCCAGATCCGGCGCCACCGTCCGTACCGCGCGCACCACCGCCGCCCGCCGGTCGGCCACCTCCCTGCGCGCGGTGCTCTGCATCAGCCGGATGACGCGGGAGCGCACCGGGCGGCCCGCCAGCGAGTCGCCGACGCCCGCGATATGCCCCTCGTACGCCATCAGCCCCACCAGCCGGAACCCCGGGCGGCGCGCGATCGACCGGGCCAGTTCGGCCAGCTGTGCGGGCTCGCGCAGCGGCGAACGGCGCGCGCCGATCCGTACCCGGCCGCCCAGCAGGTGGAGCGCGGTGTCGAGTTCCAGACAGAGCCGGATCTCCTCCTTGCCGCTGCCGCGCGCCCGGTCGATCAGGTCGAGGTGCGCCGGATCGTCCACGAGCACGGTCACCGCGGCGGCCAGCTTGGGGTCGCCCGCGAGCTCGGCGTAAGCGGCCCGGTCCACCGACGGATAGGCCAGCAGTACGTCGTCGAAACCGGCCCGCGCCAGCCACAGCGACTCGTCCAGCGTGTACGACATGATCCCCGCGAACCCGTCCCGCGCCAGCACCCGTTCCAGGAGCGCCCGGCAGCGTACGGACTTGCTCGCCACGCGGATCGGCTTTCCGCCCGCCCTGCGCACCAGATCGTCGGCGTTGGCGTCGAAAGCGTCGAGATCTACGACGGCGAGCGGGGCGGCAAGCTGGGCGGTGGCCCCGTCATAGCGGGCCCGGTCAGCGGCACGGGGAGTCATGGCCCGAGCTTGCCAGACTTGATTACCGCGGGGTAGGGGGACGATTTGGGCAGATCCCCCCGCACCTCCGGCCTCGTTGCCGCCGGGCGTCCTCCAGCCCGTAGAGTGATGGACACGCTGTGACGAACGGGCCTGCCCCGCATGGCGATCCGTCGGTGTACGTGGACGAGGAACAGGGGGGCGGGATGAGCGCGGAGGCACAGCGCCCTCCCGGCCCGGTCCCGCCTCGGTCCGACCCCGGCGAGACGACGCTCAACACCTCCCGTATCGCTGATGCGCTGGCCCCACCGGAGACGGCCCCGAAGCCGCTGCGCGCGTCGGGCATCACGGAATTCCTGCCCCCGGAGCCGGAGCCGGTGACTCGGGTGCCTGGCGCTGCCGCGCCGGGGCGCTCGGCTGCGCCTTCGGGCGGGGTGCCCGCGGAGGGTCGGGCGGCCCGTGGCCCGCGGACCGGTCCGCCGGGCCCGCCTGCGCCGTACGCCTCCACGGGAGGCGAGGCCGGCGGCTCGGAGACGGGTTGGCCTTCGACCACTGGCGGAGCGGGCGCTTTCGCGTCGCGGTCGCGGTCGCAGTCGGGTACGGCGTCGGCCGCGCCGATGCAGGCCGCGCCCACGGCCGGTGACGGCGGTCAGCCGGGGCAGGCGCGCCGCCCGTTCCGCTCTTCGGCGGCGGCGTCGGCGGCGGCGTCGGCGGCGGCGTCGCGGCGCGGCGACGACGGACAGTCCGGGCAGTCGCGTTCGGACGACCGTTTCGGCGCAGTCGAGGGGGTGGGCCGTCCGTTCCGCTCTTCGGCGGCGCCGATGACTCCGGGGCGCGGCGACGTCACCCGGTCCGCGTCCGCTGGTGTGTCTACGCCTTACGCCTCCACGGGAGGCGACGGCGGGCAGCCGCGCTCGGACGACCGTTTTGCGGCGGCGCCGGTGACTCCGGCATCCAGGGCTGCCGCGCCGGGCCGCCCGGCTGCGCCTTCGGGCGGGGAGCCCGCGGAGGGCCGGGCGGCCCGTGGTCCGCGCACCGGTCCGCCGGCCCCGTCAGGGCCGCCTGCGCCGATGGGCCCAGGACGCGGCGATGCCGCCCGGGCAGCGTTTCCTGGTGCGCCGACGCCGTACGCCTCCAGGGGAGGTGACGGCGGGCAGTCGGGGCAGCCGGGGTCGGACGACCGTTTCGCAGCCTCCGACGAGGCCCGTCGCCCGTTGTCCCCCCAGGGCCTTCGGCCTGGGGGGACCCCCTCCTCGGCTCCGCCGCCCCCCGCTGCGCCTCCGGCCGCGTCACCCTCCCGCACTCAGGCGGGCCGCCCGTCGACCACCGGCGGGTCGGGCGCCTTCGCGTCGCGGTCCAGTACGGCTTCCGACGCGCCGACGCCGTACGCCTCCACGGCAGCCGAGGTCGCCGACGCGCGCCGCCCATTCCGGCTTCCCGCTCCGCCACCTCTCAACGGCACGCCCCCGGCCGTCGAGATCACCACCCGGCTGCGCCCCATAGCCGCGCCACCCCGCTCCACGCCCCGCCCCGAAACGCCCCCGCCGCCCCGGGCAGCCCCCACCCCCACCCGGCGCAGGCCCGTCGGGGCCGTCGACCTCACCCCGCGGCCGGGCACCGCCGGCCGTCCCGACGTGTCGTACGCCGCGCCCGGCCTGTCCTCCTGGCCGCCGCCGGAGACCCCGGCCGAGCTGACCACCCGGTTGCGCCCGATACGCGCCCGGCGTCCCGTACGGACGATCGGTGCCCT
Source organism: Streptomyces sp. NPDC052236 (assembly GCF_044548015.1). NCBI lineage: Bacteria > Bacillati > Actinomycetota > Actinomycetes > Kitasatosporales > Streptomycetaceae > Streptomyces > Streptomyces sp. NPDC052236. The sequence continues at coordinate 213,671 of NZ_JBIUBL010000003.1, read as the reverse complement.
CGCCTGTATCGTGCTCGGGCTCGGGCTGATCGGCGGCGCGGCCACCGGCAGCTGGCTCACCGGTGACTCGAGCGCCGACTCCGCCGCCCGTACCCCGTACGCCGAGGCACGCACCCTCTGGCACAGCGCCCCCGTGGACACGCTCTTCCCGCGCACCCTCGACGGCGACGGCGCGGGACCCGGCGGCGCGGACCGGGTCTGGACGCGGATCGCCGTCGCGCCGGACAGCGTCTGCGCGCTCACCCTCGACCCGCTGCTGGTGACGGCCCTGCAACCGGTCGGCTGTCTGCGGACGCTGCGCGCCACGTACACCGACGCCACCACGAGCAGCCTCACCACCGTCGGGATGATCTTCACCGAGGGTGATGCGCAGGCCATGCGCGCCCTGGCCGCCCGCTTCACCACCGAAGGGCTCGCCGAGCGCGCCGATCTGATGCCGCGCACCCTCCCCGCCAAGGGCACCGCCGCTGCCGGGTTCGGCGACGCGCAGCGCGCGAGCTGGACGGTGAACATTCTCACCGAGGCGCCGGTCATCGTCTACGCCGTCTCGGGCTTCGCCGACGGGCGTATCGTCACCGACCCGCAGCCCGCCGACGAAGCCAAGGCCGAGGGCCAGACGACCGCACCCGCTCAGGCGGGCCTCGGCCACGAGGCCGACGGCGTCGCGGACCGGATCGGCCGCACTCTGCTCACGACCGTCAATACGGCCACGGAGAAGCCCGAATGACCAACCCACTCCGCCAGAGCCAGAGCCAGAACCGGGGCAGGGGCCGTCGCCTCGCCGCCGCCCTCGCCGCCACCGCGTTCGCGCTCCTGCCCGCCACACCCGCGCACGCGGACGCGATACGAGCCAAGCAGTGGGGGCTCGACGCCATGAACACCGAGCAGGCCTGGTCCACCACCAAGGGCAGCGGCATCACCGTCGCCGTCCTCGACACCGGCGTCGACGACAGCCACCCCGACCTCGCCGGATCCGTACTCCCCGGCAAGGACTTCATCGGCTTCGGCGCGGAGCGCGGCTCCCGCGCCTGGGCCCGCCACGGCACCGCGATGGCCGGCATCATCGCCGCTCACGGCCATGGCTTCGGCCGCGAGGACGGCGTACTCGGCATCGCGCCCGAGGTGAAGATCCTCCCTGTCCGGGTCATCCTCGAAGGCACCGACAAGTCCCGCGAGAAGGCCCGGACCTCCCGCGGCTCCGCCCTCGCCCAGGGCATTCGCTGGGCCGCCGACCAGGGCGCCGACGTCATCAACCTCTCCCTCGGCGACGACAGCGAGTCCGCGCACCCGGAGGCGGGCGAGGACGCCGCCGTCCAGTACGCCCTCGCCAAGGGCGCATCCGTCGTCGCCTCCGCCGGCAACGGCGGCGAGAAGGGCGACCACATCTCCTACCCCGCGGCCTACCCCGGCGTGATCGCCGTGACTGCCGTCGACCGCTACGGCACGCACGCCGTGTTCTCCACCCGCCGCTGGTACGCCACCGTCAGCGCCCCCGGCGTGGACATCGTCATCGCCGACCCGGACCGCAAGTACTACGAGGGCTGGGGCACGAGCGCCGCCTCCGCGTTCGTCTCCGGCGCGGTCGCCCTCGTACGCGCCGCTCATCCGGGGCTGTCCCCGGCCCAGATCAAGAAGCTCCTCACCGACACCGCTCGCAACGGCCCCAAGGGCGGTCGCGACGACGCCAAGGGGTACGGGATGGTCGATCCGGCCGCCGCGATCAAGGCGGGGCAGAACCTGCGCCCCGCGGATCTGAAGGCGGCGTCGGCGGGTTATGCCAAGCAGTACTTCGGCACCGGCCCCGTCGTCGCGAAGAAGGAGAGCGAACCGGCGGGCTGGCTCGCCCCGCTCGCGGGCGGCATTGGGGCGCTGCTGCTCGGGGCGGCCGTAGTCCTGTGGCGCGGCAGAAACGTCAACTCACCCTGACCCGCGGGGTCGGCCCGATCCACCGACTCGGCCCCACCCGTCAGCTCGCCCTCACGGCGGCCGTGCCGAAAGCCGTGACCGCCACCCGCGCCGCCTGCTCGACCAGCGTGACCCCCGAAGCCATGCTGGCGTTGCCGTCGGAGAGCACGGCCACCAGACACGTCCGCCCGTCCGCCTCCACCCGCCCGATCGTGTTGATGTCCCACAGACCGGTGGCGGTACGCGGCATCCACCCGTTCTTGAGCGCCCAGCCGCCACCCGCAGCACCCGCGGCACCGGCAGTACCCGCGGCACTCGCCGCCGAGACGCCCCAGTCCTGACCAGTCGTGATCTGCCCCATGAGCCGCTGGATGTACGTACGCGAGGCCTCGCTCAGCTGCGAGTCCGTACCGAATACGGCCTGCAGCAGAACAATCTGATCCGCCGCGGTGGTCTGCGTCAGCCCCCACCTCCCGCCCTCGCCGCCCGTGGTGGCGGTCAGCCCGAGCCGCTTATTGGCGGCGTCCAGACCCTTGCTGCCGCCGATCGTGTTCCACAGGGCGGTCGCCGAGTCGTTGTCGCTGCTCCCGATCATGGCCGTGGCGCTGCTCTTCTCCTGCGCGGTCAGGTGCCGCCCGGCGTCCTGCGCCTGAAGCAGCAGCGCGGCCAGGATGTCGACCTTGACGATGCTCGCGGTGTCGTACTCGTCGTGGCCGTGCACCGCGCTGTCCCCGCTCTCCAGATCCAGTACGGCTACGGACACCGACGCGTCCGTGGCCGCCGCGACCGGCGCGAGCGCCTTGGCCAGTACCGCGTCCAGATTCACCTGGAGCTCCTCACTCACCGTGGCCTCCCGGCTCGCCTGCTGCATCTGCCCGGCCACAGGACCGGCCACAGGAAAGGCGGAAGCAAACGATGACGTTATGGTCCCCGGCCGCGCGTCGCGCGACTGGCCGACCACATACGTACCCCCGGTGAACGACCCTGCCAAGAGGACCACAGTGGTCGTCGCCAGCGCACCGACGCGGAATCTGGGTAGTGACATGCGCCGAAGGGTACAAAGCCAAGCTGAGCGAGGACTGTGCCCAAGGTAAAACCCCGATGAGAGAACCCTCACCACCCGGCGGCTACGCTCGACGCGTGGCCCTCAAGAACATTCCCGACTCCGGTTTCTCCGACGACGACGGCACGGCCGACCCCGCGCTGACCGCGGCCCTCGCCGCCTGGTCCGCCGACCGCACGGCCGAAGCCCCGGTCCTCGAAGCCCTCCGCGACGCCCGCCTCCTCGTCCCGGTCGTCGCCGTGCTCGGCGAGGTGGAGGAGGACGAGAAAGGGCTGCGCCGCGAGAAGACCAGCGACATGGCGGTGCCCACCCTCACGGCGGGAGACCGGCGAGCGCTGCCCGCCTTCACCTCGACCGAGTCGCTCGCCCGCTGGGACCCCGAGGCCCGCCCCGTCGCCGTACCGCTCCACCAGGCGCTGCAAGCGGCGGCCCACGAGAAGGCCGACACGCTGGTGCTCGATCTGGCGGGCCCCGTCCCGTACCAGCTGACAGGACCCGCGCTGCTCGCCCTCGCCGAGGGCCGTACGAACGCCGACCCGCTGGCGGACCCCTCCGTCATCGCCGCGGTACGGGCGGCGGTCGCTGCCGAGCCCGCGGTGGACCGCGCGTACCTGGGGCCGGGCCGTGCGGGCCGTGCGGACGGCACCCTCGCGCTGGTACTCGCGGCGGACGCGGTCCCCGCGGAGGCGTCAGAGGCGGCACACCGGGTCGCCGGGACGCTGGCGGCCGACGACGTACTGAGGGCCCGCCTGGTGCGGGGCCTCGACCTGGCGCTGCTGCCGGCCGAGGCCACCCCTCCGGGCGAGCCCCTCTACGTACGTCTACGTCAGTCTTAGCGCGTACGTCAGCTTTGGCGCGTACGTCCGCCGTAGACCGGGCCCGTGTACTTCTCGCCAGGACCCTGACCCGGATCGTCCTCGATCAGCGACGCCTCGCGGAACGCCAGCTGGAGCGACTTGAGCCCGTCACGCAGCGGCGCCGCGTGGAAGGAGCTGATCTCGGTCGCGCTCGCGTCCATCAGACCGGCGAGCGCGTGCACCAGCTTGCGCGCCTCGTCCAGGTCCTTGTGGTCCGCGCCGTCCTCGGTCAGGCCGAGCTTCACCGCGGCCGCGCTCATCAGATTCACCGCGACCGTGACGATCACCTCGACAGCGGGGACCTCCGCGATGTCGCGGGTCATGTCGTCGTAGCCGGGAGTTTCATGGGGGGTGGTCGCGTCACTCATGACGCATACGATATGCCCCACTGGGCCCGGCGCCTTCCCCGCCTTGGTTCGCCGCAGTCACCCGAAGCTGCTAACCTTGCGTAATGACCGGTCGGACACCTGTGTGTCCGGCCCACAAGTGGAGGCTCCGATCTCCCACCTGACCGTCCCCCGGACGGCGGGTCACCGGTCAGGCGGCCCCCATCGTTCCGTACGGACGATGGAGCCACCCGACAAGCCCCGCGGTAGCTACGCGGCGGTGTTCCGGTATTCAAGGAGCTCCCGCCTGTGTTCCCGTCCGGGGCATTTTTGACGTTCCGGTGTGGTTGGTCTTACTGAAACAGACGTTACGCGGTGCCTGCCAGACATCCGTGTGGTGCTACCTAGGAGGATCCATCAGCGCCGAGCCCCGCATCAACGACCGGATTCGCGTTCCCGAAGTGCGACTTGTCGGTCCCAGCGGCGAGCAGGTCGGGATTGTTCCGCTTGCCAAGGCCCTTGAGCTTGCGCAGGAGTACGACCTCGACCTGGTCGAGGTCGCGGCGACAGCCCGTCCGCCCGTCTGCAAGCTCATGGACTACGGGAAGTTCAAGTACGAGTCGGCCATGAAGGCCCGTGAGGCGCGCAAGAACCAGGCGCACACGGTCATCAAGGAGATGAAACTCCGGCCGAAGATCGACCCGCACGACTATGACACCAAGAAGGGTCACGTCGTCCGGTTCCTCAAGCAGGGCGACAAGGTCAAGATCACGATCATGTTCCGTGGTCGTGAGCAGTCCCGGCCCGAGCTTGGCTTCCGCCTGCTGCAGCGTCTCGCTTCGGACGTCGAGGACCTCGGCTTCATCGAGTCGAACCCGAAGCAGGACGGCCGGAACATGATCATGGTTCTCGGCCCGCACAAGAAGAAGACCGAGGCGATGGCCGAGGCGCGTGAGGCCCAGGCCGCCCGCAAGGCGGAGCGTCAGGGTTACACGCAGGACGAAGCACCGGCGGACGAGACCGCGGAGGCTCCGGCCAAGGCTGAAGCCCCCGCCGCCGAAGCTTCTGCCGAAGCTCCCGCCGAAGCACCTGCCGATTCGCCGTCCGAGGCGTGATCCGAGGGGCTGCCCGCCAGGCGGCCCCAGGTTCTCCCCTGGAACCCCAGAAACCAAGACTGACGCTCCAGTGCTCCGGTGTCCGCATCGGAGGAGCGCCACTGACGAGGAGATAACGGCGCGATGCCGAAGAACAAGACGCACAGCGGTGCCAAGAAGCGCTTCAAGATCACCGGCACCGGCAAGGTGATGCGCGAGCGCGCCGGCAAGCGCCACCTGCTGGAGCACAAGTCGTCCAAGCTGACGCGTCGCCTCACGGGCAACGCCGAGATGGCCCCGGGTGACTCGAAGACCATCAAGAAGCTGCTCGGCAAGTGATGTCCGTGTCCCCGGTGATTCGGGGACACGCGCCGGGACCGGGACCAATTCGTTTCCGGGCCGGGGTGAGTAGAACTCTCAGCCCCAGCCCCGCTACAAGGAGTTAAACAAGTGGCACGCGTCAAGAGGGCAGTCAACGCCCACAAGAAGCGCCGGGCAATCCTCGCGGCGGCCAGCGGATACCGCGGCCAGCGTTCGCGCCTGTACCGCAAGGCCAAGGAGCAGGTCACCCACTCCCTGGTCTACAACTACAACGACCGCAAGAAGCGCAAGGGCGACTTCCGGCGGCTGTGGATCCAGCGCATCAACGCCGCTGCCCGTCAGAACGGCATGACGTACAACCGCCTCATGCAGGGTCTGAAGGCCGCCAACATCGAGGTGGACCGCAAGATCCTGGCCGAGCTCGCGGTCAACGACGCCAACGCGTTCGCCGCGCTCGTCGAGGTCGCCCAGAAGGCGCTTCCGAGCGACGTCAACGCTCCCAAGACGGAGGCGGCGGCGGCCTGACGGCCGACGACCCGTCCGTACAGCAGTTCCGTACAGCAGTCTCTACAGCTCTGTACCGCTCTGTACAGCAGGATCCGCTTCTTCCGGACCGCTCCCCGACCCGCAGGCCTTTGGCCTGCGGGTCCGGTGCGTTCACGCCTCTCGTCGACGAAAAGCGAGCCGCAGGCCCATGCCCTCCCCCGAACCCGAGCTGATCTCTCCGCGTTCCCCGCGCGTCAGCGCCGCCCGGCGGCTCGCCAGGCGGGCCTTCCGCGGCAAGGAGCGGCTGTTCATCGCCGAGGGCCCGCAGGCCGTGCGCGAGGCCGTCGCCCACCGCGGCCCCGGCGGCGAACCGACCCTGGTCGAGCTCTTCACCACCGTCGAGGCCGCCGAGCGGTACGCGGACATCACCGCCGCCGCCCTGGCCGCGGGCGCCCGGGTGCACCACGCCTCCGACGCCGTGCTCGCCGAGATCTCCCAGACCGTCACCCCGCAGGGGCTCGTCGGCGTCTGCCGCTTCCTCGACTCGCCCTTCGCGGAGATCCTGGCCGCGCGGCCCCGGCTCGTCGCCGTCCTCGCGCACGTCCGCGACCCCGGCAACGCGGGCACCGTACTGCGCTGCGCGGACGCCGCGGGCGCCGACGCCGTCGTCCTCACCGACGCCTCCGTCGACCTCTACAACCCCAAGGCCGTACGGGCTTCGGTCGGCTCCCACTTCCACCTGCCCGTCGCGGTCGGCGTCCCCGTCGCCCAGGCCGTACAGGGGCTCCGCGACGCCGGAGTGCGAATCCTGGCCGCCGACGGCGCGGGCGACGACGACCTGGACGACGAACTCGACGCGGGCACCATGGGCGGCCCCACCGCCTGGATCTTCGGCAACGAGGCCTGGGGCCTGCCCGAGGAGGTACGGGCCCTCGCGGACGCCGTCGTACGCGTACCGATCCACGGCAAGGCAGAGAGCCTGAACCTCGCGACCGCCGCCGCCGTATGCCTCTATGCCTCGGCGCGCGCCCAGCGCGTGGGCAGGGCTCACTGACGGGAGCGACGGGAGTACTCGCTCAGGGGGTCCGCGTCGTCACGTGGAGCTAGTAGGGTGACGTGCTCGGGACCCACTGCGCCGGCGGAGAGGTGGGGTACGGGCATGACAGTCGGGACGGGCAGGCCCGCGGAGACACAGCGGACACAGCAGACGCAGGGACACCTCCTGCGTCAGCCGTCCGCCGACGTCGCCCCGCCCGCGTTCGGGCTGGACCCCGACGACCTCCCCGACGGACTGGTGGTCGCCGATGAGACCGGCCGGGTCGTCTGCTTCAACGATGCGGCCGTACGCATCACCGCCATCTCCAAGGCCGACGCCCTCGGCCTGCCGCTGGACCGGGCGCTGCCGCTGGAGGACCTCAAGGGCCGCCGCTGGTGGACGCTGACCGATCCGTACGGCGGGCTCGCCACCCGTATCGGCCAGCCCGAGCGCAATCTGCTGCTGCCCGGCGGGCGTGAGGTCCTCGTCTCGGCCCGCTATGTGCGCGAGCGCCCCACCGGGCCCCTGCGCAGGCTGGTCATCAGCCTGCGCGGCACCGAGGCCCGGCGGCGTACTGAACGCAGCCACGCCGAACTGATAGCGACCGTCGCCCACGAACTGCGCTCGCCGCTCACCTCCGTCAAGGGCTTCACGGCGACGCTGCTCGCCAAGTGGGAGAGGTTCACCGACGACCAGAAGCGGCTGATGCTGGAGACCGTCGACGCCGACGCCAACCGCGTCACCCGGCTGATCGCGGAACTGCTCGACATCTCCCGTATCGACTCCGGACGTCTTGAGGTGCGCCGCCAACCCGTCGATGTCGGCGCGGCCGTCGGGCGCCACATCCAGGCGCACATAGCCAGCGGCCAGTCCCCGGACCGTTTCTTCGTACGGATCCGGCGGCAGCTGCCCGATCTGTGGGCAGACCCGGACAAGATCGACCAGGTCCTCGGCAACCTGCTGGAAAACGCGGTGCGCCACGGCGAGGGAACCGTCACCATCGAGGTGGCGCCCGCACCGGCACCGGCATCCGCGCAGGACGAAGAGAAGGGCACGGCCGTCACCGTGAGCGACGAAGGCCCCGGCATCCCCGAGGAGTCGATGGCCCGCGTCTTCACCCGCTTCTGGCGGGGCAGCAAACGCGGTGGGACCGGCCTCGGTCTCTACATCGTCAAGGGGATTGTCGAGGCGCACGGCGGGACGATCACCGTCGGCCGCGGGCCCGGCGGCGGCGCGGAGTTCCGATTCGTCCTGCCCGTCGGCGCCCCGGCCTACCTGAAGTAAGGCCTGAGCGGCCCACCGGCTCATTCGCCTCCCCACACCCCGTTAGACTCATCCTTTGGCACCTTTGTGTCCTCGGTCGTGTAGCGGGGGCCCCAGCCAGCCCATCGGAAGTACGGGAAGACATGTCCGCACCCAATAAGTCGTACGACCCTGTTGAGGTCGAGACACTGAAACCGGCCGAGATCGAGCGCATGCGGGACGAGGCGCTCGCCGCCTTCGCCGCGGCCGCCGACCTCGACGCCCTCGCCCACGCCAAGGTCGCGCACACCGGCTCCACCTCGCCGCTCGCGCTGGCCAACCGCGAGATCGGAGCGCTGCCGCCGCAGGCCAAGGCCGAGGCCGGCAAGCGCGTGGGCCAGGCCCGAGGCGCGGTGAGCAAGGCGCTCGCCGCCCGCCAGGCGGAGCTGGAGGCCGAGCGCGACGCCCGGGTGCTGGTCGAGGAGGCAGTGGACGTCACGCTGCCCCACGACCGGGTCCCGGAAGGCGCCCGCCACCCGCTGACCACGCTCTCGGAGCGCATCGAGGACATCTTTGTGGCCATGGGCTACGAGGTGGCCGAGGGCCCCGAGGCCGAGGTCGAGTGGTTCAACTTCGACGCGCTCAACATCGGCCCGGACCACCCGGCCCGCGGCGAGCACGACACGTTCTTCGTCGAGGGCCCCGAGGGCGACAGCGGCTCCGGAGTGGTGCTGCGTACGCACACCTCGCCCGTGCAGATCCGCTCGCTCCTGGACCGCGAGCCGCCGGTCTATGTGATCTGCCCCGGCCGGGTGTACCGCACCGACGAGCTCGACGCGACCCACACCCCCGTCTTCCACCAGGTCGAGCTGCTCGCCGTGGACGAGGGCCTGACCATGGCCGACCTCAAGGGCACCCTGGACCACATGGTCCAGGCGCTCTTCGGCGGCGAGGGCATGAAGACCCGGCTCCGGCCGAACTTCTTCCCGTTCACCGAGCCGTCTGCCGAGATGGACATGGTCTGTTACGTCTGCCGCGGCGAGTCCGTCGGCAACCCGGACCGGTCCTGCCGCACCTGCTCCAGCGAGGGCTGGATCGAGCTCGGCGGCTGCGGCATGGTCAACCCCAAGGTGCTCGTCGCCTGCGGCGTCGACCCTGACAAGTACAGCGGATTCGCCTTCGGGTTCGGCATCGAGCGGATGCTGATGTTCCGCCACAACGTCGAAGACATGCGAGACATGGTTGAGGGCGACGTCCGGTTCACCCGGCCGTTCGGGATGGAGATCTGATGCGCGTCCCGCTTTCCTGGCTGCGGGAGTACGTCGACCTGCCGGCGACGGAGACCGGCCGTGACGTCCAGGCCAGACTCGTCTCCGCCGGCCTTGAGGTCGAGACCGTCGAGCAGCTCGGCGCAGGCCTCAAGGGGCCCCTCGTCGTCGGCAAGGTGCTGACCATCGAGGAGCTGACGGAGTTCAAGAAGCCCATCCGCTTCTGCACCGTCGACGTCGGCATGGCCAACGGCACCGGTGAGCCGCAGGAGGTCGTCTGCGGCGCGCGGAACTTCTCCGCCGGCGACAAGGTCGTCGTGGTCCTGCCGGGCGCAGTCCTGCCCGGCGACTTCCAGATCGCCGCGCGCAAGACGTACGGCAAGACCTCCCACGGCATGATCTGCTCCGGCGACGAGCTGGGCATGGGCGACGACGGCAGCGGCGGCATCATCGTGCTGCCGCCCGAGTACGAGGTCGGCACCGACGCCATCGAGCTGCTCGAACTCGTCGACGAGGTTCTCGACATCGCCGTCACACCCGACCGCGGCTACTGCCTGTCGCTGCGTGGCGTCGCCCGTGAGGTCGCCACCGCCTACGGCCTGCCGCTGCGCGACCCCGCGCTGCTCGACGTGCCCGCCCCGAACTCCTTCGGCTACCGGGTGCAGGTCTCCGACCCCGTCGGCTGCGACCACTTCACCGCCCGTACGGTCGTCGGGCTGGACCCCGAGGTCCGCTCCCCGATCTGGCTGCGACGCAGGCTCCAGAAGGCCGGGATGCGCCCGATCTCGCTCGCCGTCGACATCACCAACTACGTGATGCTCGAACTGGGCCAGCCGCTGCACGCCTACGACCGGACCCGTATCGACGGGCCGATCGGGGTGCGCCGCGCCGAGCCCGGCGAGAAGCTCACCACCCTCGACGGCGTCAAACGCGTCCTGGACGCCGAGGATCTGGTCATCACCGACAGCCGCGGGCCGATCGGCCTCGCGGGCGTCATGGGCGGCGCCAACACCGAGATCGCCGACGTGGACCCGCACCCGGAAACCGGCGCGCTCCACTCCACCACCAGCGTCGTCATCGAGGCGGCGCACTTCGACGCGGTCACCATCGCCCGCAGCGCGCGCCGCCACAAGCTCGCCTCCGAGGCGTCCAAGCGGTTCGAGCGGGGCGTCGACCCGCAGGCCGCCTCGGCCGCCGCGCAGCGGACCGTCGACCTGCTGGTGCTGCTCGCGGGCGGCACCGCCGAGGCGGGCGTCACCGAGGTCGTCGCGCCCACCGCGCTCCGTACGATCTCCATGCCGGCGGACCACCCCGACCGTGTCGCGGGCGTCCACTACGGCCGCGAGACCGTCGTACGCCGTCTCCAGGACATCGGCTGCGATGTCTACGGGCCCGACGAACTGCTCGTCACCGTCCCGTCCTGGCGTCCCGACCTCGCCGCGCCGAACGACCTCGCCGAAGAGGTCATCCGGCTGGAGGGGTACGAGAACCTCCCCTCCACGCTGCCCACGCCCCCCTCGGGCCGCGGGCTCACCGGACGCCAGCGGCTGCATCGCCGCGTCGGCCGCGCGCTGGCCGGGGCCGGTTATGTCGAGGCGCCGAACTACCCCTTCGTCGGCGAGCAGGTCTTCGACCAGCTCCAACTGGCGGCGGACGACCCCCTGCGCCGCGTCGTCAGGCTCGTCAACCCGCTCTCGGACGAGGAGCCCGCGCTCCGTACGACGCTGCTGCCCGGCCTGCTCGCCGCGCTGCGCCGCAACGACGGCCGCGGCAGCCACGACCTCGCGCTCTTCGAGACCGGTCTGGTCTTCCACCCGGCCGAGCAGCCCGGGACTCCGGCGCGGCTGCCCGTCGACCGCCGTCCCACGGACGAGGAGATCGCCCGCCTGGACGCCGTACTGCCGGTGCAGCCGCGCCATGCCGCGGTCGTGCTCGCCGGTGCGCGGGAGCAGGCGGGCTGGTGGGGCCAGGGCCGTCCGGCCGACTGGGCCGACGCGGTCGAGTCCGCCCGTACCGTCGCCCGCGAGGCCGGGGCCGAACTGATCGTCCGCCAGGGCCAGTACGGGCCGTGGCACCCGGGCCGCTGCGCCGAACTGTCCGTCGAGGTGGACGGAGCGGTGCGGCCTGTCGGGTACGCGGGAGAGCTGCACCCGCGCGTCGTCAAGGCGCTGGGTCTGCCCGCGCGCACCTGCGCGATGGAGCTGAACCTGGACGAGGTGGCGCGGGCCTCGCGGGGCGCGCTCCAGGCGCCGCGGATCTCCACCTTCCCGGTCGCCACCCAGGACGTCGCGCTCGTCGTCTCGCACGACGTGCCGTCCGCGGACGTCGGGACGGCGCTGCGCGAGGGCGCTGGCGAACTGCTGGAGTCGATCCGGCTGTTCGACGTGTTCACGGGCCCGCAGCTCGGCGAGGGCAAGAAGTCGCTGGCGTACGCGCTGCGGTTCCGTGCCACGGACCGGACGCTGACCGTCGATGAGGCCTCGGCCGCGCGCGACGCGGCGGTGGCGCTCGCCGCCGAGCGGGTCGGCGCGGTGCTGCGCGGAGCCTGACGGCCCAGCTGGAAACGACTGAGGGGCGCACCCGACCGCTGGATGCGCCCCTCAGCTGTGTGTACTGGTCAGGTCAGGTACCGACTGCCAATACGCTCACCCGGCCGGCGCCGCCCGCCCTGCCGCGGAGTGTCGGGCAGATCAGCAGGACAGACGACGCGAACGAAGGCCGCCGCATTGTACGAGGGGGAGCCGACGGCCCGGCCGCCTCTGTGAGAGGCAACTCAGTCAACCGGCGCGAGCGCCGTGGCGGCAGAGCGCGCGCGGCACGGATGAGGGCACTCCATTCACACCCCGTGCGAATTGCCCTCTACTAGGCTGGTCGCACCGAGTTACCCTCCGGAGCGCTTCTTATGCAGCCCAATACCCTGCTCGACGCCCTGCTCGATGAGGCGGGCATCTCCAACGCCGGGCTCGCCGCCCGCGTCAACCACGCCGGCCGTGCGAGAGGCCTGTCACTGCGGTACGAACACACGGCCGTGGCACGCTGGTTGAAGGGCCAGCGCCCGCGCGGCCAGGTGCCCGACCTGATCTGCGAAGTGCTCGCCGGGCGGCTGCGAAGAGCGATAGCACTCGGCGACATAGGCCTCGGAGGGCCGGGGGACTCGATCATGCCTGTCGGCTCGCCGCTCTCCGGTTTCGTGGAGCGGGCCACCGCGCTGTGGCGCTCCGACGAGCAGCAGCGCCGCCACATCATCGAGGCGCCCGCGGTGACGGGCACGCCCGCCGTCATGCCCGTATGGGAGTGGGAGAACCCACCCGAGGACTCGGACGTCTCGCGCCTGGGACAGACGCGCGTCGGCATGGCCGACATCAAGATGCTGCGCGCCGCCCGCGCGCACTACGAGCTGCTGTACCGCAAGGCGGGCGGCATCGCCACCCGCACCCGCATCGTCGGCTTCCTCAACGCCGAGGCCGCGCCTCTGCTGCGCGGCGGCTACAGCGACGCGCTCGGCCGCCAGCTGCACCGTGCGACGGGCGGTCTGGTGGCCGTCGCCGGCATCTGCGCGTACGACTCCGACGCGCACGGCCTCGCCCAGCGCTACTTTCACCAGGCGCTGCGGCTGGCAAAGGCCAGCGGGGACAGGGGACTTGGCGCGTATGTGATTGCCCTGCTGGTCAATCAGTCGCTGTTCATGGCCGAGTACCGGCAGTCGGTGGCCTTCGCGGAGGCGGCGCTGCGGGCCGCCGGACGGCAGATCACCCCGGCGCTGGCTGCCGATCTGTACGCCATGCAGGCGAAGGCGTACGCCCATCTGGGTGATGGAAGCAGCGCCCTGCGGTGCATCGGGCGTGCGGAACTGGAAGCGGACCGGATCCGTCCGGGGCACGAGCCGGACGAGACCGGCTACGTCCAGCCGGGCCTGGTCAACGTACAGGTCGCGGAGGCCCTGTTCAGCCTCGGTGATCTCGCGGGGGCACGGGAGCATGCCGCGGCGGCGGTCGATACGCCGACGCACGACCGCGGCCGGGTGCACCGGCTCGCCATGCTCAGCCAGATCGAGCTGCGCCAGGGAGAGGTGGACCGGGCGGCGCGGACGGCGGCGGAGATGGTCGAGCGGGCCAGGGGGATGGAGTCGCAGCGGCTCAGGGACCGGCTGCGCGCCGTGCGCGAGCATCTGGTGGCCAGTGGCTGCACCAATGCGGAGGAGGCGGCCGAGATGATCGACGGGGCACTGCGCGTTCCGCTGTGACTGATCTACTGCTGCCATATTGCCACCTACGTCTCGAAAGGTGGCAGAAAAGTGCAGTGGACGAAACTAAGCGAACAAACTGTGTACGAGAATCGCTGGTTCAGGGTCAACCTGGCCGATGTCGAGCTCCCCGACGGCAGGCACCTGGATCACTTCCTCATCCGGCTCCGCCCGGTCGCCGTCGCGACCGCGGTCAACGAGGCCAACGAGGTGCTGATGCTCTGGCGGCACCGCTTCATCACCGACAGCTGGGGCTGGGAGCTCGCCGCGGGTGTCGTCGAGGACGGCGAGGACATCGAAGCCGCGGCGGCGCGTGAGATGGAGGAGGAGACCGGCTGGCGGCCGGGTCCCCTCCAGCACCTCCTCACCGTCGAACCCGCCAACGGACTCATCGACGCGCGGCACCACCTCTACTGGTCCGAGGAAGCGACCTACATCGGCTATCCGGAGGACGACTTCGAGTCCTCACGCCGCGAGTGGATACCGCTGAAACTGGTGCCCGACATGATCGCCCGCGGGGAGATCCCGGCCGCCAATATGGCGGCCGGGCTGCTGATGCTGCACCATCTCCGCCTCGGCTGACGCCCCTCGCGGCTGCCTGCCCCGCCGGTGCCGTTACCGGCCCAGCGCCTGCCACACCGCTACCGCCAGCGCTCCCAGCGCGGTCAGTGTGGCCACGGTGGGCAACGGCCATCTGGTGTGTTCGATGGACCCGACGCGTGCGGCCAGATCGGCCAGATCCCGGTCGATCTGGTCGTTGCGGTGTGAGAGCAACGCGAGTTGCCCGTCGATCTGGGCAAGGCCGACGTCGAGGTTGCGGCGTAATTCAGCGAACTCTTCGACGACCACTAAGTGACTAGGGTCGGTGGTCACGGACTGACTCTCCTCTTCGAAACGGTTGGGCAGCGAACCCTTGACTGGCCGGCTGACTGACTTGGTTGAACGGAACCGAGTCAACCGATTGTGACCGGAGGGCGGGAGCGTGTGTGCGGGGCATATGCGGGCACGCCCCGCACACTCCGTGTGAATAGGGGGTGCGAATCCCTCACCGTGCGCTACCGGACGGCGGCCTTGGCGGCTCTGTCCGGAGTAAGAGGGACCGGCAATTGGGGAGCGGCGTCGCCCCAATTGCCGGTCCCTCTCAGTGCCCCTACCCGGGATACGGGTAGAACCCGGCGCCCGTCTTGCGGCCGAGCCGTCCCGCGTCCACCATCCGCTGCAGCAGCGGCGGCGCGGCGTACAGCGGCTCCTTGAACTCCGCGTACATCGAGTCCGCGACCGAGGCGACCGTGTCCAGGCCGATCAGGTCGGCGAGCTTCAGCGGGCCCATCGGGTGGGCACAGCCGAGCTCCATGCCGTTGTCGATGTCCTCGCGGCTCGCGATGCCCGATTCGAACATCCGGACCGCGGCGAGCAGATACGGGATGAGCAGGGCGTTCACCACAAAGCCCGACCGGTCCTGGGCGCGGATCGCATGCTTGCCCAGCAGGTTCTGGACCACGCCCTCGGCGCGCTTGATCGTCTCCTCGGAGGTGGTCAGCGCGGGGATCAGTTCGACCAGCTGCTGCACCGGCGCCGGGTTGAAGAAGTGGATGCCGATGACCTGGTCCGGGCGGGAGGTCGCGACGGCGAGCTTCACCAGCGGGATGGAGGAGGTGTTGGAGGCGAGGATCGCGTCCGGGCGGGTCACCACCTGGTCGAGGACCTGGAAGATCTCCGTCTTGACCTGCTCGTTCTCCACGACGGCCTCGATGACGAGGTCGCGGTCGGCGAACTCCCCGAGGTCGGTGGTGAAGCTGAGCCGCTCCAGCGCCTCGTCGCGCTCCTCGGCGGTGATCTTGCCGCGTTCGGCGGCCTTGGAGAGGGAGTTGTGCAGCCGGGTGCGGCCGATCTCCAGGGCCTCGCCGGTGGTCTCGGCGACCCTTACTTCGAGGCCGCTGCGGGCGCACACTTCCGCGATGCCCGCGCCCATCTGGCCGCAGCCCACCACTCCGACGCGTGCAATGTCGGCCATTGAGTCCGTCACCTCGTGCCTTTCGCTTCGCTGAACGTTCGCTGGTACGACCCCACGACGTTACTCCGGGCGCAGGTGTGGACGACTGCCAGGGGCGGGCATGATCAGCGCGTACGGAAGCGGTACGACACCGATACTCTGGCGTACATCCAGAACGCAGGGCACGCAGAGGTGCGCAGGGCGCAGGGACGCGGGGAACGGCATATGGAGCATACGGCGCAGGTTGGCAGAAGAGGTTTCGTGGTGGCGGCGGCCGGTGCGCTGGCCGCGCTGACCATGGCCGGGGACGCGGCCGCGGCCCGGCCCCCCCGGCCGCTGCGCCGGCGGCACCGGGCGCTCGGCGAATTCCGCGGTATGTGGCTCGCGACCGTCGCCAACCGCGACTGGCCGTCCCGGCAGGGGCTGAGCGCCGCCGAGCAGCGCGCCGAACTGATCGCCTACCTCGACTCCGCCGTGGCCCGTCGGCTGAACGCCGTGGTCTTCCAGGTCCGGCCCACCGCGGACGCCCTGTGGCCCTCGCCGTACGAGCCCTGGGCGGAGTGCCTCACCGGCGTACAGGGCCGCGATCCCGGCTGGGATCCGCTGGGCACCGCCGTGACCGAGGCCCACCGGCGCGGCCTGGAGCTGCACGCCTGGTTCAACCCGTACCGCGTGGCGAATCACACGGACCCCTCCCGGCTGGTGGCGAGCCACCCGGCGCGGACACATCCGGAATGGATCCTTCCGTACGGCGGGAAGTTGTACTACAACCCCGGGCTGCCGGAGGTCCGGAGCTTCGTCCAGGACGCGATGACGGACGCCGTCCGCCGCTACGACATCGACGCCGTCCACTTCGACGACTACTTCTATCCGTATCCGGTCGCGGGCCAGGCCTTCGGCGACGACGCCGCCTACGCCCGCTACGGCGCGGGCTTCGGCGACAGGGCAGCCTGGCGGCGGGACAACACCGACCGGCTGGTGCGCGAGATGGCCGCCCGGATCCGGGCGGCCAAGCCGGACGTCCGCTTCGGCATCAGCCCCTTCGGCGTATGGCGCAACGCCGCCACCGATCCGCTCGGCTCCGACACGCGGGCGGGCGTGCAGACGTACGACGATCTGCACGCCGACACCCGCAAGTGGGTCAAAGAGGGCTGGATCGACTACATCGCCCCCCAGATCTACTGGAACATCGGCTTCGCCGCCGCCGACTACGCCAAGCTGCTGCCCTGGTGGAACAGTGTCGTACAGGGCACGCCCGTCGATCTCTACGTCGGTGAGGCTCTCTACAAGGCGGGCGCCGCGGGGCAACCCACGCCCTGGCAGGACCCGGCCGAGCTCTCGCGTCACCTCACCCTGGCGCGCCAGTACGCCGAGGTCCGCGGCCACTGCTTCTTCTCGGCGAAGGAAGTCAGGACGGACCCCGCCGGGGCGATGGCCAGAGTGGTGGCCGATCACTATCCGACCGCGGTGCTGCCGACGCTGCGACGACCGGTTCAGCCGCGGCGAGGTCCGGTCTGACCCGGTCCCGTCTCACCCCGTCCGGTGTGGCGTACGACGGTGTCGGGGCCGGGCGACATCACCGACTCGTGCCCGTCGTCCTCGTAGCGGACGCGGAACGGCGGATTGCCCTGAGCGCCCAGTACCTCAACGACTTCGGCGACCCGGTCGTGCTGTCCCACGGTCCTGCCGTGCATCAGCAGTTTGTCGCCCACGTTCGCTTGCATCGGGAGTGACCTCCTCGATCCTCGAATCTACGTTTCGAGTCTACGGCGGACAGCGCGCGTCGCACCCTAGGTGCGGGCGCGCTGGGTGACCGCGATGCACACCAGAACGGCCGCCGCGGCCACCGGCGCCGCGGGCGACAGGCGCTCGCCCAGCAGGGACACCGACCACACGAGGGTGAGGAGCGGCTGCGCGAGCTGGAGCTGGCTCGCCCTGGCGATGCCGATCGAGGCCATGCCCCGGTACCAGACGTACAGGCCGAAGAACGTCGAACCGGCCGCCACCCAGAGCAGCCCGATCACGCCGTGCGCGCTCAGCCGCACCGGTTCGACGGCCAGGGCCACCGCCGAGCCGGTGAGCGTGAGCGGCAGGCAGAGCACCAGCGCCCAGCCGATCACCTGCCAGCCCGGCATCCGGCGGGCCAGCCTGCCCCCCTCGGTGTAACCGGCCGCGCAGACCAGCAGTGCCCCGAAGAGATACACATCGCCCGTCTGGAGCGCGCCGCCGCTCTCCCGCACGGTGAAGGCGATCACGACCGCCGCCCCGGCGACGGCCGCCAGCCAGAAGGTACGCGAGGGACGGCGGCCGGTGCGTACGGCGGCGAAGGCCGCGGTGGTCAGCGGCAGAAGTCCCACGACCACGGCGGCATGCGAGGTGGTCGAGGTCTGGAGCGCGAGGGTGGTCAGCAGGGGGAAACCCACGACCACACCGCCGGCCACCACCGCGAGCCCCGCCCAGTCGCGCCGGGCGGGGAGCGGCACGCGCAGCGCCAGCAGAAACCCGCCCGCGAGGACCGCGGCGAGCACGCTCCGTACGGCGACGAGCGACCAGGGGCCGAAACTCTCCAGGCCCCAGACGGTGCCCGGGAAGGTGAGCGAGAAAGCGACGACGCCCAGCACGGCGAGGAGGGTGCCGCTGCTGGTGACCGCTATCGGTATGGGCTGGGTAGCGCTATCCTGTGCTGTCATGCAAGAGCGTAGCAGTGTGGCGGAATTGGCGAATTCGCTGAAACAGGAGCTCAACCGCTACTCACCAGGTGGAAAGCTGCCATCGAGCCGGGCACTCATCGAGCGCTACCGGGTCTCCCCGGTGACGGTCTCCCGCGCACTCGCCCGGCTCGCCGCCGAAGGTCTTGTCGTCACCCGCCCGGGCGCCGGCGCCTTCCGGGCGCACCCCCGTGCCGCCGCCCCGTCGTCCGGGGACACCTCCTGGCAGGAGGTCACCCTCAGCGCCGACGCCACCGCCGAACTGGCCCCGCGCGCCGTCGACGCCTCCGGCGTCCTGGTCACCCTCGCCGCGCCGCCGCCGGGCGTCGTGGAGTTCAACGGCGGCTACCTGCACTCCTCCCTTCAGCCGGAACAGGCGATGGCCGCCGCCCTGGCACGGGCCGGACGGCGGCCCGGCGTCTGGGGCAGACCGCCTTCCGACGGACTGCCCGAACTGCGTGAGTGGTTCGCCCGCGGCCTCGGCGACACCGTGTCCGCCGCGGACATACTGATCACGGCGGGCGGCCAGTCCGGCCTGACCACCGCCCTGCGGGCGCTCGCCCCGCCCGGCGCCCCCGTCCTCGTCGAGTCGCCCACCTACCCGGGCATGCTGGCCATCGCCCGCGCCGCCGGGCTGCGGCCGGTGCCGGTCCCGGCGGACGCCCAGGGCGTACGTACGGAACTGCTCGCCGCCGCCTTCCGGGCCACCGGAGCGCGGGTCTTCGTCTGCCAGCCCCTCTTCCAGAACCCGACCGGCGCGGTGCTCTCCGCCGAGCGCCGCCCCGAAGTACTGCGCATCGCGCGCGAGGCGGGGGCCTTCGTCGTGGAGGACGACTTCGCCCGCCGCCTGGGCCACGAGGACGCGGGCACGCTGCCCAGGCCGCTCGCCGCCGACGACCGCGACGGGGTCGTCGTCCATGTCAGCTCGCTCACGAAGGCCACCTCACCGAGCCTGCGGGTGGGCATGCTGGCGGCCCGCGGGCCCGTCATGGAACGGCTGCGCGCCATCCAGGTCGTGGACAGCTTCTTCGTACCCCGCCCGCTCCAGGAGGCGGCCCTGGAACTGGTCGGCTCACCTGCCTGGAGCCGCCATCTGCGCGCGGTGGCCGCGCAGCTGAGGACGCGCCGGGACACGATGACCGCCGCGCTGCTGCGGGACCTGCCGGAACTGGCCCTGCCGCACACTCCGTCCGGCGGCTACCACCTGTGGCTGCGGCTGCCCGACGGCGCGGACGAGTCGGCTCTGTTCTCCGCGGCGCTGCGCGCCGGGGTCGCGGTGGCGCCGGGCCGCCCCTACTTCTGCGCGGAACCTCCGGCCGGGCATGTGCGGTTGAGCTTCGCGGGGGTGGCGGGGCCGGCGGAGATCGAGGAGGGCGTACGCCGCTTGCGCGGCGCGTGCGACGAGGTGCTGGCGTAGGCCCTGGTCGGGGGCGCTGCCCCCGAACCCCCGCTGGGGCTCCGCCCCAGACCCCGCACCTCAAACGCCGGCGGGGCTGGGTTTCCGCCGGCGGGGCAAGCCCACCGTCAGTGATCCGCGCAACACGGCGTCGGGTCCGGCGCCTCGAACGGCACCAGCGTGCCCCCCACCGCCGGCATCACCGTGAGCACCAGCCGCCCGGCCCGCCACTCGGGCCGCACATGCTCGCGGGTGACGATCACCCGCCCCGGGTCGGCGGGCCCCGGCGCGCCCAGTGCCGTGACCTCGTCGACGCCGGAAGCGGTCAGCAACTCCACGACGGTGACGGTGCCGGTCAGGGCAGCCGAGCCGGGAAAGAGCACGACCCGGCCCCCCGTACGGGCCGTGTGCTCGGCGGCTGCCTGCGCCGCTCCCGCCGCCAGGTCCGCCGGTCCGTGACGCCGGTCGCCGAACGCCCCGCCCGTCTCCTGCCGTGCGGTGATCCGCCGCCAGGCGTCGTACGCCCCCGCCTCGCCCGACTGCGCGGAAGGCAGCGCGAAGGAGAGCGCGATACGCGGACGCCCGCCGCGGATCAGATGCGTACAGGCGAACACGGTGGCGGACGGGGCGAGTTCGCGTACCAGACGATCGGCGTCGGGCAGGCCGGTGCAGCCCACGTCGACGCCGATCACGGTCAGCGAGGAGGTCATGCGGGCAGTACCCAGATGGGGTTGGAGTAGAACCACAGGTCGTTCCACGGGTCCGCGTCGCCGACGACATCGAGCGCCGGGCCCGCCGGGTCGACCGAGGCGCCGCCGATGCCGACCGCGGAGCGCTTGCCGTCCGAGCCGCGCAGCCGTACGTACAGCGGGCGGTCGACCCGGCCGAGCCGGTAGGTGAGCTTGACCGTGCCCGCTGTCTGGTTGACCTCGAAGGACTGGACAACCTTCGCGGTCGGCGCGGTGAAGGTGTCCCGGTCGGAGACCGGCCCGGTCACCTGCCCGCGGATGACGTCGACTCGCGCCAGCTCCGGTACGAACTGCGCCCAGTTGGGGGAGTCGGCGAGCGCGATGTCGATGCTGAGCTCGACGTCCGTACCGCGCCTGACGTGCAGCGCGCCGCCCAGCGTGGCCCACCGGCCGCCGCCCTTGACGCGTGCGTCGAGCCCGCTGATCAGGCCACCGTGGTCGACCCAGACCCGGCCCGCCCTGATGCCGTCCATGACGGCGGCGTACGAGTGGCCGTCGGCGCCCACATGCGTACGGCTGTACTGGCCGGGCCAGTAGTCGCCCTGCGTCAGGTCGAGCCCGCCGGAGTAGACCGGGTCGGTGTGCTTGCCGTTGGCGGCGTAGTCGGTGTCGGGGCCGCCGCGCTTGGCGGTGTCGGCGTACACGTTGTGCGAATCGGAGTTGGCGGTGATCCACCAGGGCTTGCCCTCGGCGAGCAGGCTGTCCCACAGTCCGCCGACGGTGGAGGTCATCCAGTCGAAGCCGCCCCAGGTGCGGTAGCTCTCCAGCGGGTATCCGGCGAAGGAGTTGGCGCTGGGGTTGTTGTCGTAGATGCCGCGGGCCCGGCCCATGCCGGCCGGGGCGGCGATTCCGGCGGCCTGGTGGCCGGGCGCGCCCTCCATGCCCACCGCGATGAGGCGCGACGGTGTGGCGTCCCGCCAGGCGCGGATCTCGTGCGGTGAGTCGACGCCGCGCCGCGCGGGGTGGTTGGCGAGCATCAGCGCGTCCTTGACCTTGCGGCGCTGGATCTGCTCGGCGAGGAACTGGAGGCCGGAGATGGCCAGCGCCTCATTGGCGGGAGTGTTGTCACTGGCCTTGCGTACGCTGCCGTCGAAGGAGGTCTCGAACTCCTTGAGTACGGCGACCTCGTTCTTGCCGGGGTGGACGAAGACGGTGGCGTGCTCGGCGGCCGGAATGTTCCACTCCAGGCCTTGGAAGACGAGGGAGTCCGGGAACTCCGCGCGCGCTTGCTTGATGTCCGGATTGACCTTCTCCACACCGATCTTGGCGTGTGTCTCGCTGCCGTGGTCGGTGATGACGAGCCAGTCCATGCCGTGCCGGGCGCCCTGGCGCACCTGGTCGATGACGCGGTACTTGCCGTCGCTGCTGTACTGGGTGTGGATGTGGTGGTCGCCCGCCAGCCACAGGAAGCCGTCACGGCTGCGGGTGGCACGGCCCGCGCGGCTCTCGCTCGCGGCGGCGACGTTCGCCCCGCCGAGCACACCGGCCCCGGCGATGCCCGCTCCGAGCAGGCCCGCGCGGCGGAGCATGGTCCGGCGGGAGTGCTGGTCCGGGCTCAGTTCGCTGTCGGGCACGGAAGTGTCGAGCGCGGGCGGCAGCGTTTCGGCTTCCAGTCCGTGGTGGTGCGAGTCGTGCGAGTGCGGGTGGTGATGCCCATGGCTGTGGCCGTGGCCCATCTCAGCTCCTGAGTCGGTTGCCGATGCTGCGGCTCAGAGGATCACTGAGGTGAATGAACGTAGAACCATCTACGGATGAGCGCAGGGGGGCGTGGAGAGGGCGGGACCGTGCCATCGTGGGCGGATGACAAGCGAGACAGAGGCGGAGGCCGGGGCAGAGGCCGAGGCCAAGTGGCTGGCGACCCAGCGTCCGTCGCGATTCCGCGAGGTCCAGGCCGGCAGCCTCGGCTGGACCGAAGTCGATCTCATCGACGTCGAGCACGAGTTCACCCGGCCGTTGCGTGACGGTCTGGAAGTGTTCGGTGTCCGCGTCAACTATCTACGAGTGGGCCAGCCTCGCCACCTCGTCGCCGCGCTGGACGGCAGCCGCCCCATCGCACCGTATGTGATCGTGTCCTGCCACGGTGACGAGGGCCGCATCCTCATGGCTGAACTGGCTGAGGAGCTCGCCGGATTCCAGCCGTTCAACGGCGCTGTCGGCCCCGACCGCGTACGTGAACACTTCCGCCTGCCGGGCAGCGTCGTCCTCGTGACCGGCTGCGACACCGGCGATCCCGCACTCGCCGACGCCTTCCTCGATGCGGGCGCCAGTGCCTATATCGCCCCGCACGGTGCGCCGTTCGGATACGCGAGCGTGTTCGCCCCGCTGTTCTTCTTCTACGAGCTCACCGAGAGGCGCACACCCGAGGAGGCTGTCGAGCGCCTGCGCGCGCACGACGGCGAACTCGCCATGTGGCGGTTCTACCAACGCTGAGCCGGTGAGCCATGTCCTACGAACGGGCTTCGGCTGTGCGCTTGAGGTTCTCCAGCCAGCCGCGCAGGGAGGCGTCCAACGCTCCTTGGGCGTACGGGATGTTCGCCTCGACCGGGGCCCCGGACCAGGACTCCTCCGTGTGTACGAGCACACCGTGGCGCGTAGGCGTGAATGTCCACACATGCACTGCGGTGATCCCGTTCGCGGGGCCGCCCCACACGAGCCGGCGCAGGGGCTCGACCTGCTTGACCGTAGAGGTGACGTCCAGACCCTGGACGTGCCAGCGGAACACCGACCCGGGTTTGAGGCGGCCGGAGTCCTCCCGCTGCACCGAGTTGACGTCGGGCTGCCAGGACGGCCAGTTCTCGACGTCGGTCTGGACGTCCCAGACCTGCTTCAACGACGCGCGGATGAAGATGTCGTCACGGGTGATGACGGGGGCGTGCCGGTCGATGACTGTGTCTTGGCGGCCATGGCTCTGGCCCTGTGCCGTGACGGGCGGGTGCGCCGGGTGGGCGGCGGCCGTGGTGGCGAGCCGGCCGGCGGAGAGGCCCAGGGCGAGCGTGGTCAGGAGAGCGGCGGTGGCCCAGCGGGGCGGCTGCGGAATGGTGCTGTTCATGATGGTGCCCTTCGCGCGAAGTCTGAGAAGTCTGACTGGAGCAGGAGACAGGAGATACGGGGTACTTCAGCCCGCGCTGGGCACCTCGGACTCGGACTTGGGCTCGGACTCGGGGTTGGAGTCCGGTACGAGTACGACCTTGCCGGTGACGGTCCCCGACTCGGCCAGCTCCATCGCGTCGGCGGCTCTGCTCAGCGGGATGCGGGCCGCCACCTGCGCGGTGATGGCGCCGTCGGCGAGCAGCCCGAAGACGCTGGTCAGGTCGGAGCGCAGGCGCTCCTGGAAGGTGTCCGCGCGGCGCTTGCCGGCCCAGATGTTGTAGAAGTGGGTGTGCTTGCCGTTGGGCAGCGCGTTCCACAGCAGGAGCCGGCCAACCAGCTTGAGCACCGGGAGCTTCGAGGAGCCCGCTTCGTTCTTGGTGGCCGCCGTCCCGTAGGAGACGAGCATGCCGTCGGGGGCGAGGAGATTGAACGAGTCGACGATGCCTTCTCCGCCGACATGGTCGAAGACGGCGTCGACTCCGTCCGGGGCGAGCGCGCGCACCTCCCCGGGCAGGTCGGGGGCACGGTAGTCCAACGGGGTGGCCCCCAGGGCACGTACCGCGTCGTGGTGGCGCGGGGACGCGGTGCCGATGACACGTACACCGGCATGGGCGGCCAGTTGGACGAGGGTCGACCCCACGCCGCCGTTGGCCCCATGGACGAGGATGGTCTGACCGCTACGGATCTTGGCCAGGCCGTGGAGCATCTGCCAGGCGGTGATCCCGTTGACGACGACCGTCTCCGCCTCGGCCGGGTCGATTCCCTGGGGCACCTCGACCAGGTCGGCGGCCTTGACAATGAGGTGGCTGGACCAGCCGCCGACCTTGGTGAGGACGGCGAATCGGCGGCCGGTGAGCGTGGCGTCGGTGGAGGGACCTGCCCGCAGGACGGTGCCGACCACGTCGTAGCCGGGGACGAAAGGGAAGGGCGGCTGGTCGTAGTACTTGCCTCGGCGCATCTGCTGCTCGGCGAACGAGACACCTGACGCCTCGACGGCCAGCAGGACCTCGCCGGGACCCGGCTCCGGCGCGGGGCCGACCCGGACCTCAAGGCCCGAGGGCTCGACGATGCCGGGAAGGACAACCTCTGTGGCCAGATCGGCGCCGGCCATGCGTGCGTTCGTCATCATCACGATCTCCTCGTGTTAGGCATCTAGCCTTTTGTTAGAGCATCTAACGCAAGAATGATCCTCTCTGTGAATCCTGTCAAGTGCTTCGGTTCCGGGTGCGTGCTGCGTGAGTTATAGGCTGTCTCAACTGTTAGCGGCTAGCATGTGAGTCCGAGCCCCATTGACGAGACCCGATCGAGAGGAAGGTGAAGGCATGGCCGTGGAGCCTTCCCGTAATCCCGGCAAGAAGGGCCCGCGCGAGCGTTTTCGCGCACAGGTCCGCGAGGAAGCAAAGGCTGTGGCTGAACGGCAGTTGGCGGAAGGAGGGCCCGAGGCCCTGTCCCTCAACGCCATCGCCAAAGAGCTCGGCATGACAGGGCCGGGGCTCTACCGCTACTTCGCCAACCGGGACACCCTGCTGACCGAGCTGGTCATCGACGCCTATCGCGACCTCTCCACCGCCCTCGCGGTCCCCCTCGCCGGAAGCCAGGGCTCACCGGGCGGCGCCCCCGACCGGCTCTCCGCGGTCACCAGCGCCTACCGCGCCTGGGCCGTGGCCGAACCGCACCGCTACCGGCTGCTGTTCCGGGCACCCCTCCCCGGCTATGACGCGCACTCGCCTGATCTGGTGGAGGCGGCGCGGCGGGCGATGGACCTTCTCCTCGGCGTCATGAACGACCTGATGAGCAAGCGCGAGGCGGGGGGCGACCCGGCGGCCGAGGCGGCGTCGCTGGCGATTCTCCTGTGGGCGCGGCTGCATGGGCTCGTCAGCCTGGAGATCGAGGGAAATTTCGACTCGATGTCCGTCGACCCGGCGCCTCTGTACGAGTTGGAGGTGACGGACATCGTCCGCCGTGCCCAGGAGCCGCGCTAGACGTCCAGAGGCCCGTCGGCCAGAGCTCCGCTCCGGCCGGCGGCCGGATCCCCGTCTTCCCCGTCTTCCCCGTCTTCCCCGGGCGTGCTCGGGAACATCAGCAAGGCGCTGCCGCTGATCAGGCCCACCGCGCTCATCCCCAGGGTGAGGCGCAGTAGCCGCAGGCCGCCCTTCCACTCGTGGGGAGCTCCGAAGACGATCCAGAAAAAGAGGGTGATGCCGATGAGGAGCACGGCCACAGCGCATAAGCGGCGTACAGCGAGATTCATACGCTCATGATCTCAGCCGACGTAGTGCGACAAGCGCCGGTAGACAGTGTCTATTCGATGAGGTAGACACTGTCTATGAGTGAACAGGAAGCGGGTCTGCGTGCCCGGCTCGTGGCGGCCGGAGTCGAGCTGGTCACCACCCGGGGAGTGGAGGCGCTGTCCCTGCGCGAGATCGCCCGCGCCGCCGGGGTCTCGCACGGGGCACCTCGGCGCTACTTTCCGACCCATGTGTCCCTGCTGTCCGCGATCGCCCGCGAGGGCTTCGCCGAGCTGGCGGGCAGGGCCGCCGACGCCCTTGAACCGGGCAACGGTGGCGAGGAGAACCCGCGCGACCGGGTCGCTGCGCTGTGCCGCGTCTATCTGGACTTCGCGCGGACCAACGGCGGCATGTTCGAGCTGATGTTCCGTCACGATCTGCTCAAGAGCGGACACCTCGGACTGCGCGAGACCAGCCTGCCCCTCTTCGGCCTGTTCGTGGACTGTGTGGCCCAGGTCCCGACGCGGCCCGCCGGCGTCGCGCCGCAGGTTGTCGCGAGCGGGCTGTGGGCGAACCTGCACGGCATCGCCCAGCTGTGGGGGTGGGGCAGCCTCCAGCTCGCGACAGGCACCGACGACGTCGAACCGCTGCTGCGTACGATCCTGGACGCCCATCTCGGCCAGGACGGCCAGGACCGCCGGGACGGTTCATGAGTACGGCGTACCGGCGGCTCACGCTCACCGGCAGCGTCGTCGGAGCGGCGGTCGTCGCCCTCGACGGAACCGTCCTGACCATCATTCAGCCCACCATGCAGCGGGATCTGCACGCCTCCTTCGACCAGGTGCAGTGGACCAGCACCGGCTATCTGATCGCGGTGGCGAGTCTGCTTGTCTTCGCGGGCCGCATCGGCGACCGGTATGGCCACCGGCAGGTCTTCGCCGTCGGAATCCTCGGATTCGGCGCGGCCTCCGCGGGGATCGGCCTGGCGCCGGGAATCGGCTGGGTCATCGCGCTCCGCGTCCTCCAGGGCGTCTTCGGCGCGCTGCTTCAGCCCGCCACCCTCGGGATGCTGCGGGCCGCCTTTCCGCCCGACCGGCTGGGGATGCCCATCGCGCTGCGCACCAGCGCCATCGGAGTGGCGGCTGCGGCGGGCCCGCTCGTCGGCGGGGCGCTGGCCGCGCGGTTCGACTGGCGGGCGGCCTTCTTCCTCAACGTCGTACCGGCGCTGGTGATCGGAGTGCTCCTCCTTGTCGTACGGGAGCCTTCCGTGCGCGGCGCGAAACCAGCCCGGGTGGCCGCCGCCCGCGTGCCCGGCACCGGGCTTGATCTGCCGGGCGCCTGCCTCCTCGCGGTGACCCTGGGCGGCTTGGTGCACGCGCTTGTCTCCCTGCCGGAGGGCGGCCGTACGGCGACGACCGTGACCACTGTGACGAGCTTCGCCGTGGCCGCCGTCGCCGGTGGAGCGTTCGTACGACACGAACGGCGCACCCCGAACCCGCTGGTGCCGCCGGAGGTCCTCGGATCGGTGGCCGTCACCTCGGCGCTCGGGATCCTGGTGTCCGCGTCGGCTGTGCTGTTCGGCGCGCTGTTCGCCGGTACGTACTTCCTGCAGGACACCCTGGGGCTCGACCCCTTCCGGAGCGCCCTGACGGCGCTGCCCGGAGCGGTGGCGATGGTGCTGGGCGCGCCGGTCGCCGCCGTACTGCTGCGCCGATACGGCCCACGGCCCACGACCGCGGCCGCGATGACCCTCCTCGCGCTGGGCGCTCTCGTGCTGTCGCGCCTCGGCGCGGATTCGCCCACGGCGGCGATCGGCGGCGGGTTCCTCCTGGTGGGCGCCGGCTTCGGCGGCGCGATGGTGTCAGCGACGGCTGTCATCGTGCGCCACGCCCCCGCGGAGCACGCCGGGGTGGCGGGCGGGCTTCAGCAGACCGCCATGAACGTCGGCCCCACGCTGGGGGTCGCCGCGGCGACCGCTCTGCTGACCCTTGCCGCGCCGGGCGCCGACCGGTCCGGTGAGGCCTTCGTCTCCGCGATGGGCCCTACGCTGACGGTGCTCGCGGCCGTGGCTGCCGCGGGCGCGTTCCTGGCGACCGGGCTGCCGGGCCGTACGACGGGAGCCGTGGCCCCGCAGCCGCGGACCACCGTGTAGGCGGTCTCGCAGATTCCGGGGCTACGACCGGCGGCCGGGCTTGGCCCGCTTGCCGCCTTTGGCGCCGCCGGAACCTCCGGAACCGTTCCGAGGGCTCTTGCCGGTCGACCTGCCTGCTGCGGGCTTCTGCCGTGCGCCGCCCTTCGCGCCACCCTTGGCGGCGGGCTTGTCGGCGCGCTTTTCGGCGCGCTTGCTCTTGGGCTGTGGCGGGGTCGGCCGGCCCCGGGAGCTGTTGACGGTCCGCCCGCGGACGATGCCGATGAATTCCTCCACCAGCTCAGTGGTTTCGTCCTCCGGCCACGACAGCGCGATCCGCGACTCGGGGGCGTCCGAGACCGGCCGGTACGTGAGGTCCTTGCGGTGGTGCAGACGGGCGAGCGACTGCGGGACGAGGAGCACTCCCACTCCCGCCGCCACCAGTTCGACGGCGTCCGCGGTTGTGGCGGGGCGCTCGTTCGCGGGCCGTCCCGGCAGGCGCTCCCAGTCGAGGGTGTCATCGAGGGGATGCAGCACGAGCTCCTCGGCCAGCTCCTCGGCGGACACCTCGTCGGCCGTCGCCACGATGTGGTCCTTCGGGACTACGACCACCGTCGCCTCGGTGTAGAGCGGGATCGCGCTGAGGTCCGTCCGGTCGATCGGCAACCGTACGAAACCCGCGTCGGCGCCGCCGCCGCGCAGCACGTCGGGTGCTTCGGCGGGGGACACCGCGATGAGGGTCAGCGGGACGCCGGGCAGCCGCTCGTTCCAGATGCGCACCCACTTGGTGGGCGTCACGCCGGGGACATAGGCGAGCCGGAACGAAGGGGGTACTTCCGAGCCTGTCACTCCGCCAGGTTACCGGTGCTGGTCGGAGCTAGCGCACGCGTTCGATACCCTTGACATCATGATGTCGCACCAGACTGCCCAGACGATGAAGCCCGCGACCGCGGCGAAGAAGCTGGGTGTGTACCTCGAGGCCACCCCCACCGAGTTCCAGGAGGGTGTCGTCTCGCGCACCGAGCTGAGCTCACTGCAGGCCGATCCGCCGGAGTGGCTGCTTGAACTGCGCCGCACGGGTCCGCACCCCCGGCCGGTGGTCGCGGCGAAGCTGGGCGTCTCCATCGCGGGTCTCGCGCGTGGCGGGGTCACGGAGGCCCTCACCACGGAGCAGATCGACGCGCTGAAGGCGGACAGCCCCGAGTGGCTGCGGCAGGAGCGGGCCACGCAGGCCGAGGTCCGGAAGGAAACGGTCCGCATCAAGGAGAAGAACGCGGAGCGCGCCGATCAGCCCCGCCGACCGCGTTCCTGACCCTGATCCGACCCTTCGCAGAGTCGCTGTGCGCCCCGCCCAAACCGCGACCTCAAGCCCCCGGTGTTGTCACGATCAGCGCCGTGTCTAGGGTGCCGGCATGAGCTCGCAGACGTACCTCTCCGAATTGTTCTCGCTGGACGGCCGGGTCGCCGTGGTGACCGGCGGCAGTTCCGGCATCGGCCGGGCCATCGCCACGGCTCTCGCGCATGCGGGGGCGAGCGTCGTGGTCGTGGCGCGCAAGGAGGCGGAGCTGGCCGCCACGGTCGGTGAGCTGGCGGCGGCCGGTTGCCGGGCGGCCTGGGTGAGCGCCGACCTGGGCACCCGTGACGGCGTGCGCGAGGCTGCGGAGAAGGTGGCCGAGGCGTTCGGGGAGCCCGACATCCTCGTCAACAGTGCCGGAATCAACCTGCGACCGCCGATGGGCGAGCTGGGCGATGAGGTGTGGGACACCACGATGGCGGTGAACCTGGAGGCGCCGTATCTGCTGGGACAGCGGTTTGGCCCCGGCATGGCCGAACGGGGCTTCGGGCGGATCATCCACATCACCTCCCAGCAGGCGCATCGGGCGTTCGTCCAGAGCGGTGCCTACGGGGTGTCCAAAGGGGCGTTGGAGTCTCTGGCGCGTTCACAGGCCGAGGCATGGTCGCCGTATGGCGTCACCTGCAACACGCTCGTGCCGGGTTTCGTGCTGACGCCGCTCAACGAGCGGCTGTCGGCCGACCCCGAGAAGGTGGCGGCGCTGGCCGCGCGCACGATGGTCGGGCGCAACGGTCTGGCGGAGGACTTCGCGGGAGCGGCGGTGTTCCTGGCGAGCCACGCCTCCGCCTACGTCACCGGGCAGGCGATCTTCGTCGACGGTGGGTTCTCCGTTCACTGAGCCGACGCCCACACAGGCCGGGTCATCGCGTCCGTACCTACTCACGTCCTCGCCCCTACCGGCCGCCGGAGCAGATACACGGCCGCGGTCGAGACCAGGACGGCCATGCACGCGATGAACACCAGCCCCGCACCCTCCAGGCCGATCGGACCCGTCAGTACTCCCACACCGATCACCGGCACCGAGATACCCGCGTACGCCACCACGAACAGCGTCGAGATCACTGACGCACGACGGTCCGGGGGAGACGCCCCGGCCACCGCTGACATCGCCCCACGGAATGCCAGCCCCTGCCCCACCCCGCCGACGAGCGCGCTCAGCACCACCAGCAACAGCAGGTCCCACCGCAGCGCGCCCGCGAGCAGTGCCAGCCCGGCGAAGAGCCCGGCACAGCCCAGCGGCAGCGATCGCTCCACCCCGACCCGGCCGACCGCCAGCTGCCCTGCGGTCGAGGCGAAGAAGGCAAGCGCGACGACCAGCCCACTCACGGCGTGGTTGTCCACGTCCAGGGACTGCGCGAGGAACGCCGGACTGACCGACGTGAACACCCCGAACAAGGCGAACCCCACGAACGAGGCGATCGCCGCAGGCCCGAACACCGCCCGCACCTGCGGGGGCAGGCCGGGCCGCCGCGGCCGTACAGTGCTCAGCGGCCGCCGCTCGCGTACGGTCTCCGGGAGCCACAGCAGGACGGCGGCCGAGCCTGCCACCAGCGCGAGGTGTACGGCGAACGGCAGGTACAGCGGCCAGGCGGCGTACTGGGCGAGCACTCCGGCGAGCACCGGACCGCAGCCCAGCCCGCCCATGTTGGCGGCGGTCGCCACGAACGTGGCCCAGGAGACGCCGCCGTGCGGTGCCAACTCCATCACGTACGCCGTGGCGGCCCCGGTGAACAGGCCGGCGGACAGCCCCGACAACAGCCGCCCCGCATACAGCCAGCCCAGCCCGGTGGCACACAGGAAGCAGACGGCGCTCGCCGCCGCGAATCCCAGGCCCGCCAGCAGCACAGGCCGCCTGCCCACGGCGTCCGAGGTGTTGCCCGCCAGCAGCAGCACACCGATGACCCCGAAGGCGTACACGGCGTACACGACGGTCACCGTCAGCTCGGAGAACCCGAACTTCTCCTGGTAGAGGCTGTAGAGCGGGGTCGGCAGCGTGGTGCCGGCCATGCACACGGCAAACACCGCCCCGCCGAGCGAACACTGGCGCCACCCTCGGCGATCACCGTCCATGCCGCCGACGGTAACCCCGCGAGGGCCCCGTACCGGCGCGGCGTGCCCGGCGAGCCGCCGGTAGCAAGTACCGCGCTCAGGATGTGCGCCCGAGTGCCGCCAATGACTCGGCCAGGTCGAAATCCATGAGCCATTCGGTCACGGTCCAGGCAGGATGCTCCTGTGAATCATGTCCTGTGCGGGCTCGCCGCCAATGCGGCCCTGCCGTCCGAGCTGGTCGACCGGCTGATCGCGGTCGCGGACGCCGACATTGCCGCGGATCTCGCTGATCGCGCGGACCTCAGTCATGCGCAGGCGGTCGCGCTGGTCTCACGCGTTGCGGAGAGCGCTGTGTGGCTTGCGTACGCGGGGCGGCTGACCGCCGCCGACGTCGATCCCGTGGCACAGCCGGAGGCCGCGCTCGCCCTGCTCGATGAGCGTGCCGGACGCCCGGAGTGGGCGCGCCTCTTCGCGGCGGATCCGGTTGTCGAGCGCCGGGAGAAGCTGGCCGCCTGCTCCTTTCTTCCGCCCGATGTGGTGGAGACGCTCGCCGCCGACTCGGACGTACGGGTCGTGGCAGAGCTCGCGTTGTGGACCACGCCGGACATGGCCGCCGGCCTTGCGGTCCATCCGCATGCCGAGGTCCGCCGCGCGGTGGCGGCCAACGAGGCGACACCCCCGGCCGTGCTGGCGGCGCTGCTCACCGGTGAGGGGCTGCCCCCGGCGCAGCGGTGCCTGGTCTGTGACCGCGAAGAGAGCCCGTTCGTGCACGATGCGCAGTGCTCGCGGCTCGACTGCGATCTGCTGCCAGGCGCCTCCTGCGGCGGCTCCCACGAGTCCACCGTGCACGACATGCGGCGGATGGCGCTGCACAACCCGGCCACCCCGACCGAAGCCGTTGTCGGTTTCGCAGACCATCCTTCGCTGTTGCTGCGTTGGGCGCTCGCCGCCCGCCCCGACCTGCCGTCGCAGGTGTGCCGACGGCTCGCCGTGGATCCCCACCCCGGGGTCCGAGCCGACCTTGCGGAGAATCCCACGATTGACGACACCCTGATCCGCGTACTGGCCACAGACGGTGGCCACGACGTGCGGCGCAGGCTCGCGCACAACCCGCATGTGCCGCTCGACGTGCTCACCCAATTGGCCGGGGCTGCCAAGATCGGCTCGGCCCTCCTGCCGCGGATCGCCGCCGCCTCTCCCCACGAGGTTGAGAAGCTGGCCACGTCGCGGTCGGCGGCTGTGCGGATGCTCCTGGCCGAACGACGCGACCTGCCGCCCGCGATACGCGACGCGCTGGCCGCCGACCCCGACGCGAAGGTGGTCAAGTCCATCGCGCCGCACCCGGGCCTCTCGGATGCCCAGTTGCGCACCATGGTCGACGCGCACGGGGTACAGGTCGTCGCCAAAGTGGCGGCCAACCCTGACGCGTCGCCGGAACTGCTGGAGGACCTGGCCCGCCACGCACCGCCGGTGCGCAAGGCGCTCCGCGAGGTCGCCCGGCACCGCAATGCGACGGCCCCGGCGCTGCTCGCCTGCCTGGCAGACAAGCGGGCGAGGCTCATAGCCGCCGGCCATCCGGCCCTCCCGCCGTCAGTCCTGGTCGAACTGCTCACCGACACCGACTGGCAGGTGGTGGAGGCGGCGGCCGCCAACCCGTCGCTGCCGCTTGCCGTGATGTCGGATCTGGTGGCCCAGCTGTCCTGGCCGCCGGCTGAAGCACACGCGAACCCGCGTCAGTTGATGAACATTAGTTCGCCTGAGGCGTGCAACCTTTTATGGGGTTGATCAGTCTTCTCAGCGACTACCGCTGTGGTCGCACCTACGAGGAGACAGTCATTTCCGCCATTCGCAAAACCCTGACCGCCACTGCCGTCGCCACTGTGGTCCTGGCCGGCTCCGCCGCCTGCGGCACCGTGGAGAACCTGTCCGCCGGGCAGAAGCTCGACCGGGCCTTCGAAAAGCTCGGCAAGGAGCACTCGCTTTCCTTCGAGCTGGACCTGGACGCCGACGCCAAGACGCTCAAGGCGCTGGATGCCGATGCGGAGCCCGGCGAGGAAATCCCGGACGAGATCGCCGAGTTGCTCAGTGGTGCTCGGATCTCCGTCTCCGTGCAGTCCAAGAAGCCGTTCAACGAGTCCGGCGACAAGGACTTCATCGGCATGGCCATGAAGTTCAGCGGCCCGGAAGGTGACCTGTTCGAGTACCGGCTCGTCGGCGACTACATGTACGTCCGCGCCGACGTGGACGGCTTCGCGAAGATGACGGGCAATCCCATGCCGCCCGCCGACGAACTGCCCGCGAGCGCTGGAGCCTTCAAGAAGCTGCTCGAGGGCAAGTGGGTCAAGTTCGCGACGAAGGACCTCGAGAAGACCCGCGACGCAATAAACGAGATGGAGGACCAGGAAGGGGGGAAGCCCTCGGCGGAACCCACGCTCGACGCCAAGACGCAGAAGAAGCTCATGAAGGCCCTCCGGGACGTTGTCGCCGGCAAGGTTGATTTCCAGACCGCCGACGGGAAGGACGGCACCGAGCACATCACCGCCACCGCCCCCTTCCGCACCCTGCTCACCGAGCTGATCGACGAGATCCGCCCGCTGGCGAAGGACCTGCCGATGGGTGCCGAGCTGCCGACGGCCAAGGACCTCAAGGACGTGCCGGACAAGAAGGTCGCGGCCCGCTTCACGCTCCGCAATGGTGCGCTGACCGAGGTGTCCGTGGATCTCGCCAAGCTGGCGGAAGACGCGAAGGTGAAGAAGCTCGGGCTGGTGCTGCGCGTGGGCAAGGGCGAAAAGGCCACGGCTCCGGTGGGAGCTACCGAGGTGGAGTTGGACAAGCTGATGGAGGGCTTCTTCGGGGGAGCCCCGGACGAGGCGTTCGGGGAAGAGGCATTCCCGGAGGACGCACAGGGCTGACACCCGGCGGGCGCACCGGCCGAACCGCGGTACGACCACGTTCCGCCCGGCTGGTGCGCCACGCCCCCGTCCGCCTCCCTGTGGCCGAGGGTTTTGGCTGGCGGATGATGATCTGAACCGTGGAGGTCAGGAGCGCCCCGAGGATCCTTGTTGGCGGATCATGACCATGGAGCTCACTGTGTGTGAGGGTGGCGGGCGGTCCCGAAGCCCCGATCGAACGTGGCCTTTCACTGAGTCTTCGCCATCTTCGAACATGCAGGTCGGAGGCTCTGGCGTGGCGCTCGCTCCGGATACTCATGCTGATCTCGGGCGGGGTCTCCGTTGTATGTAGTGTGCGGACATGACAAGAAGTGAGCGGCTCGCGGAGCAGTTGGACTGGTACTGGCACAAGAACCTGCGACCACGGCTGGAGGGTCTTAGAAGCTGTTGTTTTTCCGGACGTGATCGCCGCGTTTCCGCTGGTCGGGCATAGGGTCGGTGATTCGGTGGGAGTCGTGGCCTGTCGGGTCGTCGCTTGCCGGGAGGTCGCGGATGCCGTCGGTCGTTGGACTTCTGGAACAGCATGAGCTCGCCGCTCGCCGCTCGCCGTCGGGTCGACGGGCTGCGGGAGGAGGCCGACCGGATCCAGGCCGAGTTGGCCGTGGCCGAGCTGGATTGGCAGGAGTGGGCGATCGCCCGCAGGCGGGTCGATATGGTGCTGGCTCCGGACCGCGGCGACACCGCCGGGACGGAGGGCATCCCGGATCCGCGGGATGCGGATGCTCAGCCGACGCCCCGCGATGCGGCGAAGCCGAAGTCGCAGGTGCCCGTGTGGCGTGAGGGGCTGGCCTCGTCGGTGCTGTCGGCGGACTACCAGCGCATCCTGCAGGCGCTCGCGGACCGGTCCCGGCTCCGTCAAGGGCCGCTGACCTGCCAGGAGATGGCTGCGGTGTTCGGTATGGACGTGGTGCCAGCGCGTGTGGAGGCATTGCGGTCGAAGGCGAAACGCCTGGTGGCCCGCGGCTGGCTGGCCGAGCCCGCACCGGGCCGGTTCATGCTGGCTGCGGGCGTGTCCGGGCCAGGCGGCGGGTCATGAGCAGGGTCATCGACCAGTAGATCATTGCTTCGGCGCTGGTGGTGCGGCGTTCGAAGTCGCGTGCCAGGCGTCGGGTGCGCATCAGGTGGGCGAAGAACCGCTCGACGATCCACCGTTTGGGCAGCACCACGAAGCCGCGCATGTCGTCGCTGCGCTTGACGATCGCCAGGACCAGCGCGAACGCGGCCAGGCAGTGCTCGACGAGGCTGCCGGTGTAGCCGCCGTCGGCCCAGACGAGGGCGAGGCGGTGGTGGGCATCGCCTACCTGTTTCAGCAGCACGCGGGCGGCGGTGCGGTCGCCGGTGTCCGCGGCGGTGACCATCACCCCCAGCAGCAGACCGAGCGTGTCGACCACGACGTGCCGTTTGCGGCCGTTGACCAGCTTGCCGCCGTCGAAGCCCCGACTGTCCGCCCCGACCACCGCGTCCGCCTTGACCGACTGCGAATCGATCACGCCTGCGCTCGGCTCCGCTTCGCGGCCCACCATCAGGCGGGCCCTGGCGCGCAGCCGGTCGTGGAACTCCCTGACCAGACCGTGGTCGCGCCAGCGGCGGAAGAATGCGTACACCCGGTCCCACGGCGGGAAGTCAGCAGGCATCGCCCGCCACTTGATGCCGTTGTCCACCAGGTAGCGGATCGCATCAAGTACGGCCCGGTGGCAGTACGCCTCCGGCCGGCCGCCGCGACCGCGCAGCCAGCCCGGCACCGGCAGCAACGGCCGGACAGCCGTCCACTCCCGGTCCGTCATGTCCGTCGGATAACGCGGCTGCCGGGACCCGTTGTCGGCGGCGTTTCCGAACCGGTGAGCCAGACAGTCACACTCCCAGGTGACCGAGCTGGACCGCCCGGCCATCGGCACGGAAGACTGCTGCATCAGGGCCTCCTGCTGCTCGGTGATTCGATACCAACGAGTTGTTCAGGAGGCCCCACCCGTATGCGCCAAGCATCCCGCGACCACCCAATCGGGACTCCCGCCCGACGGGCTTCTCTCAAGATCGAAAAACAACAGCTACCAAGAGCCTCGGCCTCGGCGGCATCCATGCACCGCTTCGCCGCGTCCTGTCGGCCCGGGACATGTGAGCGTCAGACAGTCCCCTGGTGACGAGGGTCTTCAGTTACTGCGCCGCTCCTCCGAATAGAGGTTCTCTTCTCGGGGGTGGGAATCGCGACGGAAGCTGCGTGTTGTGTGGTGCGCCCGTGGGCGCGGATGATCTCGGCGTAGCGGTGGCCGCTGTCCTTGATGGTGCGTGTCTGGGTCTCGTAGTCGACGTGGACGATGCCGAACCGCTGGGAGTAGCCGTAGGCCCATTCGAAGTTGTCCAGCAGGGACCAGGCGAAGTAGCCGTCGAGCGGGACGCCGCGGCGGGCAGCCCGCGCGCAGGCTGCCAGGTGGGACTCCAGGAAGGCGATGCGCTCGACGTCGTGGACGCTGCCGTCGGGCGCTGCACGGTCGGGGTAGGCGGAGCCGTTCTCGGTGACGAAGATCGATCGCGGTGCGTAGTCCTCGCTGATCCGGACGAGCAGGTGTTCCAGCCGGTCCGGGTGGACCTCCCAGTCCATTCCGGTACGGGGTGTGCCCGGCGGTGTGACGGGACGGGCGAACGGTGCGGGCCCCTGCGGGTCGTCGACGGTGACTGACCGCTTGTAGTAGTTGACGCCGAGCCAGTCCAGCGGCGCGGCGATCGTCTCCAGGTCACCGGGTTTGGCGGGTGGTTCGGTCCCGTACACCTCGACCATGTCGGCCGGGTAACCGCGGCCGTGGATGGGATCGAGCCACCAGCGGTTGTTGTGCCCGTCGTCGCGGCGGGCGGCGGCGATGTCCTCGGGCCGGTCGCTCGCGGGCTCGGACTGCGTGAGGATGTTGACGATGCCGACCCGCGCTTGTGAGGCTGTGGACCGGAGGGCCTCGACGCCGAGCCCGTGGGCGAGCAGCAGGTGGTGTGAGGCGCGCACGGCGGCGGTCAGGTCGGTGCGGCCCGGCGCCATGACCCCCTGGAGGTGGCCGAGCCATGCGGAGCAGTACGGCTCGTTCAGCGTCGCCCAGTTGGTGACTCGGTCACCGAGCCTGTCGGCGACAACGGTGGCGTAGTCGGCGAATCGCAGGGCGGTGTCGCGGGCGGGCCAGCCGCCGCGGTCCTCGAGGGCCTGCGGCAGGTCCCAGTGGTAGAGGGTGGCATGAGGAGCAAGGCCCGCTTCCAGCAGTGCGTCGACCAGTTGGTCGTAGAAGGCCAGCCCTGCCGGGTTCACGCGGCTGTCCCCGTCCGGCATGACGCGGGGCCAGGCGATGGAGAATCGGTAGGCGTTGAGGCCGAGGGCCTTCATCAACGCCACGTCGTCGGGCCACCGGCGGTAGTGGTCGCAGGCGATGTCGCCGGTGTCCCCGCCGGCGATGGTGCCGGGCTGCTTGCAGAAGGTGTCCCAGATGGATGGTGCTCGGCCGTCCTCGGCGACCGCGCCTTCGATCTGGTAGGCGGAGGTGGCCGCTCCCCAGGCAAAGCCGGAGTGGAATGCGGTCAGGTCGTCAAGGGGCACAGCTTTCCTCGCTTGGTGGTGGGGAGACGTTCGGAGTGCCGATGGGACCGTGGATGGACCGGTCCGCTGCTCGGGCCCGGAGGGGAGCGCCCCGGGGATGAGGCCGGTCGCGGCTCTTGACGTCCGCGACCGGCCTGTGGGTGTGTCAGGCGGGGGGTGGCCTCTCAGCTGGTCTGCCACTTCTGGTTGTTGCTGCCCCAGCAGGACCAGAGCTGGACCTTGGAGGTGGCCCCGTCCCTGTCCAGGCAAATATTGGGCGCCTGTACTGTCCGGATCGTGCCGTCGGAGTAGAACATCCACTTCTGGTTGGCCCCGCCGTTGCAGTCATAGGTGCCGACCAAGGTGCCGTTCTTGATGCCTGCTCCGTAGGCGTCCAGGCACTTCTTGTTCGTACCGCTGTAGACGGTGATCTGCCCGGAGGGCGTCCGGGTCCACTGCTGGTTGTCGCCGCCCCAGCACTGGGCGTAGACCTGGACCTGGACGTTGTTTTGGCCGAGGGGGACGTCGAGGCAGCCGTTGCTGCCGACGTTGCGCAGGATGCTCGGGTTCGAGCCGGGGTCGCTGCCCCAGGCGTGCTTCAGGCGGTCGATGCCGCTGAAGTTGCGAACGCCCAGCACCAGGTTGGTGCCGCTGCCCTCGAGGTCGAACAGGGAGTACCAGTCGTAGGCGGGCCGGTCGATGTGCTTACCGCCGAGGGCCGGCCAGTAGACCGCGCCCATGCCGAGGGAACGGGCGGTGTCGGTGTCGGCACGCAGGTACCGCACGAAGTTGTTGATGCTCGTCGCGTCGTTGTAGTTGAGACCATCGTCCATCGGCGCGCCGAACTCGTCCAGGATGGTACGCGTGCCGCAGGTGCCGACCTTGCTCTTGAACTCGGTGACCCACCCGTCGTAGGTCTTCTCCTGCTTATTGAAGGCGTAGTGGTGGAGCGAGAGGTAGGTCCCGTCGAGGCGGCTGTCGGCGCACACGGTCGTGACGTCGTCGTTGTAGCCGTCTCCGCTCACGATGATCCGGTTCTTGGGGACCGATGGGCGGTCGGTGATCCAGGTGGCGGCGAGGTTCGCCCAGTCGGTGGCGCTGTAGCCGTGGGGCTCGTTCATCGGCTCGAAGTAGACCAGGCTGTTGGAGCCGTACTTACCGATGACCGAGTTCCACATCGAGTTGAAGGCGGCCATATTGGTGATCCTGCCGCCCTGGGCCGCCTCGTCCTCCCAGTAGGAGAGGATGACCTTGAAGCCCTTGGCGGTTGCGGCGTCGATGGCGCCGGTGTACTTGTCGCCCCACGTCGTGCCGGGGACGGAGTGGGTGTTGATCGGCAGCCGGACGGTGTTGGCGCCGAGCGTGCTCTGGAACCCGCTGAGGATGGCGTTGGCCTTGGCCTTGACGGTGTCGTAGCTGTCGGAGCTGTTCAGCCCCTCCGGGACGACGTCGCCGTGGACGAAGTTGTCCCTCGGCACGGCCCAGTTCACGCCCTTGAACTTGCTGGCGTCCGTCGGGTTGGTTTCCGCAGCCGCCGGCGACGCGGTGGACAGCATGGTGATCGGCGCGGCGATCAGTGCGGCCGCGAGGCAGGCCAGCGCGCGGCGGAGGAAGCGGGTACGGGCGGGAGGCAGTACGGCGGAGTGAGGATCTGGCCGGGTGCGTTGGGAGTTGGGCATGTCGTGTTCCTTTTCTGCGTGCGGCTCTGTGCAGGCGGTCGTTGCCGCCTTGGGCGCCACGAAGCGATCTGCCGCGGTGGGCGGTCGTGATGCGGTGGTGGCGCCTGGGTGTGTTCCGGAGAAGGCACGGCGCAAGGTGGTGATGGGCGCCGGGAAGCCGGGCACATGGGGTCGGCTGAGTTGACGTGCTCGCTGGGGGGCTGGCGGGCACGGCCTTTGTTGTGGAGAAGGAGCCACTGCGGGTGGGGCCCGCTACGGCGTTGTCACCGCCCGCTGAGTGTCCTTGCTCGGGGCGGCGGGCACGGGATGCTGTTGGCGGCTGCGCGGCCG
This sequence comes from Streptomyces sp. NPDC052236, assembly GCF_044548015.1. Taxonomy (NCBI): domain Bacteria; kingdom Bacillati; phylum Actinomycetota; class Actinomycetes; order Kitasatosporales; family Streptomycetaceae; genus Streptomyces; species Streptomyces sp. NPDC052236. The sequence goes on along the minus strand of NZ_JBIUBL010000003.1, from coordinate 173,628 downwards.
ACCGCGGTGATCGCGACCACCGGTGCCCGAATCCGCGCGGGCGGTGGCCTGGGCAGGATGCTGGGCGAGCGTCCGCGCATCCGGGTTGCTCCTTCGGGTACGGGCGGCTCAGGGCATGGGGGAGGGAGGCCGCGTGTGGCTCGGTGAGCCCGGGGTGGGACCCCGCCGGCCTGTCAGGTGGCCGGCGGGGCGATGGTGGGGGCGGGTCGCTGAGGTCGTCGTCAGCGGCGGCCGTTGGCGGCCGGTCGTGCGACCTCGTGCCCTCAGGGTGGAGGTGCGAAGAAGTGCCGTTGGACGGTCCTGCTGTCCCGCCAACAGGCGGGCGGGACACGGGCCGGGGGCGTGTTACTTGACGGTGAAGCCTTGTTCCTGGCCGTACTTGCGGGAGGCGTCCTGCCAGGCTTTGAGGCCGTCCTGCAGGGTGGTGTCGCTGACGTAGGCCTTGCCGACGTCGTCGTTGAAGATGCTGTTGGCGTAGACCTGGAAGGGCAGGTACGACCACCCGATGAGGACGTCGTTGGCCGACTCGGCGAGCACCTCGTTGATCTTCTGGCCGCCGAAGTACGGGTCCTTCTTATTGAGGAAGTTCGGGGACTTCAGCTGCTTGGTGGTGGAGGGGAACGTCCCGGCGTCGACGCGGGTCTGCGCGCCCTCGTCGACGGTGGCGTACTTGAGGAAGGCGTAGGCGAGCTTCTTCTTGGTGCTGGCCTGCATGACGGCCAGCGAGCTGCCGCCGTTCTCGGCGGTGGCCTCCTGCCCGCTCTTCCACTGCGGCATGGGCGCCACACGCCACTTGCCGGCGCCGGCCTTGACGCCCGATGCGAGGGGCGCGGGCATCCACGCGCCGGTGACGAGAGAGGCGATTGTGCCGTCGGCGAGGCCCTTGTACCAGGCGTCGCTCCAGGCGGGGACCGGGGCGAGCAGCTTGTCGCTGATGAGCTGCTGCCAGGCGGTGGTGAACTTCTTGGTGCCGGCGTCGTCGAAGTTCACGCCGACCTGGGTGCCGTTCACGGTGTACGGCCTTCCGCCGGCCTGCCAGATCATGCTGGTGGTGAAGCCGGCGTCGCCGGTGTCGGCGGTGAGGTACGCCTTGGGGTCCGCCTTGTGCAGCTTCTTGGCCGCGGCGATGTACTCCTCCCAGGTGGCCGGCACCTTGATCTTGTGCTTGTCGAAGACCTCCTTGTTGTAGAACAGGGCCATCGGGCCGGAGTCCATCGGCAGGGCGTAGATACCCTCGGTGCCGGCGTGGACGGCGCTCCACGGGCCAGGAGTGAAGGTGCCCTGGAGCTTGTCCGCACCCAGGGCGCTGAGGTCGGTGAGGGACTTGGCGAGCGAGAACTGCGACAGGGCGTAGTACTCGATCATGGCGACGTCGGGGACACCCGAAACGGCCTTGACCGCGTTCTGCAGCGCGGTGTACTGGTTGTTGTTGGTACCGGCGTTGACCAGGTTGACCTTGACCTTGGGGTACTTGGCCTCGAAGTCGCTGACGACCTTCTTCAGCGTCGGGTCCCAGGCCCAGACCGTGATCTCGCCGCCGGTGTTCAGGGCGGCCTGGATGTCGGCGTTGGACGCCGGCTTGGCGCTGCCCGAGTCCTCGGTGCCGGAGGAGCTGCAGGCGGTGGCGGTGAGTGCCACCGACAGGGCCGCGGCGCCCAGCAGCAGGGCGTGACGACGGGTTCTCGTCATGGGGTGTTTCCTTTCGTGCGGTGTACCTGGGAGGGGTGGCAGTCGGCGGGCGCAGATCAGCCCTTGACGCTTCCGGCGGACAGGCCGGACTGCCAGTACCGCTGGAGCAGCAGGAACGCCGCGATCAGCGGGACGATGGTGAGCAGTGATCCAGTGATCACGAGATTGAAGACCGCTTCGCCGCCCACGGTGGAAGCCTGGGCGTTCCAGCTGTTCAGGCCGAGGGTCAGCGGGTACCAGTCGGGATCCTTCAGCATGATCAGCGGCAGGAAGTAGTTGTTCCAGGTCGCGACCACGTTGAAGAGGAGAACGGTGACGATTCCCGGCGCCAGCATCGGCATGCTGATCCGGAAGAACGTGCGGAACTCGCCGGCGCCATCGACGCGCGCCGACTCCAGGATCTCTTTCGGGACGGCGTCGGTGGCGAAGGTCCACATCAGGTAGAGGCCGAACGGTGAGACCAGCGACGGGATGATGATCGCCCACGGGGTGTTGGTCAGCCCCATCTCGGAGAACATCAGGAAGGTGGGAACCGCCAGTGCGGTACCGGGCACCGCGACCGCTCCGATGACGGTCGCGAAGACGGCCTTCTTGCCGGGGAAGTCGAACTTGGCCAGCCCGTACCCGGCGAGCGTCGCGAGGAAGGTAGCGCCGCCCGCCCCGACCACCACATACAGCACGGTGTTGAGCAGCCAGCGGGTGAAGATCCCGTCGTTGTAGCTGAAGGTGTCGGCGATGTTGCCGAACAGGGCGAAGTCGCCATCCAGCCACAGGCCGAAGGAGTCGAACAGCCCCTTCTGCGTTTTGGTCGCGTTGATCGCCAGCCAGGCCAGCGGCAGCAGCGTGTACACCAGCATGACCACCGTCAGGGCGGTCAGCGTGGCGCTGCGCCGCTTCCGGCGGGAGGCGCGCCGGGCGGGGCGGACCACCAGCGGGCCCGAAGAGGCACCCGCGTGCCGTGCGGTGCGCGGCTTGTGCCCGACCCGGGGAGTCGTGGTCGCCATGATCAGGATTCCTTTCGCATGCCGCGCAGCTGGACGGCGTAGGCGATGATCATCGTGATCACGCCCATGACGATGGCGACCGTGGCCGAGTAGTTGAACTTCTGTCCGGCAAACGACAGCGAGTAGGCGTAGAGGTTCGGCGTGAAGTAGGACGTGATCGCATTCGGCGCCAGGCTCTTGAGGACGCTCGGCTCGTTGAACAGCTGGAAACTCCCGATGATCGAGAAGATCGTCGCGATCGACAGAGCCCCGCGCAGCGCCGGGAGCTTGATCGCCCGGATGATCCGCAGCTGCCCGGCCCCGTCCATCTCCGCGGCCTCGTACAGCGCCGGATCGACCACCTTCAGCGCCGAGTAGAGGATCAGCATGTTGTAGCCGACGAACTGCCAGGTCACGATGTTGCCGATCGACGCGAGGACCAGACCGGGCGACAGCGGGTCGGGAAGCGAGATCCCGAACGCCTCATTGATGTTGCCGACCAGGCCGAACCGGGTTCCGTACATGAAGCCCCACATCAGCGTCGCGACGACGGCCGGCACCGCGTAAGGCAGGAACACCGAGATCCGGAAGAAGCCCGCCCCGTACAGGCGGCCACTGTCGATCGCCAGGGCCAGCAGAAGCGCGAGGAACAACATGATCGGGACCTGCACGGCCAGGAAGACCGCCACCCGCCCGAAGGCCGACCAGAACTGCGCGTCCCCCAGCACCTCGGTGTAGTTGTCGGCACCGACGAAGGCCGTTCCGCCGATCAGCCGGGTACGGAACAGGCTCAGGTAGATCGAGTAGCCGATCGGTGCGAGGAAGACCAGCGCAAACACCGCCACGAACGGCCCGACGAACCGCCAGCCGACCCATGACCGCCGTCTCGAGGCCGATGGCCTCCTGGCACCTAGAACCCCTGCCTGTGGTGCTGCGACCACCGCTTCACTCCTTTCTGCGCGAACACTGACCACACTGCGTGGCCACTGAACATCGAGTCCGGCTCAGCGCACCGACCTGAACCTTGTTCACGTGACCATTCAGCCCGCAGACGGTTGGTCACGTGAACATGATGCGGTAGCGTGGCACCCGTCACAGTGGGAAGTCAAGGTTTCTCGCACGTTAAAACTTCCGCCCGAGCCTTCAGCGGACGGCGACGAGTGGACAGACAGGAGCGAAGGCTCGATGGACCTGAGTGAGCTGGGACAGCAGGATCCTGGTCCTGCGGTGGGCGCACAGCAAGTCGGCTCGGCCGTACCGGGCGGGCGCCACAGGCAGCACGTCACGAGGGCCGACGTCGCCGCGCTTGCCGGCGTTTCACGTCAGACCGTGTCCAGGGTGGCCAACGGCCATCCCAGCGTGATCGGTTCGACCCGGGAGCGGGTGCAGGCTGCGATGCGGGAACTGGGCTACCGGCCCAACAGTGCCGCGCGCGCCCTCAGGTACGGGCAGTTCAAGACCATCGGCGTGATCCTCCACAGCCTCTCCGCCACCGGCCACAGCGACACCGTGCAAGCGATCGCGGCCCATGCCGCGGCCGAGGGATACGCGATCACGGTGATCCCCGTCGATATTCCGACCCAGGACAGTGTGCTGGGCGCCTTCACCCGGATGGGCGAACTGGCCGTCGACGCAGTCATCGTCTTCATCGAGGTCCACCTGCTTGACGCGGGAACCGTGAAGCTGCCGCCCGGCGTGCGCGTGGTCGTCGTGGACTCCGACGCCGGAGACCGCTATCGCGTGGTCGATACCGACCAGGCCGGCGGCACCCGAGAGGCCATCAGCCACCTGCTGGAACTCGGACATGAGACCGTCTGGCACGTGACCGGTCCGGAGACGTCGTACGCAAGCCAGCGCCGAGCCCAGACATGGCAGACCGTGCTCGAGGAAGCCGGACGGCCTGTGCCACCGCCCCTGCACGGCGACTGGACCGCCGCATCGGGCTACGCGGCCGGCCTCGAACTCGCACAAGAGCCGGACTGCACCGCGGTGTTTGCCTCCAACGACCAGATGGCACTCGGTCTCCTGCACGCCTTCCAAGAACGAGGCAAGGCCGTCCCCGGCGACATCAGCGTGGTCGGCTTCGACGACCTCCCCGATGCCGCCCACTTCGCCCCGCCCCTGACCACCGTCCACCAGGACTTCGCCGAGGTGGGCCGGAAAAGTGCCCAGGAGGTCTTGCGGCAGATCCACGAACACGACGTCCCCCGATCCGGCACGGACATCGTTCCCACCCGCCTGGTGGTCAGAAGCAGCACGGCGCCGCCGCCCCTGAAGCGGTAAGGGTGGGTGGCTGTTGGCTTGCCGAACTTGAGGACGGCGTTTCAGCTGGTCAAGCTTAGGGTCGGTGATTCCGTGGGAGCTGTGGCCTGTCGTGTTGTCGCTCGCCGGGAGGCCTCGAATGCCGTCGGGGTCGGGCTACTGGAAACAGTACGAGTTCGCCGCTCGCCGTCGAGTCGACGGGCTGCGTGAGGAGGCTGCCGTATCCAGGCCGAGCTGGAATGGCAGGAGTGGGCGATCGCCCGCAGGCGGGTCAACACGGTGCTGGCTCCGGACGGCGGCAACACCGTCGGCACGGGGGTCACCCCGGATCCGCGGGATGCGAACGCGCCCCCAAGCACCCAGGACCACCTAATCGGGACTCCCGTTTGACGCGCATCTCTCAAGATCGGAAAGACAACAGCTACTTACCGACGAGGAGTACTTCTGGGAGCCGGTGCGCGGCTGCTGGAGCATCCGTCCACGTGGCACGTCGGCCGCACCGATGTCGGAAGGTTCGGGGGAATGGACGATGGACTCCGCGTCCCCTGACACGATGCCAGCGTCGGCGCCGGTGACCACGATTGCCTGGCGGCTGGAGCACATCATCGTCTCCTGCCTGGGCTATCGGGTCGGATGGTACTTCGGCGGCCAGGACGTCGACTCCGAGACATTCGCCCACGCAGGGACCGCTGACGAGGCGCTGAAACAGCTCGATGAGATGTATGGGAGATGGAACGCGGGCGTCCGCGGGCTCTCGGACGCCGACCTGGAGAATCCGCCCACGGTGGGTCCCGAGCGGTTTCCCATGGAGAACAGGGTCCTGCACGTAAACAGGGAGCTGATCCATCACGGCGCCGAGATTTCCCTGCTGCGCGACCTCTACCGCTGGCAGGACGGAGCCGTACCGCGCCGAATGGCCCGGATCAGGTCAAGGACGTCCTGGTCGTCGGCTCTGTGCATCCGCAGCCGGCTGATGTCGTCCAGAATCAGCGCTTTGACGCCATGGTCGTGGAGGGAGTCGGTGACCTGCCGTACCAGTTCCGGCAGTGTGGCCGCCTTGCGGATCGGGGCACGGAAGAAGCCCAGGATTGACGCGCAAAGGCTCTTCGGGGTCGCTGTCACTGGGGTCGAGACATAGACGACCGACGGTGGGAATCCCGAGTGCCCGGCAGAGCCCCAGGGTTGAGGCAGCTGTGCAGTTTCAGCCACTGGTCTTCGAAGACGGCCCCGGCGGTGCAGACGGACGCGGTCTTGCCGTAGTTGCCCCAACCGCTGACCATGACGCCGGCGCGCGTTGGGTCATCCTTCTTCCTTGTGTTGCCGCTCAACCGGCGCCGGATCAGTCTGCCGACCTTGTCGTGCATGGAGGTGTCCTGTAGCGGCAGATTCGCGTTCGTCAGCTCTCGGTAGAGGTCGTAGTCGTACTGGCGGCTCTCGGGGATCATCGACCACTGCTGCGGTGAGATCACCGGAGCGGGGACGAGCAGGCCGCAGTGGGTGCGATAGTGCTGCCAGCCGACGTAGGTGTCGCGGGGCGGGTGACTGCTCAGGATCAACTCGGCGATCCTGGCCCGTGAAGGCAGACCCTCCAGCAGATCATCGTGAGAGAGAGCTCGGGTCACGCGTCTTCCTCCCGGACAGTCGTATCGGCTTCCGATCCTTCAGGGGGCGGAAGCCGGAACATGGGCCGTCGGTTCAGCGCCTCGTGCAGCGTTGGCGGGGCGACGGGGCTGGTTCCGGCGAGTGCTTCTTCGCGTCGCCGACGGCGGTCGGCGTCGACCGCGCGGTCGACCGTGCGAGCGTGCTCGGCCCAGGCTGCGGGCATCTCAGTTGGAACCTGCTCGTCTGCCGGGACCGACGTGACAGGGACGGTCGGGCGGTCGGCCGCCGCGGCCTGTGCGCGGGTGATCTCGCGCGCCTGGGCGACCCGCTGTTTCTTCCCGGCCTTTTTCTTGGCCTGGCTGGGCCACTGGTCGACGGGGGTGACTGAGCCGAGGATCCCCAGCAGGTGTTCCAGGAGCTCGTTCTCGGAGTGGATCCTGATGTTGTTCGCCTTCACGTGTGTCAGGAGGGCGTCGGCGGTCCTGTCCGAGAAGGCGGGGATCTCGCCTTCGGGCGGCAGTCCTCGCCAGCGCAGGATGTGCCAGGTTTCGTGGTCGTCCGGGTCCTGGAAGAACACCTGCCGACGGTCCCTTCGGTCACTGCGGACCACCCACTTGCCCGCGTGCTTGCCGCCTCGGGCGGAGGGCTGCAGGAAGCGCGGCTCGTCCAGGACGGGGAGGTGATACCAAAGCCCGAGGATCTTCACTCCGCGTCGCGGATGGATCTTCACGTGGTGTTTGCGCAGGACCTTGTAGTAGAAGCTCGGTTCGGGGAAGTCGAGGTCGAAGCCGCCCTGTTCCATCGCCGCGGCGAACAGGGTGTTGGGGCTGTGGTCCTCACCTGGCGCCCAGCTCGGGGCGTATTCGCCTAGTTTGCGGTTCTGCCAGATCTGGACGATCCAGGTCGCGATGATGTGCTCGGCCTGCGCGAGCGTGAGGCTCGCGTCGCGTTCCGGGTCGGCCCCGCGGTCCGCGACGTCACCGCCGGTGAAGCCCAGCAGGTTTTCGAAGAGCATGGTCTGGACGGTGAGAAATTGGCGCTCGACCGCGTACTTGTCGGTCTGCCGGAGGACGCGGGCAGGCAGGATCCGGCAGCCGATCTCCCGCTCGGCCTCCACCAGGTCGTGGTTCTTGTAGGGGCCGCCGTGGTCGGTGGTGACCGTCTCCGGGGCGAAGAACGGCAGGGCGGCGACCCTGTACCCGGTGAATTCGGCGATCACGTCGGCCGGGACTCCGGCGTAGGGCCATTCCATGTCTTCGCCCCAGCCGTCCCGCATCGGAAGCGGCAGCATCACGTCCCGCAGCAGCATCGCGATGTCGACCGAGGTGTCGGACTGCAGCGTGAGCCGGAAGGCCGGCAGCCCGTGCGTGTAAAGATCGAGCGCCAGGGTCAGGGTCGCGGTGACCGCGTCGCCGAACACGGTCTCACGCAGCTTCACCGGCATCGGCGTCGAGTCCAGCACCAGAACCTGGCCCGGCCGGTGCACCACCACCCGGCCGGACACGCCGGCCTCCGCGGCGGCCTGGGCTGTGCGCCGTCCGACCCGAACCACTCCTTCCAGACGGCCGCGAGCGTCCAGCGCGAAGGGATCTTCTCGGTCGGAAACGTCGGGAACCGCTCACGCATGTACTGGTGCATCAACCGGTGCTTGGCGGCCAGGCTCAGGCGGGCGCGCTGGCCGCACTCGGCCTTGACCGCGAATATCGCCTCACGGACCTCCTCGGTGACGCTGCGATGCCCACTGCGTCGCCGTGTCCAACGCCCGTCCGCGCAGGCCAGCAGGAGACTTTCGCCCGAGAGTCCCGACAGACCTTCCAGGGTCCGGTAGCCGAGCTGCTGCAGACCGAGCCGGACCGCCTCCGGACGGGGCATTGCCTTCATCTCCGCCACCTTCGCGTGGCGGCGCTGGGTCAGCGTCGTGCGGTCCGGGTCGTAGGCAGGCCGGGGCTCACCAGGCAGGGCCCGAGCCGGGTGGCCCTCCCGGAAACCCGTCTCGGCTTCCAATACATGTGCAGCCCTCAGCCGGGCCCGCTCCCGCTGGTCCTCGGTCAGATCAGCTAGTGTCCTCGGCTGCAGGGAGACCGCCGAAGGCCGCCCCGATGCTTCACTCCTCGGCAAGAGCCGCAGGTCGGCATGGTTGATGAGCCAGCGGAACGAGCGGGTCTCCGCGCGGCCGTCGCCATCCACGAGGACGAGCCGGCCGAGCTGGCCGTGGACATCCTTGATCGTCCACTCGACGCCGTTAAGCGAGACCTGCCTGCCCGGCGCGATCTGCAAGACCCCCTCACCGCCACTACGCCCCCAGATCAGCGAGTTGTGGCGCAGGGGACTGCCCAGATCAACACCGAGCTCGCGGTGCCAGAGCAGCCGAACGATGTTCGCCCGGCCAACGGAAGGCACGCTGGTCGCGTCCGCCAGCTCGGAGAACGTCATCACCCGCCCCTCCCGGCCGCCGATCGCGGTGAGCAACTGATCCCGCATGCCCAACAGATCCCTCGACGGCCGTCGGCGCGAGGACAAGTGGTCAAGGACGCTCCAGACGTGCAGGCCCCAGCCTGCGACCACCGAGTACCGCCAGCCGCATGCCGCCGCCACCTCCCTGGCCGCCGCGAACTTCAGCGCGTCGTCGTCTTTGACCAGTTCCATCGGGCGTACGTCCAGCAGCCACATGCTGCCGCCGAACACGGCCAGGTAGTCCGGGATGTGCCAGGACTGCCCGCCCATGTGCTCAAAGTCCAGCCGGAAAGGCTGCGACAGCACCTCCGAGGCTCCCAGGAAGTCCAGCGCGACCAGCAGCCGTACCTCCTCCAACGACTCGAAACCGTGCTGCCTGTACGTCGACGCCATCCCCTCGAGCCCGGGGCGATGCCCCTGCTTTGCCCGCCACGTGAACCCCCGCATCGGCCGGGACGACAGCACCGGCACGTGAGCCATATCCCGGATCGGCCAGCAGACCTCGCCAACACCCACCCGCCACGTCGAACTCCACCGACGCGGCCAGCCGGCCCCGAGCCGCAGCCGATCCCGCAGCTCGGCGTCCCCCTTGTACTCCGCGATCAGCTGGTCCAGGTGACTTGAATCCGACGGGATCTTCGCCCTCGCTACCTCGCCCACTCACCAACCACAGCACCCGCCGCCCGGCTACGGGGTCATACTTCGGAACTGATCGCAACGCAGCGTTATGGGACCAAGATCCGCAAGTTAACTATCTCGTCCGCAAACTAAAATCCTCGGTCACACCTGGTGTGACTGAGCGGCCGAGTTGGCCCTTTAGCAGTTGAGTTGGCCCCACTGAGCGTTGGTGTTGGCCCACTGCGACTTTTTGAGATGTGTGCCACTTGATCGCGATGGATGACATTGGCGTCGATCGCGATCGTCGGCGGCTCTGACTGGGCCGGAGCCTCCTGGCATGATCTTCAACCATGGACGACTGGTGTAAGCAAGCAGGCCATGGGGTGCGTTTCGAGTGGGGTCCGATCGGCGCGGACCGCCTTGCGGCGGACGTCGCCTGTCTGGTGATCGTCGATGTGCTCTCGTTCACCACATCAGTGACGGTCGCGGTGGAGGCAGGGACCCGGGTCTATCCCTATCGGTGGCGGGATGAGAGTGCCTCGGTGTTCGCCGACCAAGTGAACGCCGAGTTGGCTGTAGGGCGCCGCGCAGCTACGAGTACGTCTCCTTGGACACTCTCTCCGGCCGCTTTGCGACGCGCTCCGTTCACACCTCGATTGGTGCTTCCGTCACCCAACGGGTCAGCCATGCACGCTGGGGATGTCCGTGCTCGCCGAGCAGCTCAAATTCACGCGCAGTCGCCTTACGCACGCGGTGATCCGCCTGGAGCACGCCGGCTACGTACGGCGCCGGGACGACCCGGCCGAACGGCGCGGTCAGCTGGTCGAACTCACCGAGGAAGGCATGGCGTTGCTGACCGGCGCGGCCCCGGGCCATGTCGCCGCCGTCCGCCGCGCTCAGCCCCGAACAGGTTGAGCAGTTGGCGGCCATCACTGCCACCGTCATCGGTTCTCTCGAGCAGGCCGACGAGGAGGACGCCTACCCGGCGGCTCTGCCCTGGCACCGCCGCTGACGCCCTCCGTTGCCGGCCAGCCGCCGGAGCCACCTCGCTAGACGGCGGCTCCGGCGGCCCGCCTGCGCCCGAAGTAGGTGGACAGGCCCACGGCCAGCAGGAGCGCGGCGCCGTTGAAGACCGGGTCGACCCAGTCGCTGGCACCGGCCAGCGTGAGGCCACTGACGGTCTCGGAGACGAACACCACGCCGATCATCGTGCCGAGCACGTTGAACCGGCCCGGCTCGATCGCGGTCGCACCCAGGAACACCGCGGCCAAAGCGGGGAAGAGCAGGCTGGTGCCGCTGTCCGCGGTGGCTCCGCCGACACGGGCGGTTTGCACGACGCCGGCCATCCCCGCGAGCGCTCCGGCGATGACAAAGGTCAGCAGCAGGTTGCGCCGGACGCGGATGCCGACCAGGTGCGCCGCCCTGGGGTTGGATCCCATCGCGTACAGGGCCCGCCCGTATGGAGTGTGGCCCAGCAGATACCACATCAGGGCACCGAGAACGACGACGACGGACACCACGCGGGGTAGACCCAGCCACTGCTCGGAGCCGAAGTCGAGCAGGGCGGGCGAGACGCCCGCGCTGATGGTCTGGCCGCCCGAATACCACTGGATGACTCCGCCGAGGAGAGTGGCGCTGCCCAGGGTGGTGATGAACGAGCTCATCTGGAACCGGGCCACCATGACGCCGTTGACCAGTCCGATGAGCACGCCCGTTGCCACCGCGGCGAGTATCGCGGGCACGACACCCACGCCGTGGCGGGCCATGAGCGCCGCGCACACCAGGGAACTGGTCGCGGCGTTCGCCCCGAGGGAGAAGTCGAAGTAGCCGGCGGCCAGCGGCGCGAGGGCGGCCAGTGCCAGCAGGGCGATGACCGACTGGTTGCCGGTCACCACGCTGAGGTTGGCGGAGGTCGGGAAGACCGCGGCACTCGGCGGGTAGAGGCTGAAGAACACCGCCACGGCGATGGCCAGGGCGGGAAGGGTGTACCGCTCGGCGAGCCGCCCCGGCGACAGCGCGGACCGCCGGGTGCGCCGGGTGGGTTCCGTCTCCTCGGACGTCTCGGATTTCGGTGGGGACGGGGGCGGCGGGGGCGAGGGTGCGGAAGAAGTGACACCGCTCATGGTCATGTCCTGGCTCCGGAGGTGAGGGACGGTGAACGCTGGACGAGGTGGACGAGGCGGTCGGCACTGAGCCCTTCGCCGTCGGCCTCGGTGACGACGCGGCCTTGGTGCAGCACGAGGACCCGGTCGCACAGGGCTGCCAGTTCCTCCAGGTCGGAGGAGGCGACCAGGACCGCGCACCCAGTGGCAGCGGTGCGGCGGACCACCGTGTAGATGTCGGCGCGGGACATCACGTCCACGCCCTGGGTGGGCTCGTCGAGGAGCAGCAGCTGGGGGTCGCGGCGCAGCCAGCGGCCCAGTACGGCCTTCTGCTGGTTGCCGCCGGACAGGGTGCTGAACGCCGCCTCGACGGAAGGTGCCTTCACGCCGTAGCGGCTCACGAGGTCCTGGCTGTCGCTGCGTTCGGCCCCGTGGTCCAGGCGCCAGCGCCGCCAGTAGTGGCTCAGCACCGACATCGACAGGTTGGCCCGCAGCGGGAGGTCCGGGAACGCGGCGTCAGCGCCGCGGTCTTCAGGGACGTAGGCGACGCGGGCGCGCATCGCATCGCCGGGGCCGGTGAAGGACACCCTGGCGCCGTCGAGTTCGATGGTGCCGCCGGTCGGCCGATGGGCGCCGAAGAGGGTGCGCAGCAGCGAGGTGCGGCCGGAGCCGAGCAGGCCCGCGACGCCGACGATCTCACCTGCGCCGACCTTGAGGTCGACGCCACTGAGTGGGCCGCCGGTCAGGTCGGTGACGGTGAGCACCGGGCGGGGCCGGCTCGTGCTCGCGGTCGGACGCACGGCCTCGTCCAGTGCGCGCCCGGCGATGAGCTCCACCAGGTCGGACTCCGTGGGGCGGTGGTCCACGAGGGTGCCGGCGACCCGGCCGTCCCGCAGCACGGTGTAGTCGTCGGTGACGGCGATGACCTCGCTGAGGCGGTGGCTGACGAGGATCACCGTCTGCCCCTGGTCGGCACGCCGGCGTACGGACTCCAGAAGGAAGCTCGCCTCGTGCTCGGGCAGGCTCGCGGTGGGTTCGTCGAGGACCAGGATGAGGTCGTCCCGGTCTGTCTCCTGCAGTGCCCGTGCGATGGCGACCATGGTGCGGGCGGCAGGACGCAGTGTGCCGAGCGGGGCGCGGGGGTCGGCGTCGATCTCGAACCGCTCCAGCAGTGTGGTGACCCGGTCGTGCAGTGCCCGCCAGCTGATCCGGGCGCCCGCCCGGGTGGGCCAGCCGGAGGCGAGCGCGATGTTCTCCGCCACGGTGAGGTCGTCGAAGACCCCGAGGTCCTGGTGGACGAAGCGGAGCCCGGCCGCCTGTGCGGTGGCGGCCGAGAAGTGCCGGGCCTCCCAGCTCTGCCCGCCTACCTCGATCGTGCCGCCGTCGGCGCTGTGTGCGCCGGCGAGGATCTTGATGGTGGTGGACTTGCCGGAGCCGTTGCCGCCGAGCAGCGCGTGGACCGTGCCGGCACGGACCCGGAGGTCCGTGCCGTGGAGCACGGTCGTACCCGCGAACTGCTTCGTCAGCCCGGTGATCCGCAGTGCCGTGCCGGGCGGGCGGCTCACTGTGTGCCCCACCCGGTGGTGTAGTGCTTGACGTAGTCGACGGGCGGCTCGTAGGAGCTGCCCTTCTTGGGCAGGTTGTGGTCGGCGTCGATGCCGACGAGGCCGACGCCCGCCGACTCTGCGGGCTTCTGGCCCGCCAGCAGCCGGACGGCGTCGTCGATGGCGGCCCACGACAGCTGCTTCGAGGAGTAGCCGACGTCGCCGTCCTGCGCGCCGTCGCTGCGGATGACGTCGGCGTTGGCCGCGTTGCCGAAGTTGCCGACCACCGTGAGCCGGGCACTCCGTCCGGAGGACGATATGGCCTGGCCAATACCCGCCTGCAGCCAGCCGTCGATCGGGAAGGCGACCGCGTTCACGGTCGGCGCCCCGAGGAGGGCGGAGGAGAACTTGGAGCCGAGCGTGTTGTTGACGAGGTCCTGGAGGCCGACGTCGAGCTGCTTGACGACCTCGCAGCCGGAGCACTTCTTGAGCTCGTCACGGAAGCCCTTGGTGATCATCGGGCCCCAGATCGGGTCGGTGAAGTTGACCAGGAGCACCTTCGCCTTGCCGTTGGTCTTGCCGATGACGTAGTCGGCCTGGAACGCGCCCATCCGAGCGCGGTAGTCCGCGAGGGTCATGCTCTTGAGGGGGGTGGTGACCGCGGAGTACAGCTTCTTGCCGCCGGCTACGTCGCAGTCCATGCCGCCGTTGCCGATGGTGATGATTTTGGCCTTCTTGGCCTCGCCGAGGGGGCCCTGGACGGCCGGGCAGTCGACGCCCACGGGCACGATCACGTCGGCCTTGGCGCTGATCGCCTGCCGGATGCACGCCCCCCAGCCGCCGGGGTTGAGCTTGCCGTCACAGAGCTTGGTCTTCCAGCCTGCGGCCTTGCCGGCCGCCATGGCGGCCACGCTGGGCTCCACACATCCGGGCTGCTGCTGGCCGCAGGAGATGACCCACAGGTTCACCCCTGCCTTCGGCTTCGCGGTGACCTCCGGCAAGTCGCCGGTGGCGCCCTTGAAGGCCGTCTCCAGGGCGGCGCGCGCCTCCTTGGAGGTCCCGGAGTCGGAGGATCCGCCGGCCGAGGTGCTTTCGGAGGCGCCGCAGGCGGCGGTGACGGCGGTGACCGCCGCGACGATCAGGGGCAGGGCGAGTCTGCGGAGTGAACGCCTTTGTTCGGACACGATTCTCCTTGGGGAGCGCTGGCGGAAACGTCGCCATTCCGGAGTCGGTGATGGCTGGAATTGAACACAGCAGGCGACTGCGAGGGAAATTGCCAATCCGCATGAGTGTCATCGCGGAGCACGATGCGTTTGATCCTGCTGATCCGCGGCCACTTCGGCAGCGATATCAGGGGTGATTGGGATCCGTCAGCAGGCTTTCCATGACTCCCTCGGGAAGCCGCTTAGTGAGCCGGTCGGAGAATTCGCCGTCGACAAGTACGAACGCCATCCGGGCGACTGCTCCGGAGCGGTTCTCCCAGCGGTGATCGGTGCCCCGCTGTACGACCACGTCCCCTGGCCGCAGCACGGTCTCCGTGTCGTCGAGCACCAGGACGACCTCGCCCTGCAGCACGATGCCGTAGTCGACGGTCTGCGTACGGTGCATCGGTGACACGGCACCCGGCGGGAACTCGTTGATCCTGATCTTCGTCCCGTTCGGGTCGGGCGGCACGGTCAGGGAGATCTGCGTCGGCTCCGGTTCGTCAGGGTCTATGAGGGCCGGCGTTCCGCGGGTGTTCCACAGCTCGTGGAAGACCGCGCCGTCCGGTGCGGTCCGCACCACGGGCGGCGGTCCGTCCGAGAGGAACACCGATTTTCCGTTGTCGTCGTGACCGGTGACGACCCGGCGAGACGTCCAGCTCATACAGCCCACCTTTCAGCGTGACGAATGAATCAAGGTGTGCCGGAAAAGGGCACAGTGCGGCCCGCCCTGCAGTGCGGAAAACACCGCAGGGCCTCAAAGCCAAAAAATGCGGAGGGCTCTATACGGAGTCGAGCGCGTCGGTGAACGCCTTGGTGCCGCCGTGTGCCGAGAATCCCCCGTCGACGGTGATCTCGGCGCCGTTGACGTACGCCGACTCATCGGAGAGGAGGTACACCACCAGCGGTGCCACCTCCTCGGGGACCCCGGCCCGGTTCATGGGCGTCATCGACAGATGCGCCTTCACGAACACGGGGTTGGCGTTGGCCATGATCGGTGTGTCGATGTATCCGGGGTGGATGATGTTCGTACGGATCCCCCGGGGAGCCAGCTCCAGCGCCGCGACCTTCGACAGTCCGCGCAGTGCCCACTTGCTGGCGGTGTAGGCGACCGCGTGGTGGGCGACGAGGCCGGCGACCGAACCGACGTTGACGATCGAGCCGCCTTCGCGCATCAGTGGGGCCATGGCCTGCATGCCCAGCAGGGCGCCGGTGGTGTTGACCGCGAAGGCCCTGTTCCAGTCGGCGACGTCGACCTCGCCGAGCCGCGCGCGTACCGGCACGCCGGCGTTGTTGACCAGGCCGTGCAGGGGACGGCCGAGTGCCTCCAGCCAGTCGGCGAGAGCGGCCCAGTCGTCGGGTGAGGAGACGTCGAGGTGCCGGTAGCTGACGTCCAGGCCCTGGGCGGTCAGGGAGGCGGCGAGGGCCTCGCCGTCCTCGCCGAGGACGTCGGTGGCGAAGACGGTGGCGCCCTCGCGGGCCGCGGCCTCTGCCTCGGCGGCACCCTGGCCCCGGGCGGCACCGGTGACGACAACGCTTCGGCCTTCCAGACGCCTTCGACTCACGGCTTCCTCCTGTTTCCCGCCTGTGTCCCGTCCGGGCACTCGGCCGTACCCGGCACGGGACTCACGCTAGGAAGCGGAGACGAGATGCGGAAACGGTTGTTGCCGATGGCTGGCATCCGGAGCCGCCATGGCTTGAACGGCGGCAGCGCCGCTCGTCGATGCCCCGGCGGCGGGAGCCGGCATGCCGGGTTCGGCCAGTTCCGCGCCGACGCGACGGACCACGCCGCGCAGCCATGTGTGCCCGGGGTCCGTATGGCGCTTGTGATGCCAGTACATTGCCTCGACCAGCGGCAGCTCGTCGGGGAACGGCGCCGGTACGACGGCACAGTGCGCGAAGCCTGCGTACCGGCGGGCCAGCCGCTCCGGCACCATCGCCACCAGATCGGTGCCACTCACCACGAACGGCAGGACACTGAAACCCGGGGTGCTGACCTGGATCCTCGGGGTGATCCCGAGCACCTCCAGCTGACGGTCCGACGGGGTGGGGCTCTTGGCGAATCCGGCCGCGGCGTGCGGCATCTCCGCCAGGTCCCGAAGGCTCAGCCGTCCGTCCACCAGCCGTGGGTTGTCCGGGTCGACGATGCACACGAACCGGTCGCGCAGCACAGCCTCGTTGACCCCGGGCACCCCGTAGCCGAGCGGCGCGATCAGCAGGTCGTGGCAGGCCAGATGCGTCTCGCTCGCCAGCTGTCCGGGCGTGGGGTGGAAGTCGATGCGCACGCCCGGCGCTTCCTGCCCGATGACCCGCAGGAGCGGCTCCACCATCACCGTCATCATGTAGTCGGACATGACGGCGGAGAACCGTTGGTCGCTGGTGGCTGGATGGAACCGACGAGTCAGGGACAGGGCCTCCTCGGCCTTCTGCAGGGACGCCTGTACGACGGGCAGGAGGCGCTCCGCGAGCGGCGTCAGCTCGTACTCCCGGCCCACCCGCACCAGCAGGTCGTCGTCGAAGTGTCGGCGCAGCCGCGCCAGCGAGCCGCTCATCGCGGACTGGCTGGTGTTCAGACGTTCACCCGCCCGGGTGACGTTCTTCTGCTGCAACAGCGCTTCGAGCGCCACCAGCAGGTTGAGGTCGATCGTTCCGAGCCCCATCCGAGTCCCCTTCCGGCAATGTCACCGAACGAGCGCCGAAACGCGGGATTAACCAGGGCGGTGAGCTTAACCGGGAGCAATCAGGCAAGGAAGGGGTGGCGTGCGGCCGTCATCGAGATCCATACCAGCCATCGGTGCCACGGATGACAGTCGCGACGCCACCCGTGGTGCTGGTGCGGTCCGCCGCAGCAGCCCGTGGACGTGCGGTTCTACGGTTCCCGCGCTCAGGGCCGCGGGGTACGCCCGCGCCTGCGGGCCCGGGGCAGGTAGACGTCCTGGCGGCCCGGCACGATCCGGTTGGACACGCTGCCGAGCCGTTCCACGGTCAGCGTCACCACGTCACCCGGGGTGAGCGGGGGCGGGGTCCGCTCGCCGTTGCGGCCCCAGTGCTCCGCCAGGGCGCCCCAGCCACAGGTGCCCGAGCCCAGCAGGTCTCCCGGGCGCACCCAGGTGTCGCGGCTGGCGTAGGCGATCATCTCCTCGAAGGTCCACGAGCAGTTGGCGAGGGTGTCACGGCCGATGAGGTCGCCGTTGACGGTGACGGTCATCTCCAGGTCGAGGAACCCGTCGGGGTCCCTGCGGTCCTCCACCTCGTCCGCGGTCACCAGGAACGGGCCGAGGGTGTTGGCGAAGTCCTTGCCCTTGGAGAAACCCAGCCCGAGGTTCTTCTCCGGTTTCTGCAGGTCACGGGCGGACCAGTCGTTGAACACCAGGTAGCCGACGATGTGGTCCCCGGCCTGCTCGGGCGTGAGGTCCCGCCCGGGCCGGCCGATCACGGCGGCCACCTCCAGCTCGCAGTCGAGGACCGAGCACCCGGCCGGGACCGGCACCTCGTCGTGGGCGCCGTAGGCGGCGTGCGGGTTGGTGAAGTAGAAGTTCGGTGCCCTGTACCACTCCTCTGGGATGTGCTCCAGACCGTCCAGGGCCTTCGAGACGCCCTCGATGTGCGCCTCGAAGCCCACGAAGTCACGGATCGACGGCGGCTTCAGCGGAGGCAGCAACCGGACGTCCTCGACCCGGGGACCGCCGTCCCCGGCCAGGGCCCGCTCGCCCGCCTCCCGCAACGTCCCGTTCTCCAGGAGCGAGAGCACCGTGGTGCCGTCCGGCAGCGGGTGGATCACCCCATCCCGGACGACACCCGCGCGCTCGGCGCCTTCGTGCTCGTATGTCGCGAAACGCATCGTGTGTCTCTCCCGTGCTCAGTGGTGGGTGGGGGTGGGTGCCCGCCGGACCGTCCCCAGCAGGTCCATGGCGTTGCCGCCGGCGATCGCGGCCCGGGCCCCCGGGTCCAGCCCCGCGGCGTCCAGGCGCGCCACCGGGTCCTCGACGCCCATGTCGAAGGGATGGTCGGTGCCGAGAACGACACGGTCTGCCCCGGCCTCCTCGACCAGGTGGCGCAGTCCCCGGGGCGTGTAGACCAGGGCGTCGAACCACATGCGCCGCAGGTAGGTGCTCGGCGGGTGGGCGCAGCCCCGCGCGTCCTGGCGTACCTGCCATGCGTGGTCGGACCGTCCGATGTACGTGGGCAGGTAGCCGCCGCCGTGCGCGGCGACCAGCTTCAGCCCCGGGAAGCGGTCGAGTGTGCCGCCGAAGATCAGCCGGGACAGCGCGACGGTGGTCTCCACGGGCTGGCCGACGGTGTTGCCGAGGTAGTGGACGGCGAGCCGTTCTCCGAGGGAACAGCCCCACGGGTGGACGAACACCACCGCACCCAGCGCCTCGGCCTTGGCCCACACCGGGTCGTGGTCAGGGTCGGCCAGCTCGCGGCCGTCGACGGAGGTGGAGACGCTGATCCCGTACAGCCCAAGTCCGGTGACCGCCTCCTGAAGCAGCTCCACCGCGAGGTGCGGGTGCTGCAGCGGCACGGTGCCCAGGCCGCACAGCCGCTCCGGAGCCTGCGCGCAGTGCGCGGCGACCGCCTCATTGGTCGTACGGGCCAGGCGCTGCGCGAGGTCCTCGCCGGCCCAGTAGTGGTGCATGGGCATCGGCCCGACCACCTGGATGTCGACGCCCATCGCGTCGAGGTCCGCCAGCCTTGCCCGTACGCCGGTCAGCTTGGGCCGCAGCCGGGACAACTGGGCGCGGTTGGCCGCCAGCGACTCGGGCGCGTGCGCCCGCTGCTCGGCTGCGAACTCGGCCGCGAGTCCCTCCGTACCGGCGCACAGCTCGTCCGCCGCGGGGACGGCCAAGTGACCGTGGAAGTCCACGACAGGCGTGATCATGCCGGGGCCCGCAGCGCGTCGAGGGTCTCGGTCATCAGCCGGGCCGGGTGGGCCCCCGGCGTCTCCGGGTCGATCTCCCACTCGGCCAGCTTCAGGGAGTTCTCCAGCACCATCCGCACACGGGGCATCCGCCGTGCCATGAACGCCTTGAGCGCGACCTCGACCGGGTCGTCACCGACGAGCAGCTCCGCGAGGACCACCGCGTCCTCGGCGCACATCGCCGCTCCCTGCGCGACCAGGGGCGGGCACGCGTGCGCCGCGTCACCGATCACGATCGTCCGCCCCCGGTACCACGGTTCGTCGATCATCACGGTCTCGATCCAGCGGTAGTCGACCGCCGTGTCGTCGGGCAGCGCGGCGATGAGCCTGCCCCAGGTGCCGCCGTATCCCTCGCCGCGTTCACGCAGCAGGGACACCGGGGCGGACGGACCCACCAGAGAGGCGTCCAGGTTCTCGTCCAGCAGGTAGGCATAGCACTTGTCCGGGGAGATGGGGCTGTAGCCGGCCTTGTAGCGGGGGCCGCCGTAGTAGACCTCGTGGCAGTCCAGCTGGGCCGGGCGGTCGGCGACCACCCGGAAGATGGACATGCCGACCGGGCGCGGCTCGACGGTGATGCCGATCAGGGAGCGCATGTGCGACTTGATGCCGTCCGCGCCGACGACCAGGTCGTAGCTCCCCGTGGTGCCGTCGGTGAAGGTCACGTCCATACAGCCGGTCGACTGTTCCAACCGCTCGACGGTGAGGCCCAGCCGGGCGTGCACCCCTTGGGCGTACACCGCGTCGCACAGGGCGTTCTGGAGGTCGGAGCGGAGCGCGCCGGCCGTCGAGGGAAGGTCGGGTCCGCCGGTGTGGGCGACCGCAAGATCGGTGATCAGCTCGCCGTCCGCCTGGCGCAGTCGCAGACCGTCGTAGGGCACCGCCCGGGCGAGCACCTTGTCCAGGACGCCCACCGAGCGCAGCGCCTTCAGCGCGTTGCCCTGGAGGGTGATGCCGTGGCCGACACCGAACCACCGAGGTGAGATCTCGACCAGGTCGACGTCGACGCCTCGCTGCGTCAGCGCGAGCGACAACACGCTTCCGGTGATGCCGCCGCCGACGACGAGCACCTTGTCCACTGCCATGGGCATTCCTTGCCGTGTGAGATGAGAGGTAGGGGAAGGCCGGTCCGTCAGCCGGTGAAGCGGTCCCCGAGTTCGTGGTAGTGCTCGACGACCGGGGCCTTGTCGAAGTACGGGCCCACCAGGGAACGCCAGCGCTGGAACCGCTCGGAGCTGCGGAAACCGACGGTGTGCGCCTCGACGCTGTCCCAGCCGACGAGCAACAGGTAGGTCTGCGGCCGCTCCTCGCAGCGCAGCAACTCGGCCCAGCGGAAGCCGTCGGCCTCGGCCAGAACCTTGCGTCCCTCGACGAAGACCGCCTCGAACTGCTGCTCCTGGCCGGCCGACACGGTCAGCTCCGCGTGCTCGACGATCACCAGATTCTCCTGACGTTCCGGGTGCGACGGTCCAGCACACCCAACGCCCGCCGTCGGGTCTGCGTTGCATGACCCTCCGTGAGCGGCTACCGCGCGGTCAACGGATTCGGGCATCGCGAATCAGCACGTCATCCATCCCCTACGGCGATGGACCAGCCGGGAACCATGCGCGATCTGGGGTGACGGGCAGTAGTGGCCGAACGTGATGGCTGGCATCGCCGATGACCATTTCCGCCGGGCCCTCGCTGATGCCTAGCGTTCCCAGTGGATGCCCTGTCCGCATCCCGTTTCCTGTCACTTCCCCTGTCACCCATGGACGAGGAGTCGCTCGTGCCTGATCGTCTACCCCTGCACGCCGGGCCGTTCGCGCTCGGCACCTTCAGCCGCGATGACGGCGATCCGTTCCCGGGACTGGTCACCGCCACCCGGGTGCGCGATCTGTCGCACGTGGCGGCGTCGGTGCGTGCGCTGGTCGAGGACTGGGACGGGGTGCTGCCGCGGCTGGCCGCTCTCGCCGAGGAACCGCAGACACCGGACGGCGCCTGCCACGACCTGGCCGACCTGCGCGTGCACGCCCCGATCGAGCCCGGCCAGATCCTCCAGTCGGGTGCCAACTACCGGCGTCACGTGGTGGATCTGGTCGCGGCCGAGAAGGAGAGCATGCACGGGGCCACCCCGGACGAGGCGCGGGCCGACGCCGAGAAGATGATGGACGAACGCGCCCGCAACGGCGTGCCGTACATCTTCCTCGGCTCGCCGCGCGCGATGTGCGGCCCCTACGACGAGGTGGTGCTGCCGGAACTCGGCGAGCAACACGACTGGGAGCTGGAGCTCGCGCTTGTCATCGGCCGTGAAGGGCGGAACATCGCCCCGGAGGACGCGTGGTCGTATGTCGCCGGATACACCATCTGCAACGACATCACGACCCGTGACCGGCTCTACCGCCCGGATCTGAAGGCCATCGGCACCGACTGGTTCACCGCCAAGAACGCCGACACCTTCCTGCCGACCGGGCCGTTCCTGGTGCCGGCCGGCTTCGTCGGCGACTCGTCCGACTTCCGGATCACCCTGCGCCACAACGGAGTCGTACGCCAGGACGAGTCGACGAAGGACATGATCTTCGACATCCCCCGGCTCATCGCCTACGCCTCGACCACCAGCACCCTGCGCCCGGGAGACCTGCTGCTCACCGGCTCGCCGGCCGGCAATGGCGCCCACTGGAACGTGTTCCTGGCGCCCGGCGACGTCATGGAGGCCGAAATCACCGGCCTCGGGCACCAGCGCAACACCGTCAGGAGCATCCGATGACCTCGACCTCTTCCGACGCCTTCCAGCCCATCACACATCTGCGTCACTTCGACCTGGCCGTGCCCGACTTCGACCAGCAGCGCACCTTCTACTCCGAGGTGTGGGGACTGACCGAGATCGCCAACGACAGCGGCATCGCGTTCTTCGCGGCCGAGGGCAGCCCCGAGCAGTACGTCGTCCGCATCCGCAAGGACCAGCGCAAGCGCATGGATCTGGTCGCCTTCGGCGCCGCCTCGGTGGCCGATGTCGACGAGCTGGCCGCACGGCTGGGCACCGCGGACGTCCCGCTGGTCAGCGAACCGGGCGCCATGGACACTCCGGGAGGCGGCTACGGCTTTCGGTTTTTCGACCCCGACGGCAGGGTCGTCGAGGTCTCCGCGGACGTGGAGAACAGGGTCCACCGCAAGATCGAAGAGAGGGAGGCGGTCCCGGTCCGGCTCTCGCACTGCGTGGTGAACTCCACCGATCCGGCGGGACTTCGGGACTTCTACGCGCGGCACCTGGGCTTCCGGCTCTCCGACACCCTCTTCTCGCAGCACATGGGTGACCTCATGTACTTCATGCGGTGCAACCCGCTGCACCACTCCTTCGCCATCGCGCGCGGCCCCCATGTCTCCCTGCACCACGCGTCGTTCGAGATGCGCGGAGTGGAGGAGTACATGCGCGGCACCGGACGGGCGCTGCGCGCCGGGACACGGCTGACCTGGGGGCCCGGCCGCCACCTGGCGGGCGACAACACCTTCGCCTACTTCCACGACCCGCACGGCAACACCGTCGAGTACACCACGGAACTCGCCGTCCTGGAGGAGGACCTGTGGCACCCCGGACGGCACGACGTGGACGATCCGCAGACGCAGGACCAGTGGGGCACCGCCGACCCGATGAGCGAGTCGGTGGCCAAGGAACAGTTCAACGACCCTGACGTGCTGTTCGAGGCCCCGCCCGTGTGACCGGGATGTGATCAGCACCCGCCGCCCCCTCTGGCCAAACGCCCCCCGAAGCATCCGAGAAAGGCACCACCGTGGCGAAGACATTTCTGAAGACCGCCGTTTCCGAGGAACAGGTCGCCGTCGACCTGAACGCCGTGCGCGCCACGGTCACCGACGTCATCGCGGACATCCGCGAACGCGGCGACACGGCGGTGCGCGAGTACTCCGAGAAGTTCGACGGATGGAGCCCGGAGTCCTTCCGGCTGTCACCGGAGCAGATCGAGGAGATCGTCTCCTCGGTGCCCGCCCAGGTCATCGAGGACATCCGCTTCGTGCAGGAGCGGGTGCGCACGTTCGCCCGCCACCAACTCGACTCCCTGGGCGAGTTCGAGGTGGAGACCCTGCCCGGCGTGAAGCTCGGTCAGAAGCACATCCCCGTCCAGGCCGCGGGCGCCTACATCCCCGGGGGCCGCTACCCGCTGACCGCCTCCGCCCACATGACCATCGTCACGGCGAAGGTCGCGGGCGTGCCCCGGGTCGTCGCCTGCACCCCGCCGATCCGCGGCGAGGTCCCCGCCGCGACCGTCGCCGCCGCGCACCTTGCGGGCGCCGACGAGATCTGGCTGCTCGGCGGTGTCCAGGCCGTCGCCGCGATGGCCGCCGGTACCGACACCATGCGACCGGTGGACCTGATCGCCGGGCCGGGCAACGCGTACGTCGCCGAGGCCAAGCGGCAGTTGTTCGGCGAGATCGGCATCGACCTGTTCGCCGGCCCCACCGAGATCCTGGTGCTGGCCGACGCTGATGCCGACCCGTTCATCTGCGCCGTCGACCTGCTCTCCCAGGCCGAGCACGGCCCCGACTCCCCCGCCGTGCTGATCACCACCTCCCGCGAGGTGGGCGAGCGGACCATCGCCGAGGTGGAGCGGCTGCTGCCCGGCATGCCGACGAAGGACTTCGCGGAGCCGGCGTGGCGGGACCACGGCCAGGTGATCGTGGTGGACTCCGTGGACGAGCTGTACACGCTGGCCGACGAGTTCGCGTACGAGCACGTGGAGGTGCTCACCGCCGACCCGCGCGAGGCACTGGAGCGAATGACCCAGTACGGTGCGCTGTTCCTCGGCGAGGGCACCTGCGTGTCCTTCGGCGACAAAGTCATCGGCACCAACCACGTGCTGCCCACGCGCGGCGCCGCCCGCTACACCGGCGGTCTGTGGGTCGGCAAGTACCTCAAGACGGTGACCTACCAGGAGGTCACGGACACCGAGTCGCAGGCCCTGCTGGGCCGGCTCTGCGGCCGGGCCGCCCGGATCGAGCTGTTCGAGGGACACGCCCGGTCCGGCGACGTACGGGCCGCCAAGGTCGCGGGAGACGAACTGCCCTGGGCGGTGCGGGCATGACCACCCGGCCCCTGCGGGACCGTACGGCACTGGTCACCGGCGGAGGGGGCCCGCTCGGGCGGGCCTTCTCCCTCGCGCTCGCACAGGCCGGGGCCCGGGTGATCCTCGTCGGCCGCAACGCGCAGGCCCTCTCCGGTGCGGCTCGCCGTGTGGCCATGGAGGGTGGCACGGCCCGCACCGCGGTGTGCGACGTGTCGGACCCGGCATCGGTCACGGCACTCACGGACACGCTCGCCGAGGAGGACATCTCCCTCCTGGTCAACAACGCGGGCGTCGCGGGCCCGGTGAAGCCTCTCACCGAGGTCGAACCCGACGAGTGGGACGGGGTTTTCTCCGCGAACGTACGCGGCGTCTACCTGATGTGCCGGGCCTTCCTTCCCTCGATGATCGGGGCCGGCCGCGGTGACATCGTCAACATCGCCTCGGTCAGCGGCAAACGCCCCCTCCTCAACCGCACCCCCTACACCGCCTCCAAGATGGCCCTGCTGGGCCTGACCCGCACCCTCGCCGCTGAGGTCGGACCCCACGGTGTCGCCGTCAACTCCCTCTCCCCCGGCCCGGTGCGCGGCCCGCGCATGGACCGCAACTTCCGGCTGGAGGCCGAACTGACGGGCAGCACACCGGAAGAGGCCGAGCGGGCGTTCGCCTCCCGGGCCGCCCTGGGCAGATTGGTGGAGGAGGACGAGGTGGCGAAGGCCCTGGTGGCGATGCTCGCCATGCCCGGACTCTGCGGCGCGGACATCGACCTCTCCGCCGGCATGATCGCCCCCTCGTGACCCACGGCTCCGGCCCCGACGTACGTAGTCCTGCCCGACGCGGAACGCATCGTCCTCAACCTGCACCGCGCGCCTACGCCGAGACCACCGGCCACCCCTTCGACCTGCCCCAGGCACTCACCGACGCGATCACCTGCAAGTCGGGCCCCCTCCACACCCAGGTCTGACCGGCGTCGGCCTACCTCACGACGCGCGCATTGCCCCACCACCATTCGAGCCCCCTTCCCGAGCTGGCGGGCACCCCTCCGTCGTGCGGGCCTCAGGTGAGGGCCTATCAGGAATTAGGGTCTGTGTGATGTCGTGATCAATCGGCTGCTTGCAGGAGATCTCCGAGCCAGATCATCGAGGCGCGGAGTTCGAGGCCGGCGAGGTAGCTCTCGGGCGTCTTGTCGAAGCGTGTGGCGATGCCGCGCCAGTCTCTGAGCCGGTTGATCAGTCGCCCTTGTTCTTACGGTTGGCGACCTGGTCCTTCTTCTCCGGGATAACAGCCTTGATGCGGCGTTTGCGCAGGTGGGCGCGGTTGGCGCGGGACGAGTACGCTTTGTCCGCGGCGACCGCGCCCGGCCGGGTACGAGGCCGGCCGACCGGCAGGCGGACGCGGATCGCCAGGAGGAGTATCGTGGACTCGCACTACGTTTCAGCGTGCGCTCACTGATCCACTCCAGCCCCAGTTGCTTGGCTTCTTGGCGGTCCAGATCCTTCAGCTCGGTCACCTTCGCGCGTCGGCGTTCGGTCAGCGTGGTCCGCTCCGGGTCGTACTCGACCCTGGGCTCACCGGGCCTGGCCCAAGACCGACTGCCACTGCGGTAGCCCGTCTCCACCTCCAGCAGATGCGCCATCCGAATCCGGGCCCGCGTCAGGTCGTGCTCTTCAAGATCCTCATGCCGAGGCCGCTGCCGCCCACCGTCCATTAGGCCCTCCCCACGGGATAGATCCACGTGGCATAGTCCAGCGGCTGGGTTAGGTCCATCGCCAGTCGGCGGTGCCAGAGAAGGTGAACCGCATGTACGCGAGCCACCGCAGGCAGCGACGTCTCCTCTGTCAGCTCTCCGAACCGCCGAGGACGTTCCCGTACCAGCCCCAGCAGTTCTCCTTGAAGCCCGAGGCGGTCGGACATCGGGCGCCTCCGTGCGGACAGCGCATCAAGGCCGGTCAGGACCTGGCGGCGCCAGCCGGACGCCACCAGGTAGTGCCACCCCACCGCACCAGCTGCCCACTTCGTTGCGGCGAACTTCACCAGATCCTTGTCCTTGATCAAATGACCGGGTCGGACATCGATCAGCACAGCCGTATCGGGCAAGAGCACCAGGAAGTCCGGCGTGTGATCCTCACTGCCGTCCGCAGTCGTGAACCGCATCTTGAACGGTTGCGACAACACCTCCACCACCTCGCCGGCGAAGTCCAGGGCAAGCAGCAGATTCCGCTCGGCCAGGCTCTCGAAGCCATGCATCCGACCCGTGGCCAGCAGGTACTGCAGTCCGGGACGGTGCCGCTGACCCGCCCGCCAGGTGAAGCCGCGAACTGGCACCGACGCAATGGCCGGGACACCGGCCAGCTCTTGGACCGGGCAGATGACCTCCGCCTGCACGGTCTTCCACCTCGCCGTCCACCGGCGGGCCCACCCGGACTCTGTGTCCAGCCTCTCCACCACCGCCGGATGGCGTACGGCACGACGAGGTCATCCAGGACGCAGCTGTGCGACCAAATCGGGCGGGATTCGATCTCCGGAGCGTGGACCGTAACCGTCATGCCCCCAGAACAGCGCGCTTGCGCCGCTTCCCGTACGGCTTCTCTCGAAGTCCCAGCAGGTCAGCGCACCAACCGCTACCCTGCGTGCCAACACCAACGCTCAGCGGGGCCAACTCAAGCGCTAAAGGGCCAACTCGGCCGCTCAGTCACAATGGGCTACCGGGGCGCTCCGACCGTGATTGCATAAAACTGCGGTGTTGCGTATAGTCATGCCATCGATCGATGGAGGGTTTGATGGCGATACGCGCGGCAGTGGCAGGAGCAAGCGGTTACGCAGGCGGAGAACTGCTCCGACTGCTCCTCACCCATCCCGAGATCCAGATCGGCGCCCTCACCGCCAACTCCAACGCGGGCCAGCAGCTCGGCGCACTGCAGCCGCACCTGCTGCCGCTCGCCGGACGGGTGCTCCAGGCGACCACCCCCGAGGTGCTCGCCGGGCCGCCGGACCAGCCCCATGACGTCGTCTTCCTCGCCCTCCCGCACGGCCAGTCCGCCGCTGTCGCCGAGCAGCTCGGCGACGACGTCCTCGTTGTCGACATGGGCGCCGACTTCCGGCTCAAGGACGCCGCCGACTGGGAGGCGTTCTACGGCTCTGAGCACGCCGGGACCTGGCCCTACGGGCTTCCCGAGCTGCCCGGCGCCCGCGCCGCGCTGGCGGGGACCAAGCGGATCGCCGTGCCCGGCTGCTACCCCACCGCCGTCTCGCTCGCGCTGTTCCCCGCGTACGCGGCGGGGCTCGCCGAGCCCGAGGCCGTGATCACCGCCGCGACCGGCACCTCCGGCGCGGGCAAGGCGCTCAAGCCGCATCTGCTCGGCTCCGAGGTGATGGGCTCCATGAGCCCGTACGGCGTCGGCGGCGGCCACCGCCACACCCCCGAGATGATCCAGAACCTGAGCGCGGCGGCGGGGGAGCGCGTCATCGTCTCCTTCACGCCGACCCTCGCGCCCATGGCCCGCGGCATCCTCGCCACATGCAGCGCGAAGGCCAGGCCCGGAGTGAGCGCCCAGTCCGTACGAGCCGCGTACGAGAAGGCACTCCAGGACGAGCCGTTCGTCCACCTCCTGCCCGAGGGACAGTGGCCCGCCACCGCGTCCGTGTACGGATCGAACGCCGTCCAGCTCCAGGTCGCGTACGACGAGGCCGCCCACCGCATCATCGCGATCAGCGCCATCGACAACCTCACCAAGGGCACCGCGGGCGGCGCGGTCCAGAGCATGAACATCGCCCTCGGGTTTCCTGAGGACATGGGACTTTCGACGATCGGAGTCGCACCGTGAGCGTCACGGCAGCCAAAGGATTCACGGCCGCGGGCATCGCCGCCGGGATCAAGGCCCCCCTTAACAATGAAAAGGGCGGCAATCCGGACCTGGCCCTCGTGGTCAACAACGGTCCCCGCCGCGCCGCCGCCGGCGTCTTCACCTCCAACCGCGTCAAGGCCGCCCCCGTCCTGTGGTCCGAGCAGGTCCTCCGCGGCGGCGACGTCACCGCCGTCGTCCTCAACTCCGGCGGCGCCAACGCCTGTACGGGCCCCCAGGGCTTCCAGGACACCCACGCCACCGCCGAAAAGGCCGCCGATGTCCTGGGGCAGAGCGCCGGCGAGATCGCCATCGCCTCCACCGGTCTCATCGGCCTGCTCCTCCCGATGGACAAGCTCCTCCCCGGCATCGAGCACGCCGCCGCCGCCCTCTCCCCGCACGGCGGGGAGAAGGCCGCCATCGCCATCAAGACCACCGACTCCGTCCACAAGACCGCCGTGGTCACCAAGGACGGCTGGACCGTCGGCGGCATGGCCAAGGGCGCGGGCATGCTCGCCCCCGGCCTCGCCACCATGCTGGTCGTCCTCACCACCGACGCCGACGTCGATGCCGCCACCCTCGACAAGGCCCTGCGCGACTCCACCCGGCTGACCTTCGACCGCATCGACTCCGACGGCTGCATGTCCACCAACGACACCGTGCTGCTGCTCGCCTCCGGAGCCGCCGAGATCACCCCCGGTTACGAGGACTTCGCCGACGCCGTACGGACCGTGTGCGCCGACCTCGCCCGCCAGCTGATCGGCGACGCCGAGGGCGCCAGCAAGGACATCCGCATCGAGGTGATCAACGCGGCCACCGAGGACGACGCCGTCGAGGTGGGCCGCTCCATCGCCCGTAACAACCTCCTCAAGTGCGCCCTCCACGGCGAGGACGCCAACTGGGGCCGGGTGCTCTCCGCCATCGGCACCACCCGCGCCGCCTTCGAGCCCGACCTGCTCAATGTCGCCATCAACGGCGTCTGGGTCTGCCGGAACGGCAGCGTCGGCGAGGACCGCGAGCTGGTCGACATGCGCTACCGCGAGGTCAGGATCACCGCCGACCTCGCCGCCGGCGCCGAGTCCGCGGTGATCTGGACCAACGACCTCACCGCCGACTACGTCCACGAGAACAGCGCGTACTCCTCATGAGCACCCGCAAGCACACCGCGCTGCCCAAGGCCCAGATCCTCATCGAGGCCCTGCCCTGGCTGACCCGGCACAACGGCAAGACCGTCGTCATCAAGTTCGGCGGCAACGCCATGATCGACGAGGACCTCAAGGCCGCCTTCGCCCAGGACGTCGTCTTCCTGCGCCACGCCGGCCTCAAGCCGGTCGTCGTCCACGGCGGCGGCCCCCAGATCAGCGCCCAGCTCGACAAACAAGGCCTGGTCAGCGAGTTCAAGGCCGGCCTGCGGGTCACCACCCCCGAGGCCATGGACGTCGTACGGATGGTGCTGGCCGGTCAGGTGCAGCGCGAGCTCGTCGGGCTGCTCAACCAGCACGGCCCCCTCGCCGTCGGCATGACCGGCGAGGACGCGCACACCATCACCGCCACCAAGCACCAGCCTCGGATCGACGGCGAGCTGGTCGACATCGGCCGCGTCGGCGAGATCACCGAGATCAACACCGGCGCCATCCAGGCACTCCTGGACGACGGCCGCATCCCGGTCATCTCCTCGATCGCGCGCTCCGCCGACGACCACCACGTCTACAACGTCAACGCCGACACCGCCGCCGCCGCGCTCGCCGCCGCGCTCGGCGCCGAGACGCTGATGGTCCTCACCGATGTCGAGGGCCTCTACGAGGACTGGCCCCACAGCGACGAAGTGATCAGCAGGCTCACCGCCACCCAGCTGGAGAAGCTGCTGCCCGACCTCTCCAGCGGCATGGTCCCCAAGATGGAGGGCTGCCTGCACGCCGTACGCAACGGGGTCAACACCGCCCGCGTGATCGACGGCCGGGTCCAGCACTCGATCCTGCTGGAAATCTTCACCGACGAAGGCATAGGCACCATGGTCGTGCCCGACGGACAGGGAGAATCATGAGCAACGAGGAGCTCACACAGCGCTGGCAGGGCGTGATGAGCGACAACTACGGCACACCCAAGCTGTCGCTCGTCCACGGCGAGGGCACCATGGTCCGCGACGCCGACGGCACCGAGTACACCGACTTCGTCGGCGGCATCGCCGTCAACGCGCTCGGCCACGCCCACCCCGCCGTCGTCGCGGCCGTATCCCGGCAGATCGCCTCCCTCGGCCATGTCTCCAACCTCTACATCGCCGAGCCGCCCATCGCCCTGGCCGAGCGGCTGATCCAGCTCTCCGGGCGCCCCGGCCGCGTCTTCTTCTGCAACTCCGGCGCGGAGGCCAACGAGGCCGCCTTCAAGATCGGGCGGCTGACGGGCCGTACGCACATGGTCGCCACCCTCGGCGGCTTCCACGGCCGCACCATGGGCTCCCTCGCGCTCACCGGCCAGCCGGCCAAGCAGCACCCGTTCCTGCCGCTGCCCGGCGACGTCACACACGTTCCGTACGGCGATGTGGCGGCGCTGCGGGCCGCGGTGACCGAAGAGACCGCGCTGCTGATCATCGAGCCCATCCAGGGCGAGAACGGCGTGGTCGTCCCGCCCAAGGGCTACCTGGAGGCCGCCCGGGAGATCACCCGCGCCACCGGCACGCTGCTCGTCCTGGACGAGGTCCAGACGGGCATCGGGCGGACCGGCCACTGGTTCGAGTACCAGGCGCACCAGGGCGTCGAGCCCGATGTCGTCACGCTCGCCAAGGGTCTTGGCGGCGGGCTCCCGATCGGCGCGGCCCTTGTCTTCGGTCCGGCTGCCGACCTGCTGCGGCCCGGTCAGCACGGTACGACGTTCGGCGGAAACCCGGTCGCCTGCGCCGCCGGACTGGCCGTTCTGGACACCCTCGCCTCCGGCCAGATCCTCGACCAGGTCAAGCGGCTCGGCGAGAAACTGCGCGACGGAATCGAGGGGCTCGGCCACCCGCTGGTCTCCCATGTCCGCGGCGCCGGCCTGCTGCTGGGTATCGTGCTCACGGAGTCCCTCGCGCCTCAGGTGCAGCAGGCGGCTCAGAGTGCCGGTTTCCTGGTGAACGTCCCCGCCCCC
Source organism: Streptomyces sp. NPDC052236 (assembly GCF_044548015.1). NCBI lineage: Bacteria > Bacillati > Actinomycetota > Actinomycetes > Kitasatosporales > Streptomycetaceae > Streptomyces > Streptomyces sp. NPDC052236. Next base: position 142,238 of record NZ_JBIUBL010000003.1, on the reverse strand, counting down.
GATGTCGTACGGCTCATGCCGCCGCTGATCATCGGTGACGCGGAAGTGGACGCGTTCCTCCAAGCGCTGCCCGGTGTTCTCAGTGGTGTGTACGGGGAAGGACGATCCGGGGAATGAGACGACGACGATGACTGAGGCGCGGTCCTCCGAGAACACTGAACAAGCGGAACACGTCGACCACGGCGGGCCCGCCGTACCGCAGACCCGCACAGCCCGCCACCGCCGGATCGTGGACATCCTCAACCGGCAGCCGGTGCGCTCGCAGAGCCAGCTGGCCAAGCTCCTCGCCGACAACGGACTGAGCGTCACCCAGGCGACGCTCTCCCGCGACTTGGACGAACTGGGCGCGGTGAAGATCCGCAACACCGGCGGCGAGCTGATCTACGCGGTGCCCAGCGAGGGCGGCTACCGCACCCCGCACGTCCCGCTCGGCGAGTCCGCCAAGGAGGAACGCATGCGGCGGCTCTCCGGCGAACTGCTGATCTCCGCCGAGGCCTCGGCCAACCTCGTGGTACTGCGTACGCCCCCGGGCGCGGCCCAGTTCCTCGCCTCGGCCATCGACCAGGCCGAACTGCGGGACATCCTCGGCACGATCGCGGGCGACGACACGCTGCTGCTCATCAGCCGCGACCCGCTCGGCGGCCAGGCGCTCGCGGACCATCTGCTGCGCCTGGCCGAGAAGGAGAGCTAGACGATCCGTCAGGGAGTCGGCGGCAGCGGGAGGGGCAGTCCGGGCAAGCCATCGATGCTGGTGGCGATGTCCGCCTTCTTCTCGAAGTAGCTGCCGAGCGAGGCGTCGTCCTCGCGCGCGAAGCGCTTCGCGTGCAGCTCGCGGTCGTCGTCGTACGTCATGTACGGAACGGCGAACCCGCAGCTGTCGCGGACGTGTTCGGCATGGACGACAACGATGGCGCGCAGGCCGTGCGGAACGGTGTCGATGGACGGGAAGTGCGCGAGCAGTCCGCTCCAGCGCGGATCGTCCCGGAAGACGGGCTCGCCGCGCCCGTGCACGCGCACGATGGTCGGCGGCCCCTGGAAGGCGCACCACATGAGGGTGATGCGGCCGTTCTCGCGCAGGTGGGCGATGGTTTCGTTGTGGCTGCCCGCGAAGTCGAGATACGCGACCGTGACGTCGTCGATCACGGCGAAGGAGCCCGTGAGGCCCTTGGGCGAGAGGTTCACCGTGCCGTCGCCGGAGAGCGGCGCCGTGGCGGTGAAGAAGATGTGCTGCTCTTCGATGAAGTCGCGTATCCGGCCGTCGATGCGTTCATATCGTTGTCCCATGGGGGGATTATCCGGCACTGTCCGGGCGCGCCACAGGGAGCGGTAGTGGCCGCTCGTGTCCAGCAGCTCCTCATGCGTGCCGGCGGCGATGGTCCGCCCGCCGTCCAGCACGACAATGAGGTCCGCCCGCCCGGATGGCTGAGTACCGGTGCGCGATCACCAGCGGAGCGCACTCACGCGAGACCTGCCGGATCGAACGGCGCAGCGCCGCCTCGCTCACCGCGTCCAGATGCGCCGTCGGTTCGTCCAGCAGCAGCAGCAGGGCGGGCCGGGCGAGCAGCGAGCGGGCGAGGGCGATCCGCCGGCGTTCGCCGCCGGACAGCGTCATGCCGCGCTCGTCCGTCCGGGTGTCCAGACCCCGGGGCAGCCGGGACACCAGCTTGATCACCCGCGCCAGCTCGATCACCCGCTCCAGCTCGTCCGGGCGGGCGTCCGGCGCGGCGTACAGCAGATTCTCCCGGAGCGTGCCGTACAGCACCGGGGCGTGCTGCTCCACGAGCCCGATCCGCGCCCGGTGCCCGGCCCGGCCGACGGCCCGTACGTCCTGGCCCTCGCACAGCACCCGGCCCGCATCGGGGTCGTAGAACCGCTCGGCGAGCGCGAAGACGGTGGACTTGCCCGCTCCCGAGCAGCCGATCAGCGCGACATGGGCGCGCTGCTCCACCTGGAAGGACAGTCCGCGCAGCACGGGGTGGCCGGGTTCGTAGCCGAACCACACGTCCTGGAACTCCAGCACGGGCGTCGGCCGCGTGGCCGGGCGTGCCGCCGCGGGAGCCACGCCGTCCTCCCGCTCACCCGGCAGGTCCCCTGCCGCATGGTGGAGAGCGCCTGGAAGAGGGCCCCGACGCCCCATCAGGTAGAGCATGTACAGCAGGAACGCCGCCAGATCGGCGACGGACTCCTGCTGGTCGGCCACCCGCAGGCCGCGACCAGCAGCCACCAGAAACGACCCGTTGATCGTCAGCATGATCGCGGGCGACACCACCGCGTCCAGCGCCCCCACACGCAGGCTCTGCCGGTACGCGGACCTGGCCCGGTCGCCGATACGGTCAGCTTCCCGCTGTTCCGCGCGGCTTGCCCGTGCGCCACGGCGTGTTGGCACGGGATCGCCCCGGCCGCCACTCGTCGTTCACCGGCCGGGCTTCTGGTCGGTCGGGCCATCGATCGACCGCGTTGACGAAACATACGGGGGAGTGCATACTTATTCCATCACCGAATGCACCGTAAGGAGAAAACTCGTGACCGAGCGCGTCGTACTCGCCTACTCCGGCGGTCTGGACACCTCCGTCGCCATCGGCTGGATCGCCGAGGAGACGGGCGCCGAGGTCATCGCGGTTGCCGTGGATGTCGGCCAGGGCGGCGAGGACCTGGATGTCATCCGCAAGCGCGCGCTCGCCTGCGGTGCCGTCGAGGCCGAGGTCGCCGACGCCAAGGATGAATTCGCCGACGAGTACTGCCTCCCGGCGATCAAGGCGAACGCCCTCTACATGGACCGCTACCCGCTGGTCTCGGCGCTCTCCCGGCCCACGATCGTCAAGCACCTCGTCGCCGCCGCCAGGAAGCACAACGCCTCCATCGTCGCTCACGGCTGCACCGGCAAGGGAAATGACCAGGTGCGTTTCGAGGCCGGTATCTCCGCGCTCGGCCCCGACCTGAAGTGCGTCGCCCCGGTCCGCGACTACGCCATGACCCGGGACAAGGCGATCGCCTTCTGCGAGGAGAAGCAGCTCCCGATCGCGACCACCAAGAAGTCGCCGTACTCCATCGACCAGAACGTCTTCGGGCGCGCCGTCGAGACCGGCTTCCTGGAGGACATCTGGAACGGTCCGATCGAGGACATCTACGAGTACACCTCGAACCCGGCGGAGCCGCGCGAGGCCGACGAGGTCGTCATCTCCTTCAAGGAGGGCGTCCCGGTCGCCATCGACGGCAGGCCCGTCACCGTCCTCCAGGCGATCCAGCAGCTCAACGAGCGGGCGGGCGCGCAGGGCATCGGCCGGATCGACATGGTCGAGGACCGGCTGGTCGGCATCAAGTCCCGTGAGGTGTACGAGGCCCCGGGCGCGATCGCGCTGATCACCGCCCACCAGGAGCTGGAGAACGTCACCGTCGAGCGCGAGCTGGCCCGCTACAAGCGGCAGGTCGAGCAGCGCTGGGGCGAGCTGGTCTACGACGGCCTGTGGTTCTCGCCGCTCAAGCGCGCCCTGGACGGCTTCATCAACGAGGCCAACCAGCACGTCACCGGCGACATCCGGATGACCCTGCACGGCGGTCGCGCGGTCGTCACCGGCCGGAAGTCGGACGAGTCGCTGTACGACTTCAACCTCGCGACGTACGACTCGGGCGACACCTTCGACCAGTCCAAGGCGCAGGGCTTCATCGAGATCTTCGGCCTGTCATCGAAGATCGCCGCACGGCGCGACCTCGCCTGAGCGCCGATAGCCTCTCGCGTACGACATCCACCTCCCCTCCCGAGGAGCTCGATCAGCAGTGAGCAGCAACAACGGTGACGTACGTCTGTGGGGCGGCCGGTTCGCCGACGGCCCCGCCGAGGCGCTGGCGAAACTCTCCGCGTCGGTTCACTTCGACTGGTGTCTCGCGCCGTACGACATCGCCGGCTCCCGCGCGCACGCACGCGCGCTCCACCAGGCGGGCCTGCTCACCCAGGACGAGCTGACGCGCATGCTGGCCGGACTCGACCAGCTCGCGGCGGATGTCGCGGACGGCTCCTTCGTGGGCACGATCGCCGACGAGGACGTCCACACCGCGCTGGAGCGCGGGCTGCTCGAGCGCCTCGGCCCGGACCTCGGCGGCAAGCTCCGCGCCGGACGGTCCCGCAATGACCAGGTCGCCACGCTCTTCCGGATGTATCTGCGCGACCACGCCCGCGTCATCGGCGGGCTGATCGCCGGGCTCCAGGACGCGCTGGTGGGCCTGGCCGAAGCGCACTCCGACGTCGCCATGCCGGGCCGTACGCACCTCCAGCACGCCCAGCCGGTCCTGTTCGCCCACCATGTCCTGGCCCATGTCCAGTCCCTGTCGCGGGACGCGGAGCGGCTGCGCCAGTGGGACGAGCGCACGGCCGTATCGCCGTACGGCTCCGGGGCGCTGGCCGGTTCCTCGCTCGGGCTCGACCCCGAGGCCGTGGCGGCCGACCTCGGCTTCGAGCGCGGCTCGTCGGCCAACTCCATCGACGGCACGGCCTCGCGCGACTTCGTCGCCGAGTTCGCGTTCATCACCGCGATGATCGGCATCAACCTCTCGCGGATCGCGGAGGAGATCATCATCTGGAACACGAAGGAGTTCTCCTTCGTGACCCTGCACGACGCCTTCTCGACCGGCTCCTCCATCATGCCGCAGAAGAAGAACCCGGACATCGCGGAACTGGCGCGCGGCAAGTCCGGGCGGCTCATCGGCAATCTGACGGGGCTGCTCGCGACTCTGAAGGCCCTGCCGCTCGCGTACAACCGCGACCTCCAGGAGGACAAGGAGCCGGTCTTCGACTCCTGCGACCAACTGGAAGTCCTCCTCCCCGCGTTCACCGGCATGATGGCCACGCTCACCGTCAACCGGGAGCGGATGGAGGAGCTGGCCCCGGCCGGTTTCTCGCTCGCCACGGACATCGCGGAGTGGCTGGTCAAGCAGGGTGTGCCGTTCCGGGACGCGCACGAGGTCGCGGGTGAGTGCGTCAAGGTGTGCGAGGGCCAGGGCATCGAGCTCGACCAGCTCACCGACGCGCAGTTCGCCCAGATCTCCGAGCACCTCACGCCCGAGGTGCGTACGGTCCTCAACGTCCCCGGCGCGCTCGCGTCCCGCAGCGGTCGTGGCGGTACGGCGCCGTCGGCCGTCGCCGTCCAACTGGCCGAGATCAAGGCTGACCTGGTGGTCCAGCACGCCTGGGCCACCGCCAAGAAGTAGCGCCACGCGGGAGCGCCGACGTACCTGATTGCCGAGTTGCCGCTCGGCGGCGTACGACGCAGCGTGGGATAATGACCCGGACCGACCAGCGGGCGGGAGAGCCCGAAACACTGTCCGGCCCCGGCCGGTGGCTCGCGCTCGCCGTGCTCGTACTGGCTGTGCTGCTGATCGCCGTCGACGCGACCGTACTCGGCCTCGCCACGCCGTTCCTCAGCGAGGATCTCAAGCCCTCCAGCACCCAGCTCCTGTGGATCGGCGATGTCTACTCCTTCGTCATCGCCGGTCTGCTCGTCTCGATGGGCAGCCTCGGCGACCGCATCGGACGCAAGAAGCTGCTGCTGATCGGCTCGGTCGCGTTCGGCGCGGTGTCCGTGCTCAACGCGTACGCCACCAGCGCGGAGCTGATGATTCTCGCGCGGGCGCTGCTCGGCGTCGCGGGCGCCACCCTGATGCCGTCCACCCTCGCGCTGATCCGCAATATCTTCCACGACCCCAAGGAGCGCAGCCTCGCCGTCGGCATCTGGGGCGCGGCGGCCTCCGCGGGCGCCGCGGTCGGGCCCGTCGTCGGCGGCATTCTGCTGGAGAACTTCTGGTGGGGCTCGGTCTTCCTGATCAACCTGCCCGTGATGGCCGTGCTGGTGCTCGTCGGCATCAGGCTGCTGCCCGAGTCCCGCGACCCGAACCCCGGACCGTGGGACCTGATCAGCGTAGCCCTCTCACTCATCGGCATGGTCAGCGTCGTCTACGCCGTCAAGGAAGCGGCGGCGTACGGTCTGCGCTGGGACAGCGCGGCGGCAGCGGCCGTCGGACTGACCGCGCTGGGCTGGTTCTCCCGGCGGCAGCTGACACTGGACTCGCCCCTGCTGGACATGCGGCTCTTCCACCACCGGGGCTTCTCCGGCGCGGTCCTCGCCGACCTGCTGACCATCCTCGGCCTGTCCGGTCTGGTCTTCTTCCTCGGCCAGTTCCTGCAACTCGTGCAGGTCCGCTCGCCCTTGGAGGCGGGCCTTGTCGAACTGCCCGCCGCGGTCGGCGCGGTGGGCGCTGGCCTGCTGGCGGGCCTGATCGCCCGCAGAGGCTCCGTACGCGGCGCGGTGTCCGGCGGTCTGGCCGCGATCGCCATCGCGCTGGCCGCCTGTACGGCGATCACCGCGTCCACCGGCGCGGTGGCGCTGGGCGTGGCGCTGTTCGTCGGCGGCGCGGGAGCGGGCCTCGCCTTCACCGTGACCGCCGACGTCATCCTCTCCACCGTCCCCAGGGAGCAGGCGGGCGCGGCATCGGCGGTGTCCGAGACGGCGTACGAACTCGGCGCGGCGCTCGGCATCGCGCTGCTCGGCTCGATCGTGACCGGCGTCTACCGCGGCTTCACCGCGCCGCCGGGCGTCCCGGCCGACGCGGCAGCCGCCGCGCACGAGTCACTGGGCGGCGCGGTCGAGTCGGCCAAGGACCTGCCGCGCGAACAGGGCGAGGCCATGCTGGCGGCGGCACAGGACGCCTTCACCGACGGCCTCACGACGGCTGCCGCGGTCGGCGCGGCCGTACTCTTCGCCACGGCCGCCGCCGCCTGGTTCCTGCTGCGCGGCCAGAAGCTCGCCGAGGGGCTCGAACCCCCCTGAGCAGCCGCTGCGACCGGGTCAGGCAGCCTTCGCCTTGGTCGCGTACATGTCCACGTACTCCTGGCCCGACAGCTCCATGACCTCGGTCATCACCGAGTCCGTGACCGCGCGCAGCACATAGCGGTCGCGGCCCATGCCCTCGTACCGCGAGAACTCCATCGGCTTGCCGAAGCGGACCGTCACCCGGCCAGGACGCGGCATGCCCGCGCCGCCCGGCTGCACCTTGTCGGTCCCGATCATCGCGAACGGCAGCACGGGCGCGCCCGTCATGAGCGTCAGCCGCGCGATGCCCGTACGGCCGCGGTAGAGCCGGCCGTCGGGAGAGCGGGTGCCCTCGGGGTAGATGCCGAAGAGCTTGCCCTCCTCCAGCACCCGGCGGCCGGTCATCAGCGCGGCCACGCCGCCGTTGGCGCCGTCGCGGTCGACCGGGATCATGCCGCAGCCCGTGAAGAACCAGGCCATGACCTTGCCCTTGATGCCCTTGCCCGTGACGTACTCGTCCTTGCCGATGAAGTACACCCGGCGGTTGCAGACCAGCGGAAGAATCAACGAGTCGATGAACGTGAGGTGGTTACCGGCGAGAATGACAGGGCCCGTCCCGGGGATGTTCTCGGCGCCTTCCACGCGTGGGCGGAACATCAGGCGCAGGAGCGGCCCGAGCACTGCCTTGATGAGCATCAAGCGGGACAACGGGTCCTCCGGAGTCATGGACGGGTGTCATGGAGCGTCATGGACGGACGGCCACGGCCGACGAAGTATGTGCAGGTGAGTACGGTACCGGGGGGCACCGCGCTTCGCACATCGAGACTTCGAGTCGATACGCACTGTTGACGTGTGTTTCCGCTGTGTTTGCCCAGGCTCTGCCCCAGGTAAGCGGCGGCTGCCTACCATCGGCCCGTGTTTGACAGGTGCGGGACATCACACGGAGGTACGTCCATGACACAGGGTGCGAGCGCGGTTCCGGGACGCAGGACGGTACTGGGAGCGGCGGCGGTGCTCTCGACGGCAGCCCTCGGCGTCGGAGCGGGCTCCGCGACGGCGTGGGCGGACGAGCGCCGGAGCGAGCAGGGCAGCAAGGGCGGCAAGGGCGGCCAGGGCTCCTCGTACAAGGATCTGCCGTCCCCGACCGTCATCGCCCACCGCGGCGCCAGCGGCTACCGGCCCGAGCACACCCTCGGCTCGTACCAGCTGGCGCTCGACATGGGCGCGCACGTCATCGAGCAGGACCTGGTACCGACCAAGGACGGCCACCTTGTATGCCGTCACGAGAACGACATCACGGGCACCACGGACATCGCGGCGCACCCGGAGTTCGCCTCCCGCAAGACCACCAAGTCCATCGACGGCACCAGCGTCACGGGCTGGTTCACCGAGGACTTCACGCTCGCCGAGCTGAAGACGCTGCGGGCCAAGGAGCGCATCCCCGCCAGCCGCCAGGAGAACACCCTCTACGACGGCCGCTGGACCGTCCCCACCTTCGAGGAGGTGCTGCGCTGGGCGGACAAGGAGGGCCGCCGCCGCGGCCGCCCCGTCTGGCTCCATGTCGAGACCAAGCACCCCACGTACTTCCGCAAGCTCGGGCTCGCCCTTGAGGAGCGGCTCGCCAAGCTGCTGCGCCGGTACGGACGCGACCGCCGCGACTCCCCGGTCTTCCTCCAGTCGTTCGAGCCGAGCAGCATGGAGTGGATGGCCAATCTCGTCTCCTGCCCGCGCGTCGTCCTGCTCTCCGGCGCGGCGAGCCGCCCGTGGGACTTCACCGCGGCGGGCGACCCGCGCACGGTCGCCGACCTGATCAAGCCCGAGGGCCTGAAGCGGATCGCGTCGTACGCGCAGGGCATCGGGCCGACCCTCGACCTGATCATCCCGAAGGACGCGACGGGCAAACTGACCACGCCGACGACGCTCGTACGGGACGCCCACGCGCAGGGCCTGATCCTGCACCCGTACACGATGCGCAACGAGAACAGTTTCCTGCCCGCCGACTTCCGGCGCGGCACCGACCCCAACGCCTACGGGGATGCCTTCGGCGCTTTCAAGGCGTACTTCGACACCGGCATCGACGGGATCTTCACCGACAACCCGGACACGGGGCTGCTGGCCGCCGCCGACTTCCGCGGCTGAGCGTTCAGCTGAGCGTTCAAACACGGCCTGTCCGCCCGTACGGGTGACTGTGCCGTCGCACGGCAACCGATGCCGCGCGACGGCACGTCCCGCCGGGCATGACGCTTCTCGACCTACTCGACTCTCCAGATCGTCCAGACCTGCCCGACCTGGAAAACACCCCTGCCGACGCCCGGGCCCTTGTGGTCAGCGCGCTGCACTCGTTGGTCAGGGCCGAGGCCACTGCCGAGGCCCCCGGCACCGCCATGGAACCCGGCGACCTCGAACAGGCTGTCTGGGTACGGCTGCTGGAACGGCTGGGCGGGGACGGACCGCCGTCGGACGCCGCCCGCTGGGTCAGGTCGGCCGTACGCGCCGAAGCGCGGCGGGCCCGGCGTACGGCCGCCCGTGAACTCCCGTACAGCCAGGTCCCCGTCGGCCAGGACCGCTCGGCGGAACCGGTGGGCAGCCCCGAGCGCGCCGCGCTGCGGGCGGAGTGGCGGCGCACCCTGCGGGCCGCCGTCGCGCGTACTCCAGGGAACTGCCCGCGGCTGCTGACCGCGATGCTCTCCCCCGAAGATCCGACCTACCGGGAGATCGCGGGGACGCTGGGAATCGCACAGGGCAGCCTGGGTCCGATGCGGTCCCGCTGCCTGGGGTGCCTGCGCAGAATGCTGCCCAGAGAGGTTGGCGCTTCTGAACACGGGGGAAAGGAGCGGTAGACAACCGGCGGACAGATGAGCGGGAGGCATGCGCACATGGGCATGAGCGTGACCATCTCAGCAGCAGCGGCGCAGGACGCGGAGCACATCCTGAAGCTGCAGTACCTGTGCTACCAGAGCGAGGCCGAGCTGTACGGCGACTACGGAATCGAGCCTCTGACACAGTCCCTGGAGGATCTGGGGGCCGAAATAGCGCAGGGCCACGCCCTGGTGGCACGGCTGGGCGAGGAGGTGGTGGCCTCGGTGCGCTGCAAGGTCGACGGGGAGGGCACCGCCCGGATCGCCAAACTCATCGTCCATCCACGGATGCAGCGACATGGCCTGGGCGGTCGGCTGCTCGACGCGATCGAGGAACACTTCGCCGGGGAACCGGCTGTGGCGCGATTTCAGCTGTTCACCGGCCACCGCAGCGAGGGCGTACTGCGGCTGTACCGCAGCCGCGGCTATCTGCCGGTCACCACCGAGCGGGTCGGCCCGCGGCTCATGGTCGTCACACTGGGGAAGGAGGCCGCGACCGGGGCGTACGCCGCCAGCGCTTAGTCCGTCGGCTCACTCTGCTTGCTGCGCCGCGCCCTCGCGGGACCGGCGCAGCCAGAGGATCCCGGTGACCGGCAGCAGCACCGGGATGAAGACGTAGCCCATCCCGTATGCCGACCAGACCGTCGAGTCGGGGAAGGCGGACGGATCGAGCACCGTCCACGTTCCCACGATCAGTACGCCCGTGAGCTCGGCGGCGCAGCACACCAGCGCCGCCCTGCGGGCCGTCTCCCCGCCGCGTACCAGCGTGTACGTGATGAACGCGTACACCACGGCCGCCACCGCCGAGAGCGTGTGGGCGAGCGGCGCCGCGTCGTAGTCGGTGAGGATCTCGTAGACCGAGCGCGACACCGCGCCCACCGACATCACTCCGTACACCCAGACCAGCAGCAGCCCGGGGCCGCGGACCAGCCGGGTCTTGTCGCCGTCGGCGGTCTCGGTCATCGTCGGTCAGCCCTTCCAGATGTCGTAGAGCCGCACTTCGAGCACGGCCAGGACGACCGCGCCGGCCGCGACCGTCACCGAACCCCAGCGGGTCCGTTCTGTCAGGGAGAGGAAGCCCGCCGCGGGCACGGCGGCGAACGACCCGATCAGATACGAGACGAAGATCACCGAGCCTTCGTCGGCCTTCTCACCGCGCGTCAGCCGCACGACCCCGACCACCAGCTGCGCGAACGCCAGCACCGACACCACGGCCATGCCGATGAAGTGCCAGTCCTTGGTGGGTTGGTCGCGGTAGGCGGCGAAACCGCACCAGGCGGCGAGGGCGAGCGCGGTCACGGCGACCGCGACCGTCAGGGCGTCAAACATGGCCCCGAGCGTATTACGCGCCGTGAGGCCCGATGCGCGCGGCCCCACACGTCCCCACCACGTCCCCACGCCGCCCGTCAGCACGCGCGGCAAGCCCGACCCGGAGCCGTTCCTGCTCGGGGCGCGGCGGGGATGCGGACCGTGGCCTTGGCCACAACACACCGGCGTTCCGAGCTGGTGGCCGATGTGGTCGTCAGGGACCTCTCGGTCGTGTCCGTGCAGGTCACGGACGGGGGAGTGGAGATCGGCACGGCGGAATGAACCCGTCCACATGCCGGAACGCGGCCGTCCGCTATTCGGACTGCCGCGCTCCGTGCGCAGGCCCGTCTGTTTTACTTGCCGACATGACCACGACGAGCAGCCGCACCCTTGCGACCGAGGCGATCACGACGCCCGGTGCTGCCTGTCCGTGTCGAATGTGCGCCATCTGAGGGCCCCCTGCCTGAGTCTCACGCCCCGAAGCGAGACCCGCGAGACCCGACAGTCGCGCCTGCCGCCCGTGCTCTGAATCTTCCGCTGATACACGTCGGGCGCACGCATGCGCCGACGCGAGCCGCATCGCGCGCAACTGCACGACTGTCAGAACCCGAATGCCCCATGCCCGGCGGACACCGCGCCGCGCACTCGACAGTGACGGAAACCCCTGTGATCACCACTACGGGCCTTACGAAAATTTACCGCGCCCAACAGTCACGAGGCCGCGAGGTCACCGCTCTGGACGGCGTCGACCTGCATGTACGTGAAGGCGAAGTCTTCGGCGTCATCGGCCAGAGCGGCGCGGGCAAGTCCTCCCTCATCCGCTGCGTCAACCTGCTGGAACGCCCCACCTCCGGCACCGTGACCGTCGCCGGTCAGGACCTCACCGCCCTGGCCGGCCGCGGCCGGCGCGCGGGCAAGGAGCTGCGTGCGGCGCGCAGCCGTATCGGCATGGTCTTCCAGCACTTCAATCTGCTGTCCTCGCGCACCGTCCAGGACAACGTCGAGCTGCCCCTGGAGATCCTCGGCGCCTCGGGAACCGAACGCTCCCGCAAGGCGCTGGAACTGCTTGACCTGGTGGGGCTCTCCGACAAGGCGAAGGCATACCCCGGGCAGCTCTCCGGCGGCCAGAAGCAGCGCGTCGGCATTGCCCGGGCGCTCGCGGGTGACCCCAAGGTGCTGCTCTCCGACGAGGCGACCAGCGCGCTCGACCCCGAGACCACCCGCTCGATCCTCCAGCTGCTGCGCGACCTCAACCGGCAGCTGGGACTGACCGTGCTGCTCATCACGCACGAGATGGACGTCGTCAAGACGGTCTGCGACTCGGCCGCCCTGATGAAGAAGGGGAAGATCATCGAATCCGGAACGGTCAGCGAACTGCTCGCCACACCGGGCTCCGAGCTGGCGCACGAGCTGTTCCCGGTGGGCGGCGAGGCCTCGGGCCCCGACCGCACGGTCGTGGACGTGACCTTCCACGGTGAGGCCGCGACCCAGCCGGTGATCTCGCAGCTCTCCCGTACGTACAACATCGACATCTCGATTCTCGGCGCCGCGATGGACACCGTCGCGGGCAAGCAGATCGGCCGGATGCGCATCGAACTCCCCGGCCGGTACGAGGACAACGTCGTCCCGGTCGGCTTCCTGCGGGAACAGGGCCTCCAGGTCGAGGCTGTCGAGTCCGACCCCCAGCAGAGCGCCGTACTCGCCGCCGTACTCGCCAAGGAAGGCGCCAAGTGAACTGGTCGGAAATGCAGCCGCTGCTCAGCCAGGGCACTATCGACACCCTCTACATGGTGCTGTGGTCCGCCCTCGTCACCGTCGCCGGCGGACTGCCGCTCGGGGTGCTGCTCGTCCTCACCGACAAGGGCGGACTGCTCCAGAACACCCCGGTCAACAAGGTCGTCGGCGTGATCGTGAACATCGGCCGCTCACTGCCGTTCATCATTCTGCTGATCGCGCTGATCCCCTTCACCACGCTCGTGGTCGGCACCTTCATCGGCCCCACCGCGATGATCGTGCCGCTCGCCATCGGCGCCATTCCGTTCTTCGCCCGGCTGGTCGAGACCGCCATCCGCGAGGTCGACCACGGACTGGTCGAGGCCGTCCAGTCGATGGGCGGCTCCGTCCCGACGATCGTCCGCAAGGTGCTGCTGCCGCAGGCCCTGCCCTCGCTCGTCTCGGCGGTCACCACCACCGTGATCGTGCTCGTCGGCTACTCGGCGATGGCCGGCGCGGTCGGCGGCGAGGGCCTCGGGTCGAAGGCTGTGACGTACGGATTCCAGCGCTTCGAGACCCCGTTCATGCTGGTCACGGTCGTCGTGCTGATCGCGATCGTGACGGTCGTACAGCTTCTGGGTGACGGAGTCGTACGGCTCCTGGCGCGTCGCGGCCGTACCGCTTCCTGACCGACTCTCTCCGCCTTTCTCCCTCTCTCCACCAGAAGCCCGCACTCCTTGTCCGGGCCCGCTCGGTTCCACCAGAAAGAGGCACTCTTCGTGCGTAAGAACATCAAGCTCGCCGCGGCTGCCTCCGCCGCCCTCGCCCTCGGCCTGAGCGCCTGCGGCACCGCCTCCGACCCTGCCTCCGCTTCCGCCGCGGGCGCCACGGCCGACGAGTCCAAGACGCTGGTCGTCGCCGCGTCCCCGACGCCGCACGCCGACATCCTCAACTACGTCAAGGACAACCTGGCGAAGAAGGCCGGGCTGAACCTGGAGGTCAAGGAGTTCACGGACTACGTCCTGCCGAACACGGCCACCGAGGGCGGCCAGGTGGACGCCAACTTCTTCCAGCACAAGCCCTACCTCGACGACTTCAACAAGAAGAACAACACCCACATCGTTCCGGTCGTCAATGTGCACCTGGAGCCGCTGGGCCTCTACTCCAAGAAGGTCAAGGACCTCAAGGAGATCAAGTCCGGTCACACCGTCGCCGTACCGAACGACACCACCAACGAGGGGCGCGCACTCAAGCTGCTCGCCGACAACGGCCTGATCACCCTGAAGGCGGGCGTCGGCTCGGACGCCAAGCTCTCCGACATCGAGGACAAGAAGGGCTTGGAGTTCAAGGAGATAGAGGCCGCCACGCTGCCTCGCGCCCTGAACGACGTGGACGCCGCGGTCATCAACGGCAACTACGCCATCGAGGCCGACCTCAAGCCCGCCACAGACTCCTTGGTGCTGGAGAAGTCGGACGGCAACCCGTACGCCAACTTCCTCGCCGTCAAGAAGGGCAACGAGAAGGACGCGCGCGTGGCGAAGCTCGCCGGGCTGCTCAACTCCCCCGAGGTGAAGAAGTTCATCGAGGACACCTACGCCGGGTCGGTCGTCCCGGCCTTCGGCACCGCCGCCAACTAGCGGCAGCGGCAAGCCGCTTGACCGAGGCCCCGCGCACCCCTCCGAAGGGCGCGGGGCCCTGCCGCACCGCCACCCGGTCATGCGCATCCGCCGCCCAATGCTGCATGCTGTGCCTTTACGGCCTTTACGGCTATGACCGTTTGGCGGTCCTCGGTCTTCGGCATGGAGCTGCGCATGACTACCACCTTTCCGGACGTGTCCATCAGCACGGAGCGGTTGGTGCTGCGCCCCTTCGAGGAAGCCGACATCCCGGCGCACACCGAGATGATGAACGACGAGCAGATCACCGCCTGGACCTCCGTGCCACACCCGTATACGGCGGCCGACGCGGAGGAGTGGGTCCGCGCCATCGCTCCCGCGGAGCGGACGGACGGCCGCGGCATCGTCCTGGCGGTCACCGAGTTCCTCACGCAGCGGCTCGTCGGCATCGTCCACCTGCGGAACACCGACTGGCACACACTCGCCACCGAGGCGTCCTATGTCATCGCCCCCTGGGCGCGCGGCGAGGGATACGCCACCGAGTCCATGCTCGCCGTCGCCAAGTGGCTCTTCCGGGACCAGAAGTTCGAGCGCATGGAACTGCGTACAGCCGCCGACAACACCGCGTCCCAGCAGGTCGCGCAGAAGATCGGCTGCATCAGTGAGGGTGTGCTGCGGAACGCCTGGATAGCGCGCACGCAGCGGGAGGACGGCAGCTGGGCCGACATCCGCACCGACCTGATCGTCTGGAGCCTGCTGCCCGAGGACCTCGACGGGGTAGTGGATCAGCTGGCTGAGGCGGGCTACGCCTCCTTCCCCGACTGGAGCTGACGGCGGCGGCAGCCGCTCCGGGTACTCTCGCCATGCCCGCACTGCGGGCTGCCCCGGCGTGCGACGATTTCCGACCGCTTCAGATCACCTCAGACGACCTCAGACGACTTCAGACGACTTCAGACGACTTCAGACGACTTCAGACCACTTCAGACCACTTTCAGGAGACTGACGACGATGGCCGACCGGGTCACGGTGATCGGCTGGGACGGTTCGCCCCTCACCGCAGCTGCCAGGTCCGCCCTCTCCGCCGCCACGCTGGTGGCCGGAGCCGCACACCACCTGGCGCTCCCCGAAGTGCCGCCGGGCGCCGAACGCATCCGGCTCGGCAGCGTCGACCTCGCGGCCCGCCGGATCGCCGGACACCGCGGCAGCGCCGTCGTCCTCGCCGACGGCGATCCTGGGCTCTTCGGCGTCGTACGCACCCTGCGCGCGCCGCAGCACGGTCTTGAGGTCGAGGTCGTACCCGCGGTCTCCTCCGTCGCCACGGCCTTCGCGCGCGCCGGAATGCCCTGGGACGACGCGCAGATCGTCGTCGCCCACCGCCGTACGCTGCGCCGCGCGGTCAATGTGTGCCGGGCGCACGCCAAAGTCGCCGTCCTCACCTCTCCGGGCGCCGGGCCCGCCGAGCTCGCCCTGCTGCTGGACGGCGTGCACCGTACCTTCGTCATCTGCGAGGAGCTCGGCACCGAGCGCGAACAGGTCACCGTCCTCACCTCCGACAAGGCCGCCGACCATGTCTGGCGCGACCCGAATGTGGTCATTGTCATCGGCGGGGCGGTGAGCGTGGCGGGGGCGGTGCCGGGATCGGTGCCGGGGTCGGTGCCGGGCGCCGGCTGGATCGCGAGCCGCGAGCCCGGCTATCCGCCCCCGATACGGGGCTGGGCACTGCCGCCCGAGCCCACCTCCGGTGCTGGTGCCGACGGGCTGGGGGAGGGCGAGTCGATGCAGCTGCGCGCCGTCCAACTGGCCCGCCTCGGGCCGCGCATCGGCGACCTCGTCTGGGACATCGGCTCCGGCAGCGGGGCGCTCGCGGCTGAGGCGGCGCGTTTCGGCGCCGCGGTGATCGCCGTCGACGCCGACCCGGCGGCCTGCGCCCGTACGGAGGCGACGGCACGGCGCTCCGGCGTGCGGCTCCAGGTCGTCCAGGGGCGTGCGCCGCATGTGCTGGAGCGCCTTCCCGAGCCCGATGTCGTACGGATCGGGGGCGGGGGAGCGGAGGTGGTGACCGCCTGCGCCGACCGGCGACCCCAGCGCATCGTGGCCCACGCCTCGACCCGCGACCAGGCCGAGGCGATCGGCGCGGCGCTGGCGGCGGGCGGTTATGCCGTCGAGTGCGCGCTGCTGCAGTCCGTCGAACTGGACACCGTGGCATGGGCGGAGCGGGAGCGTTCCGTCGTCTTTCTGCTCTCAGGGCAGCAGCGGAATCGCGCCCACTGACCCTGTGCCGCGCGGCGCGGGGTAGGCTGGCCGATCGTTGTACCGCACCCGGTCGTTCATGGATTCGTTCGCCAATGTCCGGAAAAATGTGGGCACTTTGCTCCCGTGTGTGGTACGTCGAACGGGTGGGACGCGCGACGTGGCGCACCCCACAGCGGCCCGTGGCGGATCTCCGTGCCACGGTGGCGAACGGCCGCGAGAATGCGTGGTGTCTGTCCGTGGGGCATCGTGCCGCGTGGCGCACACGCTCGTTCTTGTTGACGGGCGTCAGGTGTGCCGCGGTCGGGGCGCCCCGGGTGATGGGCGAAGGAGTTCAAGCGATGGGCGAGGGGTACGCATGACTGACACCGGCCAGATCCCGGGCGACGGGCTGCCGGAGAACGCAGGCATGGTGGAGCAGCCGGGTATCCCGGCTCCTGGCGCGTACACCTTCCTGGACCCCTCCGAGAACGGTTCCGAAGAAGACGATCTCCTGCTGATGCCGGGGGCGCAGGGCGCGTGGAGCGACCCGCAGCTGGTTCCGCCCGTCCCCGAGCAGTACGTCGGGGCTCCCGCGCCGGAGCCGGTGGCGCCCGAGTCGCACTATGCCGAGGCGTTCGCGAGCCCGGAGCCGTTCGCTCCGGCTGCGGCTCCGGCTGCCACGTATGTGGAGGCCGAGGTCCAGGCAGAGGTCCAGGCCGAGATCCAGGCTGCCCCTGTGGCGCAGCCGGTGGCCGAGGAGCCGGGCGCGCACGCATCCGGTGGCCCTGACTCCGGTTCCATCGACCTCAACGGCGTCCTCGTCCCGCCCGCTTCCGCCACGCCTTCCGCCACGCCGACTCCGCCGCCCCCGCGCCGCCCGCTGCATATGGGGCCGCCGCTGCCCGACACTTCGGGTGGCGTGGTGCGCTCGCTGGCCGACCGCGGTCCGGCGGGTGCGCCGTCGCACGCCGTTCCCGTCCCCGTCTCCGCGCCCAGCCCCGCTTCGCCCCCGACCGGTGTGGAGTACCTCGGCATGCCGCGCGAGGAGGCGGCGGCCGTGCTGCCGGGGCCGCAGCTGGGGGAGATTCCGCCGCAGGCCGGGGCGCCGTGGGATGCCCAGCCTCCGCAGTTCCAGATGCCGCCCGAGGCGCCCGCAGAAACGGTCGTCCCGGAGCCCGTGCCCGTGCTGGAGCTTGTGCCTGAGCCCGAGTCTGAGCCCGAGTCTGAGCCCGAGCCGGTTGTCGCCGAGGCCGCGCCCGCCGGGCAGTTCGTCCCCGTAGAGGGTTCGGTGCCCACGACCCCGCACCTCGCGCCGACGCCGGTCGCCGTGCCGGCGCAACCGGATCAGGAACAGGAACCGGAACCGGAATTCACGCCTGAGCCTGAGCCTCAGCCTGAGGTCGTGCCCGAGCCGGTGGCCGAGGTGATCGTGGCCGCGGAGGTTCCCGCGGAGCCCGTAGCCGCGCCTGCTCCCGAGCCGGAACCGGAGCCAGAACCGGAGCCGGAGCCCGCGCTTGCTCCCGAGCCGGAACCCGAACCAGAACCGGAACCCGTACTCGAGCTGGAAGCTGAGCCTGAGCCTGAGCCGGAATTCGCACCCCAGCCGGCACTGGCACTGGCACCCGAGCCGGAACTGGCACCCGAGCCGGTACCCGTACCAGAACCGGCACCGGAACCGGAGCCCGTACCCGTACCCGCACTGGCACTGGCACCCGAGCCAGAACCGGCACCCGAGCCGGCACTCGTACCAGAACTGGCACCGGAACCAGCACCGGAACCGGAGCCCGCACCGGCACTGGCACTGGCCCCCGCGCCGGAACGCGCACTGGAACTGGCACCCGAGCCCGCGCCGGAACCCGCGCCCGTGGCCGCCCCCGCCTGGACACCGCCCGCCCCCGCGTACGACGACGCCGAACGCGAAGCCGTACTCCGCGTGATGCGCGAACGCCGGGACATCCGCAACGGCTTCCGCCCCGACCCCATCCCGCACGACGTACTGCTGCGCGTACTCGAAGCCGCGCACACCGCCCCGAGCGTCGGCCACTCCCAGCCCTGGGACTTCGTCGTCATCCGCTCCGCCGAAACCCGCCGGACGATGCACGAACTGGCGCAGGGCCAGCGTGAGGCGTACGCCAACTCGCTACCCAAGGGCCGGGCCAAGCAGTTCAAGGAACTGAAGATCGAGGCGATCCTCGACACTCCGGTGAACATCGTCGTCACCGCCGACCCCACCCGCGGTGGGCGTCACACCCTCGGCAGGCACACCCAGCCGCAGATGGCCCCGTACTCCTCGGCGCTCGCGGTGGAGAACCTCTGGCTCGCGGCCCGCGCCGAAGGCCTCGGCGTCGGCTGGGTCAGCTTCTTCGACGAGCGCGAGATGGTGCGTACGCTCGGACTGCCGGACCACCTGGAAGTCGTCGCGTATCTGTGTGTCGGTTACGTCGACGAGTTCCCGGAGGAGCCCGAGCTGACGCAGGCGGGCTGGTCCAAGCGGCGTCCGCTCTCGTGGGTCGTCCACGAGGAGACGTACGGCCGCCGCGCCCTGCCCGGCGAGGAGCCGCACGACCTGCTCCAGGAGACCATCACCAGCATCCGCCCGCTGGACGCGAAGGCGCTCGGCGAGGCGTGGGAGCGCCAGAAGCGGATGACCAAGCCGGCGGGCGCGCTCGGCATGCTGGAGATCATCTCCGCGCAGCTGAGCGGCCTGTCCCGGATGTGCCCGCCGCCGATCCCGGAGCCCGCGGTGGTCGCGATCTTCGCGGGCGACCATGGGGTGCACGCGCAGGGCGTCACCGCGTGGCCGCAGGAGGTGACGGCGCAGATGGTCGCCAACTTCCTTGGCGGCGGGGCGGTCTGCAACGCGTTCGCCAACCAGGTGGGGGCGGAGGTCTGCGTGGTGGACGTGGGTGTTGCCGGAGAGCTGCCCGCCACGCCGGGCCTGCTGCCGCGCAAGGTCAGGGCGGGCACGGCGGACTTCACGGCGGGCCCTGCGCTGAGCCGCGAAGATGTGCTCTCGGCGGTCGAGGTCGGCATCGAGACGGCGCGGGATCTCGTGGCCGCGGGCAACAAGGCGCTGATCACCGGTGAGATGGGCATCGCGAACACGACCGTCTCGGCAGCGCTGATCTCTGTCTACACGGGCCAGGACCCGGCCGAGGTCACGGGCCGCGGGACAGGCATCAACGACGAGATGCACGCCCGCAAGATCGATGTGGTACGCCGCGCCCTGGACCTGCACGCCCCGGACCCGGCGGACCCGATCGGCGTCCTCGCGGCGGTCGGCGGCCTGGAGCACGCGGCGTTGGTCGGCTTCATCCTGGGTGGCGCGTCGTTGCGTACGCCGGTGCTGCTGGACGGCGTCTCGGCGGGCGCGGCGGCGCTGGTGGCCCGCGCGATCGCACCGGAGTCCCTGGCCGCCTGCATCGCGGGCCACCGCAGCGCGGAGCCGGGCCATGTGGCAGCCCTCAACAAACTGGGCCTGCGCCCCTTGGTGGACCTGGACCTCCGCCTGGGCGAGGGCACGGGCGCGCTGCTGGCACTGCCGGTGGTCCAGAGCGCGGCGAGGGCGATGCACGAGGTGGCGACGTTCGACTCGGCGGGCGTGACGGAGAAGTAAACGTCGCAGGTGCCCCGTCCGTTGCTTCAGGGCGGGGCATGTCGCCGCGTAATGGCGTGCTCGGCTTGCGGGGCGGCCGCGCCGCGAAGTCGGCGGTCCCCAGGGCGGGGGCGTGAGCCCGTACGTCCACGTCCCCCGCCCGCGGGGGCCCGGGTTTTCCCAGTTCCGGGATTGGGCGTACCTCCCCGAACAACACAGCTGGGGCGTGTTTGAGAATAGCTCCCTCTGGCTTCTCCCCCCTGGCTTCGCGCGGGTGGGGGTCCCCCGGCGAAGCCAGGGGGAGATCGCCCTCGTACGAACGGGGGCACCCCCAGGCGAAGCTCCGGGGCAGGTACTTGGGCGACTCCGACAACACCGCCAACACCGCGTGGGGGCACTCCCCCTCGCTTTGCTGGGGACCCCCACCCAGGCGAAGCTCTGGGGGAGCGTGCCAGGCGTCGCGGGGTCGAGGGTTCCCCGGACGAAGTCCAGGGGGAGAAACTTCTGAAACACGCCCTGGGAGACCACTGAAGACCTTGAAATCACGCCCGGCTTGCACCGGTTCAAGCCGATTGACATTTAACGCCAATCCGGGGTGAGCCGGGCAGCCCGAGCAAGATCTTCATGAGTCTCCCAGGGCGTGGGGGAGGCGGGGCCGGGAAAGGCCCTGGCCCGAGCTGGAGCCGCGCCGGAGGCCGGGCCCGCAAGGACGGAGCTCAGGAATGCCGGGGGCGATCCCGCGGCGAAGCCGGCGCAACCGGATTCTCGTGACCGCCCCCTGCCCCTCGCAGATGCGAGGGCGTTGGCCGCGAAGCGGCGTCCCCGTCGCGAGCCCAGTCCTCAGGAGCCTCGCCCCCGGGGTCGCCCTCCCTGAGACCTCCCGGGGGGCCAAGCGGGCGTCCGGCCCATGCGCCCGGCCAGGGGACGCCGCGTAACGGCGTGCCCTGGCCCCAGGG
The DNA here is from genome assembly GCF_044548015.1 of Streptomyces sp. NPDC052236. Lineage (NCBI taxonomy): Bacteria > Bacillati > Actinomycetota > Actinomycetes > Kitasatosporales > Streptomycetaceae > Streptomyces > Streptomyces sp. NPDC052236. The sequence goes on along the minus strand of NZ_JBIUBL010000003.1, from coordinate 121,160 downwards.
GCCGCCCCGCCGCGCAGCTGGCGTCCCTCGCGGGCGTAGCCCCCACGTCCACCGCCCCCCCGGGGGGAAGAGCGGGACGGGGAGACGACCCCGCCCTCAGTTACCCCGGCCTCCAGCGCAGGCCCGCCGAGAAGCCGGCGATCCCCACCGTGTGGGGCGTGAGTCCCCCGTTCCCCCACGCCGGTTTCCGGAAGGGCAAGGCTGGGGAACAACCCCGCCCAGCCACCCCGGCGACCCGCACACCCCGCCCCGTAAAGTGGTCCGAGGGACCCCACCCCCGCCCACCAGCCGCTTCGCCGCCGCAGCGGAACCGCAGTGGACCCGTATACGCACGTCCCCGCCCGAGGAGCCTGTACCGCCATGGCCGAGTCGCACGCCGAGCACCCCGCCTACCCCGTCGGACTCCGGCTCTCCGGGCGGCGCGTCGTCGTCATCGGTGGCGGGCAGGTCGCTCAGCGCCGCCTGCCCGCGCTCATCGCCGCCGGTGCCGACATCGTCCTCGTGTCGCCCTCCGCGACGCCCTCCGTCGAGGCGATGGCCGATGCCGGCGAGATCCGCTGGGTCAAGCGGGCCTACGCCGACGGCGACCTCGCCGACACCTGGTACGCCCTCATCGCCACCTCCGACACCGACGCCAACGCCGCCGCCTCCGCCGAGGCCGAACGCACCCGCACCTGGTGCGTACGCTCCGACGACGCGACCGCGGCCACCGCCTGGACCCCGGCCACCGGCCGTTCCGAGGGCGTGACCGTCGCCGTCCTCACGGCCGGCGGCCCCGACCCCCGCCGTACCGCCGCCGTCCGTGACGCCATCGTGGAGGGCCTGCGCGACGGGACCCTCGTCGCGCCCCACCACCGCACCCGGACCCCCGGCGTCTCCCTCGTCGGCGGCGGTCCCGGCGACCCGGACCTGATCACCGTCCGCGGCCGCCGCCTCCTCGCCGAGGCCGACGTCGTCATCGCCGACCGCCTCGGCCCCCGCGACCTGCTCGACGAACTCCCGCCCCACGTCCACGTCATCGACGCAGCGAAGATCCCGTACGGCAGGTACATGGCTCAGGAGGCCATCAACAACGCCCTCATCGAGCACGCCAAGGCGGGCAAGGCAGTCGTACGGCTCAAGGGCGGCGACCCCTACGTCTTCGGCCGCGGCATGGAGGAAGCCCAGGCCCTTGCCGAGGCCGGTATCCCCTGCACCGTCGTCCCCGGCATCTCCAGCTCGATCTCCGTACCGGGCGCGGCGGGCATCCCGGTCACACACCGGGGCATCGCGCACGAGTTCACCGTCGTCAGCGGCCATGTCGCCCCCGACGACGAGCGCTCGCTGGTCGACTGGCAGGCGCTCGCCAAGCTCCGCGGCACGCTGGTCGTCCTGATGGGCGTCGACAAGATCGGCGCGATCGCGCAGACACTCATCGCCCACGGGAAGAGCCCCGAGACCCCCGTCGCCCTGGTGCAGGAGGGCACGACCGCGGCGCAGCGCCGCGTCGACGCCACCCTCGCGACCGTCGCCGAGACGGCCAGGGCCGCGGACGTACGGCCCCCGGCCGTCATCGTCATCGGCGATGTCGTCACCGTACGAGCGAGGTAACCAGCGGTAACCCAACTCCGCCGCACCCGTTGGCACCGCACCCCGAAGAAGGCAGTATCACCCTGTGGCTGATCTCATCACCGTCGAAGACCCCGACGACCCTCGCCTGCGCGACTACACCGGCCTGACCGACGTCGAGCTCCGGCGCAAGCGCGAGCCCATCGAGGGCCTGTTCATCGCCGAGGGCGAGAAAGTCATCAGACGGGCCAAGGACGCCGGTTACGAGATGCGGTCGATGCTTCTCTCCGCGAAGTGGGTCGATGTGATGCGCGACGTCATCGACGAACTCCCGGCGCCCGTGTACGCGGTCTCCCCCGAGCTCGCCGAACGCGTCACCGGCTACCACGTGCACCGCGGCGCGCTCGCCTCCATGCAGCGCAAGCCCCTGCCCACCGCCACCGACCTGCTCCAGACCGCCACCAACATCGGACAAGAACACACAGGTCAGCGCGTTGCCATCTTCGAGGACATCGTCGATCACGCCAATCTGGGGGCTGCCTTCCGCAATGCGGCCGCTCTGGGGCTGGACGCGGTCTTCCTCACTCCGCGGTGTGCTGACCCGCTCTACCGGCGGTCCGTGAAGGTGTCGATGGGGGCGGTCTTCTCGGTGCCGTGGACCCGGCTGGAGTCCTGGCCCAAGGACGTCGACCTCTTCCGCCAGCACGGCTTTGTGACCGCCGCCCTCTGCCTCGCAGAGAACTCGATCACCATCGACCAGCTCGCGTCCCGACAGATCGAGAAGCTGGCGCTGTTGCTCGGCACCGAGGGGGAGGGGCTGTCGACCGACGCCCTTCGCGCGGCCGACGAATGGGTCCGCATCCCCATGGCGGCCGGAGTGGACTCCCTCAACGTTGCCGCTGCCTCTGCCGTGGCCTTCTACGCGACGAGGCCGACGTCTGCCTGACACAGCTCGTCACGGCGAAGCACACCGCCCTCCGGCCTACAGCTGCTGCGCCGCCGCGATCCCCAGCGCCACAATCAGGGTCACCACGAAGAAGACGATGATCCGCTGCCGCAGCAGCCGCGGATTGGCCGGCCGGCGCCCCGGCGAGGTCGGACGGCTGCCGGGTCCCGGTCTGGTGCCCTGACGGCCGTTCGTACGGGAGGGAGTGCGGGGCGGCTGCGGACGGGTGCCGCCGGTGCCCGACGGACGCCGTTCCATGCGCTCGGTCCGCTCGGTCCGCTCGTTGCGCTCCGCCCGTTCCATGCGCTCGGTGCGTTCCGAGTAGCGCGAGGTCGGCCGGTCCAGATCGATGCGCTCACGCGCGCCACGCTCACGCCGGACCGGAGGCCGCGGCTCCGACAGCCCCTGCGCCTCCCTCGCCGCGATCTCCTTGAGCCGCATCGACAGTTGCAGCGTGCTGGGGCGCTCCTCGGGGTCCTTCGCCAGACAGGCCCGGACGAGCGGAGCCAGCGCGTCCGGAACCCCGTGCAGCTGCGCCTCCTCGTGCACCACCCGGTAGAGCATGACCTCGGAACTGCCGTGCCCGAAGGGAGAGTCGGCGGTCGCCGCGTACGCGAGCGTCGCGCCCAGCGCGAACACGTCCGTCGCCGCACTGACCGCCGCGCCGCGCACCTGCTCGGGTGCGAGGAAACCGGGGGAGCCCACCGCCGTACCGACATGGGTGAGCGTGCTCGCGCCCGTCGCCCAGGCGATGCCGAAGTCGATGATCCGGGGGCCCTTGGGCGAGAGCAGGATGTTCGAAGGCTTCACATCGCGGTGGACGACGCCCGCCTCGTGTACCGCGACCAGACCCTCGGAGAGCGCCGCGCCGATCGAGGCCACATCGACGGCCGCGAGCGGGCCACCCTCGGCCACCTTGTCGTGCAGGGAGGGCCCGGGGACGTACTGGGTGGCGAACCACGGGCGGTCCGCCTCCAGATCGGCGGCCACCAGCCGCGCCGTACAGCCGCCGCGGATCCGCCGCGCCGCGGAGACCTCGCGCGCGAACCGTGACCGGAACTCCTGGTCCTCCGCCAGATCCGGCCGGATCACCTTCAGGGCGACGCGCTGGCCGCGGCGGTCGGAGCCCAGATAGACGACGCCCATGCCACCCGCGCCGAGCCGTCGGTGGAGCCTGAACGAGCCGACGACACGCGGATCCTCGCGCCGGAGCCGCATCATCGCCATGTCCGTCCCCTACCTACGGTGGGGATGCCCCACCCCCGCTGCCACGGTCGTCCGTTTGACGTGGCACAGCTTACGTATCCCTGCCCCGGTGTGCTCATAGGCCGCGCCCTCGCGGCCCAGCCGATTGTCAGTGGTCGGTGCGAAACTTGAAGTGTGGTCAGGGGGACGCCGGATCCATGTTCCCGGGGCCGTGCGAGATCTCAAAGGTCCGTCGCAGAAGGGGGATTGGATCGATGAAGGGTGACCGGGTGGAGATAGTCGTGGACGCCGGGGACACGACCCGTACGTATGAAGTGGTGGCGAGCCGGGCGGGCCGCCGGGTCGAGACAGCGGTCCGCAGAGGGGTGGTGGAAGTGAGCGAAGTCACCCGAACCGGCACGGTGGTGCGGACGGCCCGCTTCATGGCCACGCGAGTGCTGGCACTGGTGGAGCAGCCGGTGCCCCGGGAGGACGTCTCGGAGTGACTTCTCCGAGAGTGAGCCCACCGAGAGCGACCCCTCCGGGAAGACCCCAAGTCCTGGGGCCGCGTCTCCACCCTGGGGAGTACACCGCCGGGCGGTGCTCATCCTCCGGGAGGCCCGGGAATCGGTACGCGGGCATGACGTCAGGGCCTCGCGGTTTGCCTAGTGTTGAGGTCAAGCGGCGGGTGTAGCACTCGTCCCCCGAGGTCAGACACCCGCCGCTGCCACATACGACAGGAGAGGGACCATGGCGGACACGGCTTGGCGGACGATGAGCCGCACGCAGGGACGCAAGGCATTCGCCGCGTTCGGCGGCAGCCCGTCCGGTACGCGCCACCCACTGGTGGCGACGGCGATGGTTCTTCCTCTGGCGGCCCTGCTGGTAGTCGTCTTCGGCGGCTGGGAAGCAGTGGTCACACAAGCGTCGTCCGTAGGCTTGATGCTGGGGCGCTGATAGGCGCCCCGGACCCGGAAGAGCGGTCCGGGTCGGGGACATCCGGCCAACAACCCCGTGGGGACGGGGGTGCGGCGGACGGCAGCGTTTGGCCGGTCAGCTGGGGAGCTGACCGGCCATCGCGCTGCCCGGGCTCGTTTCCGCGCCCTTCGCCGCCTGTGCGTGCGGCCCGGCCGCCTTGCGCCCCGGTGACCTTGCGCTGTGCCCGCGTTGCGCCACGGTCGAGTCGCGCTCTGGGCCTCAGCACAGCGAAGCCGGCGCCTGCGCCTGCGCCTGGGGGCGCGGGAGGTCAGCCCCCGCCTGACCTCCCGTCCAGGGGTGCTGGGGCAGCAGGGCGTGTTTGAGAAGTCCCTCCCCCTGGACTTCGTCCGGTGGGGGTCCCCTGGGGGCACCTCCCGTGCGAAGCCACGGGGGAGAAGCCAGGGGGAGGACCCCCAGCCCCGCGACGCCTGGCACGCGCTCCCCCAGAGCTTCGCCTGGGGGTGCCCCCACCGCCTTACGATTGCACGCACCAGACGCCGCAGGGCCCGCCCTACGGGCGGACGGGGCGCTACTTCTAAAACACGCCCTGGAAGACTCCTGAAGATCTTGCTCGGGCCGCCCGATTCACCCCGGATTGCCGGTAAATATCAATCAGATCGAACCGGTGCAACCCGGGCGCGATTTTAAGATCTTCATCGGTCTCCTAGGCCCCACCCCATATCCCCGCCCAAAGGCGCGGGAAGCGCCCGGCTTCGGGCCCTGGCAGGGCGACAGAGCAGGCCAAGCCGGAAGGAGCCGCCCGCACCACCGCCGCCCGCGACCGGTACTCGGCCTCCGCGTAGGCTCCCAGCCGAACCGCATCGCGCCGGCCAGGGACAACCGCCCAGCCGGAGCGTGCCGAACCGCCGGGGGAGACCGTGACCGCAGCCGTCGTACGCGCGCTCGCACGCGCTGCCCGTGACGCCGCCCATCTGCCCGCGCCACAGCAGAACTGCCGCGCCTGCGGCCGGGACGAGGCCGTCCTCGCGGACCGGGCCGACGGCGCCGTCGTACGGCACGGGGAGGCCGTCGCCAAGGCGCACGCCCCCGGCACCGACCCGGACGGACACCGCGCCCGGCTCGCCGTCGCCGCGCACCCCCTGCTCGCCGGGATCCTGCTGCCCCCGCTGCCACCCCCGCCCGACCACGTACGCGGCATCCGTGGCCGTCCCGTCACCACCTGGCCCTACGGCGCCCCCGTCGACCCCGAAGAGCCCGACGCCGCGCCCTGGGAGGACGCCGCCGTCCTCATCGCCCGGCTGCACTCCCTCCCGCTCGCCGAACTCCCCGTGCCCCTCCCGCCCATGCGCGGCCCCGCCAAGGCGGCCCGGGCCCACGCCCGGATGTGGGCGGCAGCCGCGCACCGCCCGGCTGCCGCCACTGCCGCCGCCACCGCCGGTGCCGTCGACCCCGCCGCCGTAGCCACCGTCCAGCGCGCCTGGGAACGCCTCCCCGCCTGGGCCCGCGACGAGGCCCCCTCGCCCCGCGACGGGACGCTGTGCCACGGCGACCTCCACCTCGGCCAGCTCGTACGCCACCCCGCCCCCGGCGGCCCCTGGCTGCTGATCGACGTCGACGACCTCGGCCTGGGGGACCCCGCCTGGGACCTGGCGCGGCCCGCTGCCTGGTACGCCGCCGGACTGCTGGCCCCGGACACGTGGCAGCGGTTCCTCGGCGCGTACAGGGCGGCACACGGCCCCGCCGTCCCCGCCGACGGCGACCCCTGGCCCCAACTCGACATCCCCGCCCGCGCCCTGACCGTGCAGACCGCCGCCCTAGCCCTCGCGAAATCCGCCGCGGAACACCGGGACCTGGACGAGGTCGAACAGATCATGATCGACGCCTGTGCCCGAATCGCGGCACTCCCGCCCGAGTTGGAGTCCCGGCCTCCGTCGTAGGCTGAGCCTCCAGTCACCGAACGGCGAGGAGCTGAGCAGACCATGCAGTGCCCCAAGTGCCACGCAGCGATGCACACGTACAACCGCAATGGCGTCCAGATCGAGCAGTGCAGCGGCTGCCGCGGGATCTTCCTCGACTACGGCGAGCTGGAGTCCCTGACCCGCCTCGAGTCCCAGTGGACGCAGCAGGCGGCCCCGCCCGTGCCCCCGGCCCCGCAGGCCTACCCGGCCGCTCCGGCCCCCGCCTGGGGCGCGCCGCAGCACGGCGGGCACCACGGCGGCCACCACCGCCAAAAGGGCTTCGGCCGGATGCTCTTCTCCTCCTGACCCTTTCTCCATCTTCTTCATCGCTTCACCGCTCCATCGAATTTCTCCTGAATCCGCTGCGGGCCCGGGTCCTCCACCCGGGCCCGCAGTCTCTGGTCATCTAGTCATGCCCATGCCAGATCTCTAAGGTTTTGGCCATGACCTTCCTCGACAGGTCCCGCACCGTCGCACCCCCGGGCTGGAGCCGCTGGCTCATCCCGCCCGCCGCGCTCTCGGTCCACCTCTCCATCGGACAGGCCTACGCCTGGAGCGTGTTCAAGCCCCCACTCGAGTCCTCGCTCGACCTATCCGGCACCGCCAGCGCCCTCCCCTTCCAGCTGGGCATCGTCATGCTCGGCCTCTCCGCCGCCTTCGGCGGCACGCTCGTCGAACGAAACGGCCCGCGCTGGGCGATGTTCGTCTCCCTCGTCTGCTTCTCCTCCGGCTTTCTGGTCGCCGCTCTCGGCGCCGCCACCCGCCAGTACTGGCTCGTCGTCCTCGGCTACGGCTTCATCGGCGGCATCGGCCTCGGCATCGGCTACATCTCCCCGGTCTCCACCCTCATCAAGTGGTTTCCCGACCGCCCCGGCATGGCCACCGGCATCGCCATCATGGGCTTCGGCGGCGGCGCGCTGATCGCATCGCCCTGGTCCAGCCAGATGCTGGAGTCCTTCGGCACGGACAGCTCCGGCATCGCCACCACCTTCCTCGTCCACGGGCTCGCCTACGCCGCCTTCATGTCCCTGGGCGTCGCCCTCGTACGCGTACCGCCCGACGGCTGGAAACCCCCGGGGTGGCAGCCCAAGGCCCAGACCCGCGCCCTGATCACCGCCGCCAATGTCTCGGCCCGCAACGCCCTGCGCACCCCGCAGTTCTGGTGCCTGTGGGTGATCCTCTGCATGAACGTCACCGCGGGCATCGGCATCCTGGAGAAGGCCGCCCCGATGATCACGGACTTCTTCGCCGGTACGTCGGCCGCAGTCACCGCCTCCGCCGCCGCGGGCTTCGTCGCCCTGCTCTCCCTCGCGAACATGACCGGCCGCATCCTGTGGTCCTCCGCCTCGGACCTGATCGGCCGCAAGAACATCTACCGCGTCTACCTCGGCGTCGGCGCGCTGATGTACCTCGCGATCGTGCAGCTCGGCAACGACTCCACCCCGCTGTTCGTCGTCTGCGCGCTGGTGATCCTCTCCTTCTACGGCGGCGGCTTCGCGACCATTCCCGCCTATCTGAAGGACCTCTTCGGCACCTACCAGGTGGGGGCCATCCACGGCCGGCTGCTCACCGCCTGGTCCACCGCGGGCGTGCTCGGCCCGCTGATCGTCAACCGGGTGGCGGACGCCCAGGAGTCCGCGGGCCGCTCGGGTCCCAGCCTCTACACGGCCTCGCTGTACATCATGATCGGGCTGCTGGTGGTGGGGTTCGCCGCCAACGAGCTCGTACGGCCCGTGCACCCGCGCTTCCACGAGCCGCAGCAGGAAGGGAGGACCCGTGAGCAGCAGCACCAGGAGTCGTAGAGCGCTCGGCGTCGCGGTCTGGCTCTGGGTCGCCGTGCCCTTCGCCTACGGCCTGTACGAACTGATCCGCAAGGCCACCCAGCTTTTCACGGGATAAGCGGGGAAGCGCGGGCACACGACAGAGCCCCCGGTCGCCGAGGCGGCCGGGGGCTCCGATCTGGTGTGCTCTGGTGCGCGATACTGGGATTGAACCAGTGACCTCTTCCGTGTCAGGGAAGCGCTCTCCCGCTGAGCTAATCGCGCGGGGGATCCTTGTGGGATCCAGTGGACGATACTGGGATTGAACCAGTGACCTCTTCCGTGTCAGGGAAGCGCTCTCCCGCTGAGCTAATCGTCCTTGGAGGTGGAGACGGGATTTGAACCCGTGTAGACGGCTTTGCAGGCCGTTGCCTCGCCTCTCGGCCACTCCACCCGGAGTACAGGGGTTCGGGAAGATCCCCCGTCGAGCGGACGACGAGATTCGAACTCGCGACCCTCACCTTGGCAAGGTGATGCTCTACCAACTGAGCCACGTCCGCCTGTCGCTCCCGGTTCACTTGCGTGTCCCGGCGACGTGTTGAACTCTAGCGGATTCCCGGGCCAGCACAAAAACGCGTTTCCGCAGCATGCTGAGGTGTGACCGGGTCGCACCAGGTCATCGGCACCGGCCGGGGCCTCGCCATGGACCGGCCCTAGACTCACAGACGTGCACGACCTCGCTCCTTTGGCGCGCTTCGGCCGCCTCGTCGCCTCCGACCTCATGGATGTCACCAGTGACCCCGAGGCCCTCGACTCGACCGGCTTCTGGGCCGTCGCCGCGGACTTCGAGGGCCGCCTGACCTGCGCTCGCTTCGGCGATGTGCGCACCGAGGCGGTGCCCGGGCCGTCGGGCAGCTGGCAGGGCCCCGCCGCCGACGCCTGGACGTCGTCGCTGGACCGCGCCGCGTACACCGCGGGCGTACGCCGTATCCGCGAGCACATCGCGGCCGGCGAGGTCTACCAGGCCAACCTCTGCCGCGTGCTGTCCGCGCCGCTGCCCGACCCGGCCGCGGCCGACGTCGACGCCCTCACCGCGCTGCTGGCGCGCGGCAACCCCGCTCCGTACGCAGGAACGATCCGGCTGCCCGCGCACGGCGTGGAGGTCGCCACCGCCTCGCCCGAGCTCTATCTGCGGCGCGCCGGGCGGGCCGTGGAGTCCGGGCCGATCAAGGGCACCGGCCGCACCGCCGAGGACCTGCAGGAGAAGGACCGCGCGGAGAACGTGATGATCGTGGACCTCGTCCGCAACGATCTGGGGCGGGTCTGCGCCACGGGCACCGTGACCGTCCCGGCGCTGTGCGCGGTCGAGGCCCACCCCGGTCTGGTGCACCTCGTCTCCACCGTGCGCGGCGAACTGACCCCCGAGGCGGGCTGGCGGGACCTGCTGGCGGCCACCTTCCCGCCCGGCTCGGTGACCGGCGCGCCCAAGTACAGCGCCCTGAAGATCATCGAGGCGCTGGAGGCGGTCCCCCGCGGCCCGTACTGCGGAGGCATCGGCTGGGTCGACGCCGACCGGCGTACGGCGGAACTCGCCGTCGGCATACGTACCTTCTGGATCGACCGCGCCGACCCCGGGGGCCCGGTGCTGCGCTTCGGCACCGGTGCCGGGATCACCTGGGGGTCCGACCCGGAGCGCGAGTGGGAGGAGACCGAGCTGAAGGCATCCCGGCTGCTCGCGGTAGCGTCGGGTGAGTACACGGGTGGGCACACCGCCGCGTACGACGCATACCACGCACACGACGCATACGAGGCAAGCGGAAGGACAGCTGGATGAAGCTCTGGGTCAACGGCGCACTGACGGACGCCGATCACGCGAGCGTGTCCGTGTTCGACCACGGGCTCACCGTCGGCGACGGCGTCTTCGAGACCGTGCAGGCGGTCCACGGACAGCCCTTCGCGCTCACCCTGCATCTCGACCGGCTGGCCCGCTCGGCCCGCGGCCTCGGTCTGCCGGACCCGGACCACGGCGAGGTGCGCCGCGCCTGCGCCGCCGTCCTGGCCGCCAACCCCATGGCGCTCGGCCGACTGCGTATCACCTACACCGGCGGCCTCTCGCCCCTCGGTTCCGACCGCGGCACCGCGGGCCCGACGCTCGTCGTCGCGCTCGGCGAGGCCAAGCGCCGCCACGACACCACCAGCGTGATCACCGTCCCCTGGGCGCGCAATGAGCGCGGCGCCCTGACCGGCCTGAAGACGACGTCGTACGCGGAGAATGTCGTCGCCCTCGCCAGGGCGCGCGAACAGGGCGCCTCCGAGGCGCTCTTCGCCAACACGGTCGGACAGCTCTGCGAGGGCACCGGCTCCAATGTCTTCGTCGTACTCGACGGGGAACTGCACACCCCGCCCCTCGCCTCCGGCTGCCTGGCGGGCATCACCCGCGCGCTGACCGTGGCATGGACGGGAGCCAAGGAGACGGACCTGCCCTTCGACGTGCTGGACCGGGCTGAGGAGATCTTCCTCACCTCCACGCTCCGCGACGTCCAGGGGGTACGGCGCGTGGACGGGCGGGAGCTCGCGGACGCGCCGGGACCGGTGACCGCCAAGGCGCTGCGGATCTTCGAGGAGCGCGCGGCGGCCGACCGGGACCCGAAAGCCCCGTAAACCTCCGTAGCGGCAGAGGCTTGGCAAAACCGCCGGCTCGGCAAAACCCCGTGACGGGCGGCCGTCGGAGAGGTAGAACACCCCTGATGACCACCACCCTGCGGCCGACCGGGCCGATCCAGCACGAAGCGGACGGCGCGGCGTCACGCACGTACCAGGTCTGCGTGAACAGCCGTCCCGTCGGCACGACCGAGCTCGCGACCCTGCCCGCCATGGGCGCCAAGGCGGGCACCATCCGCTCGCTCGGGATCGACGAACCGGACCGGCGGCGCGGACGCGGGACCGTCGCCGCGCTCGCCGCCGAGGAGGTGCTGCGCGGCTGGGGCTGCACCCAGGTACTGGTGTCCGTGCCGCCCGAGGCGACTGCGGCCCTGCGCCTGACGACCGCCCTCGGATACACCGTACGCAGCCGCAATATGCTCAAGGAACTCCCCGCTCGGCCGCCCGCGCTCCCCGCGCACGTCGAGGGCCGCCCGATGACCGAGGCGGAGTTCGTGTCGTGGCGGGAGACGGCCGTCGAGAACTACGCGCGGAGCTGGGCCGACCGCGGAATCCCGCCCGAGGTGGCGCGCGCCAAGTCCGAGGCGGAACACCGCGACATGCTGCCCGAGGGCCGCGCGACCCCCCGGACCTTCCTGAACGTCCTGGTCCATGAGGGAGCGGTCGTCGGCCACGTCTTCATCGGGCCGCGCGAGGTGCGTCCCGGTGAGCAGGGGGCGTACGTGTACGACGTGGAGGTCGCCGAGGCGCGGCGCGGTGCGGGCCACGGGCGTTCCCTGATGCTGCTCGCCGAACGCGTCGTGCTGGAGGCCGGGACGCGCCTGCTCGGACTGCACGTCTTCGCGGACAACACCCCGGCCGTCGGGCTCTACGAGTCACTCGGCTACGAAACGACCTCGGTCAACGTCTTCAAGCACCTGCTCTAGCTGCTCTGAGTGCTCTGAGTGCTGTGGACTCTCCAGGCCTAGGAGGCGAGCAGCCGGTCGGCGATCTCCTCGATACGCGCCCGCAGTCCCTCCTGGCTCTTGCCGCCGTCGAGACGCTCACCGTCGATGACGTACGTCGGCGTGCCCGTGACGCCGATCGCCTTGCCCTCGGCCTGGTCGGCGTCCACGATCAGGATGTGCCGCCCGTCGATCAGGGCGGTGTCGAACTCCTCGGCGTCCAGGCCCAGTTCCCGCGCCACTTCCAGCAGGACGGGCTCGCCCTCGGCCGCGAGGTCCGCCACGCGTGCCAGTACGGCCTCCGCGTACGGCCAGCCCTTGCCCTGTTCGGCCGCCTCCTCGGCGGCCTGGGCGGCGGCGAAGGAGTGCCTGTGCTTGTCGAGCGGGAAGTGCCGCAGCCGCAGCTCCAGCCGGTCGCCGTAGCGCTCGCGCAGGGCCCGCAGATCGTCCAGGGCGCTGCGGCAGTCCGGGCACTGAAGCTCGCACCACACATCGAGAACGGGACGAACGGGATGATCGGTGCGAATGGTGGAGTGTGCGGTGGGGGAGTCGCTCATGGGGCAAGTCTCCCAGTACCCTCCCGCGCGCCCCAACCGGGACCTGCGGAGGAGTCAATCCCGGGGATGCCCCGGATATCTTCCGGGGATCTCCCGGAGATCCCCCCTGAGGTCGTACGGGACCGTGGCCCGGACCGTGCCGGACGGTGCAGGATGGAAGGGACGTAGCCGCCCCTGCCCGCGAATGCCTGGAGGACCGGATGCTTGCCGAGACCATTTTTTCCGCGGTGTCCGCGGCGGGCCTGGGCATCGCCGCTGTCACGGCGTACCGCAAGCGTTTCCTCGCCGCGACCCGGATCGCCGCCTACTCCCTGGTGCCCATCGGTCTGGTGCTGACCGGCGCGGTCGAATGGGCCGTCGACACGGCATTCAGCCCGACCGCCTGGCTCGGCTTCGGCCTGCTCGGCGGCGCCTGGCTGCTCTTCATGAGCACCCGGGCCGTGGAGCGGCGCCGCGGCGGGACCCGTAAGGAGCGCAGGGCCGCCACCAAGGCGGCACAGCGCGAGGCGGTCGCCCCGGCGGCGTCGGCGCCCTCCCTCGGGCCGGGCAGCGCGGGCCAATCCAAGGCAGCGCAGCCCAAGGCCAAGCCGAAGGCAGCCGGCTCGGGTGACGACTTCAGCGATATCGAGGCCATCCTCAAGAAGCACGGGATCTGATCGCCGCAGGCAGGGACGCGCCACGGGAAGTGATGAACTGCCGCGCTCGCGGGGCGTGTTGATTGATCATGAGGGCGCGCTCTGCGTCATCATCACCCCGAGATGCTCGATACCTCCCGGGGCAAGGCCCCCGCACCGAGCGAAGAGCCGCGTGGCTGCCTCTTCGCGCTTTCCCAGCCACCCCTGATGATCTTTCTCGCGGTGATCGGCAGCTTGCTGCTCATGGCCGCGGTACACGATCTTTTCCTGCTGTGATGCGTATGACACCTGTCACGCCTGTGGTCCTCAGCCGGCCGCTTCCTTGCGGCGCGCGCGGTACGCGGCGACATGCAGGCGGTTGCCGCACGTGCGGCTGTCGCAGTAGCGACGGGAGCGATTGCGCGAAAGATCGACGAAGGCGCGTCCGCAGTCCGGCGCCTCACAGCGCCGCAGCCGCTCCTCCTCGCCCGCGACGACCATGAAAGCCAGCGCCATCCCGCAGTCCGCCGCGAGGTGATCGGCGACCGACGCGCCGGGTGCGAAGTAGTGCACATGCCAGTCGTAGCCGTCGTGGTCGGTGAGTTGCGGGGTGGTGCCCGCCGCCGCGACGAGCTTGTTGACCAGCGCGGCGGCGGTACGGCTGTCGGGCGCGGCGAAGATCTCCGCGAACCGTGCCCGTACGCCACGCACCGCCTTCAGGTCCCGCGGGCCGAGGTCGCCCACACCGCTGACGTTGTGGCTCCGTACGAAGTCGTACAGCCCCGCGAGATCCGCGAGTGCGTCGTCCTGTCCGCCGTCGGGTGCGGTGTTCACCAGATCGACGACGGTCTCGAGGGCGATCCGGGTGTCGTGGGGAATCAGCACGATGCACTCCCTGGCCTGGGTGCCTGCCTGCCGCGGGCCGGTGCCCGCCGAATTGCGCCGACTTTAGCCGTTGGCGGCGGGGGACCGGCCGAGAGGGAGCGCAACGGCGCCGCCACCGCGCTGGATTCCGCGGTGGCGGCGCCGTTGTCCGCCGTGTGGGGTCGTCCCGTATGTGGTTGTCCGCGCGGCGCCGTCGCCCCGAGTTTCGGACGGCGCCGTGCAGGTCTCTGTCCGGGCTCAGCCCCTCGGCCGGCTCTGGTTCAGCTCTCGGCCAGAATGTGCGAGAGCTCCGTATCGAGATCGAAGTGACGGTGCTCGGTGCCCGGAGGCACCGCGGCGTCGGTCCGCTTCAGGAACGACTCCAGGGCGCGCGCGGGCGCCTCGAGGAGGGCCTCGCCCTCCGGGGAGCTCAGGGCGATGCAGACGACGCCCTGGCCATGGCTGCGGGACGGCCAGACTCTGACGTCACCCGTGCCGGTGGGCCGGTGCAGGCCCTCGGCGAGAAGATCGCGGGCGAATACCCACTCGACCGTCTCTTCGGCTCCGGTGTGGAAAGTGGCGTGCACGGCGTAAGGATCGGCCGTGTCATACCGCAGGCCCGCGGGTACAGGCAGTGAGGACTCGCTCGATACAACGAGGCGCAGGTGCAGCTCGCAGCTGACCGTGGTGTTCATAAGCGCCAGGGCCTTTCGCTCAGTGTGCGCTCGGGGATTCGCACGTCGGCGAAATCGACATGCCACCTACGGTGCCGTTGTAAACCCCTCTGACCGTTTTGTGATCCTTCAGGTCGCTCGTACGGCGGTGCGAGACTTTCGGTTGTACCGCCATTCTGGTGACGCGACGTGATCCGGTAGGTTTGGCATCATGAATGCGGAGAGTGACGAGCGGGGAGAGCGGAGCGAAGGTGTCGCGGCGACACCTTCACGATCCGCGGCGGGGGACGCGACGCCGGACGCGGCGGCAGAGGGGCTGGTGGACGCGACGGTGGACGAGGACACGGGACTGACCGTGACCGTGACGCCGGAGCAGTTGCTCGGCTCGAAGGCACCGCACTTCATCAAGCGGTCCAGGACACTGCATCTGAGCTGGCAGGTCGGGGTCTTCGTCGTCGGCCTCGCGGTGGTCGGCGCGGGCATCGTGATGCTGCCGCTGCCGGGTCCCGGCTGGCTGGTGATCTTCGGCGGCATGGCGATCTGGGCGACCGAGTTCGTCTGGGCGCAGCTGGTGCTGCGCTGGACCAAGCGCAAGGTCACGGAGGCGGCTCAGAAGGCCCTCGATCCCAGGGTGCGGCGACGGAACATCATCATCACCACGATCGGTGTCGTGATCATCGCCGTACTGCTCGGAATCTATCTCTGGAAGTTCGGAATGGAGATGCCTTGGAAGATCAAGCAGTGACCCGGAATTTGGTCAGAGGCCGCCGCTGACATGCGGTAAAGTTTCCGGTGCGCCGGGCGATTAGCTCAGTGGGAGAGCGCTTCGTTCACACCGAAGAGGTCACTGGTTCGAACCCAGTATCGCCCACCCGGACGGAAGCCCCGGAGACTCCAAGTCTCCGGGGTTTCCGGCGTTTCAGTGCATGCGGGCGAGGGTGTTCCGCAGCTTGCGCGCGTCGCGCAGCCGCTGCTCGTACGTCGCGCCCACCCCGAGGAGCAGCAGCCCGGCCAGCGCGGGCGGCAGCCACCGGGGGAGCGCCCCGACGGCCTGTACGACGTACGGCGCGAGCTCGTGCAGCGCGACCAGCGACAGCGCCGCGCCGCCGAGCGCCAGCAGCGCCTGAAGCCGCAGCCGCGCACCGACGAGGGTCAGGACCAGGGCCGCGCCGCCGAGCGCCAGCGGACGCGCCCAGTGCTCGTCGCCCCAGGCCGCGACGAGGCTCGGCAGCAGCGTGGCGGCCAGACCGGGGCCGTACGCCGTCCACGACGACGCCTCCGGGTCGCGACGGCGGCGCAGCACGCCCACGACGAGCGCGGGGACGGTGACCGGCAGGGTGTACGCCTCCGGGGACGCGACGCCCGACGCGGCCAGCCGTACCCAGGTGGCCAGGACGAACAGCACTGCCGCGAGATATCCGGCGACGGGGCGGTGTTCGGCCCGTAGCGCCGTACCGGCGGCGATGACGCCGCAGAGCGCGAGCACGAGGGCCAGGGTCGGCCGGTGCCCGGCGGCGAGGCCCACCGCGAGCAGACCCGCCGTGGCGCCGGTGAGCTCCAGGGGCAGGGCGACGGGGTGACGGCCGAGCCGGGCGGCGAGCAGAGCCACGACGGCGGGGACGGCGAGGAGCGCCAGGGCGGCCCGGTGGGCCGGAAGCCCGGCGTCAGCGGCGACCGCACCGACGAGCCCGGTCGCGAAGACCGTGGCGGCGCAGGCGAGGAGAGCCTGCACCGGGGCGATGGCGCGGGGCGGCCGGGCGGCGGCGGCGGCTGCGGCGGCTGCCGCGAGGGCGACGACCAGGACGCCCAGCACGGCGAAGGTGGCGGGGCGGGTGGCGAGGGACAGCAGGGCGACGCTTACGGCCCCCACGAGGCCGCAGACGAGGGCGACGGCGCGGGTGGCGGTGGCGGTGGCCGTGGCCGTGGCGCGCCGGGTGGGGCGCACGGCGAGCGCCAGGGCGGCGATGGCCAGCAGCAGGTGGCAGGTCACGGCCGCCGCGTAGCCGAGATCGAGCACGGGCGGCAGCACAAGCAGCCCCGCCCACGCGAGGACAAGGCCACCACTCCTGGCGGCGGCCCACGATGCTCCGGCGACTCCCGCTCCCGCTCCCGCTCCCGGACCTGGGCCCGGGCCGGGTGCGCCGGTGGGCGGGGTCGTCGCACGGTCCGGAGCGCCCTGGCCCGGGGTACCTGCGGCTCGGCCGGAGGTACCTGCCGCGCCGGGTGCGCCGGTGGGCGGCGGCGGGGGCGATCCCGCTGCCGTGCCGGATGTCGATGCGCCGGGGCTGGACGGGGCCGCCGCCGGAGCGGGCGTCCCGCCGGGCACGGCGGCTTCCCCGGCCGCCGACAGGCCCGTGGGGCCGGGGCGGTCCGCAGCCGCATGGTCCGGAGTACCTGCGGCCTGGCCGGGTGCGCCAGTGGGCGGCGGAGGTGATCCCCGTCCCGCACCCGGCGTCGATGCGCCAAGGCTCGACGAGGTGGGACCGGGAGCGCCCGAGGGCTGTCCCGCAGCCCAGCGCAGCGAACCGGCGGAGGCCGCACTCCGGGCCGGCCACCAGCGGGAGGCCGTGGCCAGAACCGCTGCCACGATCAGCAGTACCAGCGGTGCCGCCGTTAGGCCTGACTCCGCAAGCTCCAGGCCGCCCAGTACCCCGCGCGCGTCCTCCGGCGCCCCCGACCAGATGTCGTTCAGCTGTGCCGCCGGACCCGCCAGCGTGAACACCACCAACGGCAGTGCCGAGAGCGCCGCCGCAGCGTGCACCGCGCCCGCCGCGCCGGTCAGGCCCGAGGTCAGGCCGCGCGGCAGCCCCGCCCGTACCACCGGCAACAACGCGACCGCGCACAGCAGATAGGCCAGAATCGCCCACTCCTCAGGCACCGCCGCGCGGGCTGTGCCGCCCACCGCCACGATCGCCGTGAGGCCCGCCACCACCGAGGTGACGACGGCGGCCGACGGCGCGCGCCAGGCCGCGAAGAGCGCCAGACCGGCCCCCACGAGCAGCAGTACAGCAGGCGCGAGGGCAGCGAGCGGCGTGTCGGCTGACACGGACCGCAGACAGCCGATCAGCAGCGCCCAGCCGCCCGTCACCACCGCGCCGGTCACGGCGCAGACCCGTACGGCCCCGGGCCCGCCCTGCCTGCCCCACAGCGCGACCGCGACACCGAGCGCGGCAGTCGCCAACAGAGCCCACTCCAGCGGCGGCGCGCCCGCCGAGGCGGTCAGCGACCACAGCGGAAGCGGGAGTTGAGCAGTCAACACCGCCGTCGGCAGCGGAATGCGCAGCCGGTCCAGCGAGAGCCCGTACGCGGTCCAGAGGCCGGCGAGCACCGCCGAGGCGAAGGCCGCGTAACCGAGGCCGTCGGTCTCGGGCAGGGCCACCCGGTGCAGCGCGTACGCGTCGAGCACCGTCAGCACCAGGCCCAGCGCGGCCACCGACTCGGCGGTCGATGTGAGCCGCCTGCGCAGCAGCGCGACCGGCGCGGCGAGCGCCGCGACCGTCACCGCGCCGAGCACCGCCGAGCGCCCGCCGATACCCATGTGACCCCAGCTGACCAGCGTGAACGCGATCGCGGCGATGGCCAGGAGCACCCCACCCAGGGAGAGCAGCAGGTTCTGCACGCTCGGCGCGGAGGCCTCGTGCGGCGGCGCGAAGGGCTGCGCGCCAGAGGGCCGCGCAGCCCACACAACCGGCGCGGCAGGCGGCGGCCGCATCGCAATGAGCAGCCAGGACCTACGGGCCAGCAGCTGTGCCCGACGGGCGTCCAGTTGAGCCAGCTCTCGGTCGAGGATCGCCAGTTCCTCGGCAGGTGGCGGAACGTTCTCCATAGTGCCGGAGTGTGGCCCGCGCCACACTCCACGTCATGGGCGCGGATACTCAGACGGCGCCTGAGTACGTTCCTCCCGTCCCTCCCGGGCCTTCCCGGACCCCGCAGACTTGGTGCCATGAACTGGTGCCACTACCGCTTCCGCAGCGTCTGGGATCTGACCGCCCGGCCGAACGCCGTGTACACGGTCCTCGAACGGGCCGAGGACTATCCCCTGTGGTGGCCGCAGGTCCGCGAGGTGACCCCCCTCGACGAACACACCGGCACCGCGCGCTTCCGCTCCTTCCTCCCGTACGAACTGCGCGTCACCGCTCGCGCGCGACTGCGCGACCCGGTCGGCGGGGTGCTCGAAGTGGGCCTGGCGGGCGACCTCGAAGGGTGGGCCCGGTGGACGCTGACCGCACGCTCCACCGGCACCCGGGCAATCTACGACCAGGAGGTCGAGGTCCGTAAACCGCTGATGAGGCGGCTGGCGCTACCGTGCCGCCCCGTCTTCCGCGCCAACCACGCGGCGATGATGCGCGCCGGGCGGCGAGGGCTGGCGGTGTACCTCGGGGGAGTTTGAAGGAAACCCGAGGAGGCCTGTATTGTTCAAGACGTTCCCGGGCGATTAGCTCAGTGGGAGAGCGCTTCGTTCACACCGAAGAGGTCACTGGTTCGAAACCAGTATCGCCCACCGGGAAAGGCCGGTCCGTCACTGACGGGCCGGCCTTTTTTGTCAGGCCGCAGCGGGCAGTTCGGGCCGCAGCGGCCACGCCGGATCCACCAGCTCCGGAGCGCCGTTGCGGGCGAACCACGCCTCAAGCCCGCGCGCCTGTGCCGCGTGCCACACCGCCTGCAGGGTATGCAGCTCGGCCGGTGACAGCCGGTCCATCCGCGCGGCGAAACGGCGCGCCACCGCTCGTACGACCTCCAGCGCCGCCGTCGCGTCCGAGGCCGGGTCATGGGCGTCGTCCAACTCCACCTCGTACTGCGCGCACAGATCGCTGAGCGTGCGCCGCCCCTTGCGGTAGCGGTCGAGGTGCTTGTCGAGGACCCTCGGGTCGAGCACGCACAGCGGTACGTTCTCCAGGTAGCGGCAGAGCGACGACGCGCGGTGCCGCCGCAGCTCGCGGTCGAGGATCGTCAGATCGAACGGCGCGTTCATCACCACGAGCGGGCGGGTGGCTGCGCACTGCTCGGCCAGCGTCCTGGCTATCTCTTCCATCACCGGCGCCGGCCAGCGGCCGTTGCGCTGCAGATAGTCGTCCGTGAGACCGTGCACCTCGATGGCAGCAGGTGGCACGGGGATTCCTGGATTGACCAGCCAGCGGGTAACCCGCGTCCGGCCGCCCGCCATGTCCTGGACGACGACGGCGGCCGAAACGATCCGGTCCTCCTCGACGTCCACTCCGGTCGTCTCGGTGTCAAATGCGGCCAGCGGGCCGTCATACCAGAGAGTCATCCCCGAACTCCTCGCACGCGCCTGGCAGATGCCGTCATACCTCTGCCCGAATCGGTGATACCCGCCCTGTTTGCACCGTACGCAGGCCGGTGACAACACAAATGGGGCGCAATGAAGTTGACCCCCCTTTTGCGGATGGGGCGACTGCTCCCGCACGAAACTGACGCCCCGTCGTGTAAAGGACATTGACCGGCACATCCCGGAAGGCACCAAAAGCAATGGCGCTCGCTCAGCCCGAACCTGGCGGCACCGCACGTGCCGAAGGCCGCGGAGGAGCGCTTCGACCTCAGTCGGCCCCACCGTCGCGCGGCTCGCTCGCCACCACTGCCTGCATGGAGACGCTCCAGGTGGGCTACCTGCACGCGGTCGCGGCAGCGGCCGGCTGTTCGCTTTCGCAGCCGTTCCCCGACAACGGCATCGACTGGCACGTCAGTCACAGCTCAGCCGGACACACGGTCGACGACGAAGTGACCATCAAGGTGCAGCTCAAATGCACCTATCAGGTCGCCCCGCGTCCCGCGGGCCCTGGCTTCTCCTTCACGCTGGACAACGACCACCTGGTGAAGCTGGCCCGTACGCCCGTCTCCGTACACAAAATCCTCGTGGTGATGCTCGTCCCCCGGACCCAGGACGAATGGCTGCGCGCCACCCACGACCAGCTCGATCTGCGGCACTGCTGTTACTGGATCAACCTGGCCGGCCACCCGGTGACCGGCAGGCGCAGGACCAATGTGCGGATTCCCACCTCACGGATCTTCGACGACCGGGCGCTCTGCGAGATCATGACGAGGGTGGGGACGGGAGGGAGACCCTGATGCACCGGCCATTCGACGAGTCGGTCGAGTCCCTGGAGGCGATCGAGCCCTTTGAGCCGGTCCGCTCCATCGGCTCCATCCACCAGTTGGCGCAGCCGGCCGCAGTGCCAAGCCCCTGGTACGGGAGCGGAGAGCCGGACCCGTCCCTGGTCGACCCCGTCGTCCTCGGCGCGCTGCTCGACCGGCACGGCTGGCGGCGGCGCGGCGGCGCGCCGGGGCGCTATGCGCGCTGGACACCGCCGGGGCCGCTCGCGGGCCGTACGAGCCTGCTCCTACCGGCGAGCAGATCATTCCCCGACTGCGAGGACCTGCTCGGCGAGGCGCTCACCGCGCTCAGCGCGCTCGCGCGCGGCGGCGAGCAGTCGGCCCGCGAGGTGCTGGTCGGGCTGACCGTACCCAGCGACGAGATCCGGTGGTGGCGCGATGTGCCGCCGGCGCCCTCGGGCGCGGCCTCGTGGGCCGTACAGGACCAACTGCGCTCAGCCGCCCGGCAGATGCTGATGGCCGGGGCACTCGCGGCACGCGCCCGCGCGGGCTACTACGGCGCGCGCCACCGGCGGCAGGCGCAGGCCATGCTGGAAGGGGTACTGGTGGGACCGGCGCCGGGCGGTTGCAGCTTCGCCGCGTTCATGCCCGTGGAGAGCGGCCGCGCGGTGGCGGTCCGGCTCCACCACGCGCTGCACGCCGCCCGCGAGGCCGCCGACTACCAGCGCGCGACCGGCGGCATGGAGGCTTTCGACGCGGCCGTGCGGGTGGGCGTCAGCCGGGAGCTGACGGAGGCGGTCATCGCACTCGTGCGCGGCTCGGAGGGGGCGAGCATCGCGCTGCAGTGGTCTCCCGCAGCCGGGGTGCCGAGAGGGTGCGTGGCATCGAGCGAGCCGGTGGAGTTCTCGCCGGGCGACCTGCCCGCGCTTCGCGAGGCTGGTGCACGCTACCTCCAGGACGAGCCGTCCGTGCCGGTACGGATCACGGGCACGGTGATCCGTATGCGCCGCTCGCAGCCGGACGGGTCGGGCACGGTACGGCTGCGGGTCCTGGGCGGGGCGGAGGTGCCGCACGTGCGGGTGGCGCTCGACCAGGAGTCGTACCGGACGGCGGGCCAGGCGCATCTGAGCGGGGTGCCGATCAGGCTGGTGGGGCGGCTGGAGAGCCGTGGCGGGTTCAGACGGCTGACGGGAGCGTCGGGGGTGGTGGCGGTGCGGGTGGATGAGGGGGAGCGGGAGCGGTTGCTGAAGTCGCTGCGGGAGAACTTGGAGGTTTTTGGGGGTGAGGTACGGGAGGAGTGACGGCGCGGGGTGCGGTGCGCCTGCGGCGGGCCTTTCCCCACCCCGCCCTCCCCCTACGCCTAGCGGCGTGGGTGGGGGTCCCCCAGGCCCTTTGGGCCGAGGGGGCGTACCCCCATCCCGAACTGGGGCTCCGCCCCAGACCCCCGCGCCTCAATCGCCGGCGGGGCTTGAATTGCCGGGCAATTCAAGCCCGTCCGGCGATTGAGGACACGGCCGAAGGCCGTACGGGGGTCCAGGGGGCGAAGCCCCTTGGTTACGGGAAGGGGCGGGGTGGGGAACCAACCGTTTCGCCAGGCGTCCCCCCGGCTCGGTACGATTCGTATCGCGCGTGCCATACGAGCGCGGCGCACCCCTTCAGTCAGGAGAGAACCGGTGTCAGACGTCCGTGTGACCATCCAACGCGATTCCGAGCGGGAAGAGCGCCTGGTGACGACGGGCACTACGGCGGCCGAACTCTTCGCCGGCGAGCGCACCATCGTCGCGGCGCGTATCGCGGGTGAGCTGAAGGACCTCGCGTACGAGATCAAGGACGGCGAGGAGGTCGAGCCGGTCGAGATCTCCTCCGAGGACGGCCTGAACATCCTGCGCCACTCCGCAGCGCACGTCATGGCGCAGGCGGTGCAGGACCTGTTCCCCGAGGCCAAGCTGGGCATCGGCCCGCCGGTCAAGGACGGCTTCTACTACGACTTCGACGTCAAGACTCCCTTCACTCCCGATGACCTCAAGGCCATCGAGAAGAAGATGCAGGAGATCCAGAAGCGCGGCCAGCGCTTCTCGCGCCGGGTCGTCTCCGACGAGGCCGCCCGCGAGGAGCTCGCCGACGAGCCGTACAAGCTGGAGCTCATCGGCATCAAGGGCGCGGCGTCGACCGACGACGGCGCGAACGTCGAGGTGGGCGGCGGGGAGCTGACCATCTACGACAACCTCGACGCGAAGACCGGCGAGCTGTGCTGGCGCGACCTGTGCCGTGGTCCGCACCTGCCGACCACCCGTAACATCCCGGCGTTCAAGTTGATGAGGAACGCCGCCGCGTACTGGCGGGGCAGCGAGAAGAATCCGATGCTCCAGCGCATCTACGGCACCGCGTGGCCGTCCAAGGAGCAGCTGAAGGCGCACCTGGACTTCCTCGCCGAGGCCGAGAAGCGCGACCACCGCAAGCTGGGTGCCGAGCTGGACCTCTTCTCCATCCCGGAGGAGATCGGCTCAGGTCTGGCGGTCTTCCACCCCCGCGGCGGCATAATCCGCCGGGTCATGGAGGACTACTCGAGGAAGAGGCACGAAGAGGCTGGGTACGAGTTCGTCTACACGCCGCACGCCACGAAGGGCGCGCTCTTCGAGAAGAGCGGTCACCTGGACTGGTACGCCGAGGGCATGTACCCCCCTATGCAGCTCGACGAGGGCACGGACTACTACCTCAAGCCCATGAACTGCCCGATGCACAACCTGATCTTCGACGCGCGGGGCCGGTCCTACCGTGAGCTGCCCCTGAGGATGTTTGAATTCGGGACGGTGTACCGGTACGAGAAGTCGGGCGTCGTGCACGGCCTGACCCGCGCTCGCGGCTTCACCCAGGACGACGCGCACATCTACTGCACCAAGGAGCAGATGGCGGAGGAGCTGGACTCCCTGCTCACCTTCGTGCTCGACCTGCTGCGCGACTACGGCCTGACCGACTTCTACCTGGAGCTCTCCACCAAGGACCCGGTCAAGTTCGTCGGCACGGATGAGGCATGGGACGAGGCCACGGAGGTCCTCCGCAAGGCCGCCGAGAAGCAGGGCCTGCCGCTCACTCCGGACCCGGGCGGTGCCGCCTTCTACGGCCCGAAGATCTCCGTACAGACCCGCGACGCCATCGGCCGCACGTGGCAGATGTCGACCATTCAGGTGGATTTCAACCTCCCTGAGCGCTTCGACCTCGAATACACTGCGCCCGACGGCTCCAAGCAGCGGCCGGTCATGATCCACCGAGCTCTGTTCGGTTCGATCGAGCGGTTCTTCGCTGTTCTGCTGGAGCACTACGCGGGCGCCTTCCCGGCGTGGCTGGCCCCGGTGCAGGCGGTCGGCATCCCGGTCGGCGACGCCCATATCCCGTACCTCCAGGAGTTCGCCGCAGAGGCGAAGAAGAAGGGTCTGCGGGTCGAGGTGGACGCGTCCACGGACCGCATGCAGAAGAAGATCCGCAACCAGCAGCGCAACAAGGTGCCGTTCATGATCATCGTCGGCGACGACGACATGAACGCGGGCACGGTGTCGTTCCGCTACCGGGACGGTTCGCAGAAGAACGGCATCCCCCGTGACGAAGCGATCGCCGAGCTCGTTGATGTCGTAGAGCGTCGCGTTCAGGTGTGACGTGGTCCCCGCGTAGGCGGGGATGGTCCGTCGACTTGGATCGTGCTCATCTGACAGGTGCGCTGCTCCCCGCCGCTGCGGGGATCCGAGGGGCGGTCCCATCAGGGGCCGCCCCTCGCCGCTCCTCCCATCACCCCCAGCGAATATGCTGACCCGCATGACGAGTGAGCCGGAGCAGCAGATCGGAGTCGGGACGCCTGACGCGTTCCAGCGACTGTGGACGCCCCATCGCATGGCGTACATCCAGGGGGAGAACAAGCCAACCGGCTCGGGGGCGGGTGATGGCTGTCCTTTCTGCTCCATCCCGGCCAAATCCGACGAGGACGGCCTCATCATCGCTCGCGGCGAGCGGGTGTACGCCGTACTCAATTTGTATCCCTACAACGGCGGACACCTCATGGTCGTCCCGTTCCGTCACGTCGCCGACTACACGGAGCTGGACGACGCGGAGACCGCCGAGCTTGCCCTGTTCACCAAGCGCGCGATGGTCGCGCTGCGTGCCGCCTCCGGTGCGCACGGCTTCAATATCGGCGTCAATCAGGGCGACGCCGCAGGCGCCGGGATCGCCGCGCACCTGCATCAGCATGTGGTGCCTCGCTGGGGCGGGGACACCAATTTCCTGCCCGTCATCGGCCATACGCGGGTGCTGCCGCAGCTCCTCGCGGACACCCGCAAGATGCTCGCCGACGCGTGGCCCACCGACTGACCAGCAGGGACTGATCACGCGTCGTAGACATCCGCCTTCCGCGGTGTCGGGTCCTGGACCATGCCACCCACGATCGAGGAGCGGTTTCCGAAGCGCTCCGTGTCCACGCCGTTCTCCTCCAGCACCTTCATCGCCGCGGCGTGCGCCACCCGCAGCACCGGCGTAGCCGCGCGCATGGCGTCGTCCGCCATGAACCGGTGCCGCCATGGCTTCTCCGCCCAGGCGTGGCGCAGTCCGAACGGCTCCGGCAGGACCAGTTTGCCGCCCAGGAAGTCCAGCAGCGGCGGGTACCAGGTGAAGGGCGCGCGGACCGCGAGGCGTACCACCTCGGGGGTCTCCACCAGTGGCAGGATCCGGTCGACGGTCTCCCAGAAGCGGATCGTCTTGCTTACCGTGACCTTCTTCGGCTCGGGTTTGGTCGTGAACAGGGAGTGCACCGGGCCGAGGGCGTGGCCGGTCACCTCGATGCGCAGGGTCTCGTGGAGCACGGTGACGGTGATCATCATGGTGATCACCAACTGGCCGTCCCAGAGCGTGAACTGGATGCCGAGATAGTGGCGGTTGCCGCCGCCGAACTGCTGGTGGTTGCAGATCCGCTGTATTTCGTGGCCCTTGACCTGGAAGCTCTCCACGTCCTGGCCCTCCGGCCGGGACACCGCCCCGGCGTTTTCGCCGACCGGGGACACGATCCAGTGCTTGACCGAGGGGGTGGGGAAGCCGCCGGAGTTCAGCGGGCCGCGCTCCATCATCTTCAGCTTGTCGTGGATGGCGCGTATGACGTCCCAGCTGCGGAACTGGTTGATCTCTTTGCCGGGCTCCTTGGAGATGAGCTCCTCGGCGAGCTGCCAGCTGCCCCAGCGGGTGCCCATCCCGAGTATGCCCTTGGGCCCGGCGTAGAAGACGGAGTTGGACTGCTGCTCGGCGGTGAGTTTGTGCAGGCCTTGGCGGAGCTGTTCGCGTGCCGTCTCGTTGGGGTGGCCCGGCACCGCCTCGGGCACCTTCGCGCCGAGGCCGCCGCCCGAGAGCAGGCTGTCCCAGCGGCTGCGCATGTCCTTCGCCGACGTTTCGCAGATCCGTTTGGCCAGCACCCAGCCGATGACCGGGGCGACGATCAGACCGCGTACGTAGTACCCGAGGAATCCGCTGAAGGGCAGCCGGACCAGGAAGACCACGGCGAGGAGGGCGATGCCGGCGAGCAGCGCCGTGCCCAGCGCCCCTGCCCGTTTGTTCTGGGCGCCCGCTATCGTCCGGCGGAGCTGGAAGATGCCCATCCAGACCAGCATTCCGGGCAGGAAGAGCAGTCCGAAGACGGCCATCACGCCGGTGAGTTTGGCGTCCCGTTCCTTGCGGATACGGGTGGCGGCCAGGCAGTGTTCGACCACGGTCTGCGGTTCGGTGCCGAAGGACTGGATGAGCGCGTTGCGTGCGCCGCCGAGCATTCTCATCTGCACGGCGCGTGAGAACGCCTCGCCCAGATTTGGTTCGAAGAGCGAGAACTTGCCCGCCTTCACCTCGGACTTGTGCCATTCGCTATTGGCTTTGAGGATGTCCGCGACCGGGCTGTCCCGGTACGCGGCCGAGGCGAGCGCATGCGTCGCCGCTGTCTGCCCGGCCGAGCCCTGGAGCGGGATCTGAGCTCCAGGAGAGAAATCAAAAACGTCGTTGGCCACTTCCGCCCCCATCGCCGCATACGTCCGCACTGCGGCCTGTTCCCAACTACCGCGCCCCGCACACCTTCTGAGCTGGGCACCACAGCGTATCGGGGGTACGCCGCCTCCGTCAGGGGACACCCAAATGCCGCCCGCCGCAAGAGGGCGTGGCGGGCGGCAAGCGGGGTGCGATCGCCAACTACGAGCCGGCTTCGGCCTGTTCGCGGATCTTGGCGGCCAGTTGCGGCGGCATCGGCTCATGACGGGCGTACGCCCGGCTGAACTGCCCCGTCCCGTGCGAGATCGACCGCAGATCGACCGCGTACCTCCCGATCTCGATTTCCGGCACCTCCGCCCTGACGAGCGTGCGCCCCCCGCCCGCCTGTTCGGTGCCGACGACCCGGCCGCGCCGCCCCGAGAGGTCGCTCATGGCCGGCCCCACGTACTCGTCCGGCACCAGGACCTGCACCTCGGCCACTGGCTCCAGCAGATCGACCCGTGCGTCCGCCGCCGCCTCGCGCAGCGCCAGCGCGCCCGCCGTCTGGAAGGCGGCGTCGGAGGAGTCCACCGAGTGTGCCTTTCCGTCCAGGAGCGTGACCCGTACGTCGACCAGGGGGTGCCCGGCCGCGACGCCGCGCGCCGCCTGGGCGCGTACGCCCTTCTCCACGGACGGGATGAACTGCCGCGGCACCGCGCCGCCCACGACCTTGTCGACGAACTCGATGCCGGAGCCCGCGGGCAGTGGCTCGACCTCGATCTCGCAGATCGCGTACTGGCCGTGTCCACCTGATTGCTTCACATGCCGGCCGCGCCCTGCCGACTTGCTGCCGAATGTCTCCCGAAGGGAGACCTTGTGCGGTACGACGTCGACCTGGACGCCGTAGCGGCTGCGCAGCCGCTCCAGCGCGACATCCGCGTGGGCCTCGCCCAGGCACCACAGCACGACCTGGTGGGTGGCCTGGTTCTGCTCCAGGCGCATCGTCGGATCCTCGGCGACCAGCCGCGAGAGCCCCTGGGAGAGCTTGTCCTCGTCCGCCTTGGTGTGTGCCTGGATGGCGAGCGGCAGCAGGGGATCGGGCATCGTCCACGGTTCCATCAGCAGCGGGTCGTCCTTGGCGGAGAGCGTGTCCCCGGTCTCGGCGCGGCCCAGTTTCGCGACGCAGGCCAGGTCCCCGGCGATGGCGTGGGCGAGCGGGCGCTGCTGTTTGCCGAAGGGCGCGGAGAGCGCCCCGACCCGTTCGTCGACATCGTGGTCCTCATGGCCGCGGTCGGCGAGCCCGTGTCCGGACACATGCACCGTCTCGTCGGGTCGCAGGGTGCCGGAGAAGACGCGTACGAGGGAGATCCGGCCGACATACGGGTCGGACGCGGTCTTGACCACCTCGGCCACCAGCGGCCCGTCGGGGTCGCAGCTGATCTGCGGGCGCGCCGCGCCCTGCGGGGTGGTGACGGTGGGGGCGGCGGGCTCCAGGGGGGTCGGGAAGCCGCGGGTGATCAGTTCCAGCAGCTCGACCGTGCCGAGCCCCTGCTTGGCGCCCTCGGGCGCGGGGGCGGCGGCCAGCACGGGATGGAAGCTGCCGCGCGCCACGGCCTTCTCCAGGTCCTCGATGAGCGTGCTGAGGTCGATCTCATCGCCGCCGAGGTAGCGGTCCATGAGTGTCTCGTCCTCGCTCTCGGAGATGATCCCTTCGATCAGCCGGTTGCGGGCCTGCTCGATCAGCTCCGTCTGCGCGGGATCGGGCGGGACCTCTTTACGCTCGCCGGAGGAGTAGTCGAAGATCTTCTGGGAGAGCAGTCCGACCAGGCCGGTGACGGGGGCGTGGCCGTCGGGGTTCTGTGTTCCGTACTGCGGCAGATACAGCGGCAGTACGGCGTCGGGGTCGTCGCCGCCGAAGATCTGTCCGCAGACCCGGGTCAGCTCCTCGAAGTCGGTGCGGGCGGTCTCCAGGTGCGTGACGACGATGGCCCGCGGCATGCCGACGGCCGCGCACTCCTCCCACACCGTGCGGGTGGTGCCCGCGATCGCGTCGGCCTCCTGTGCTGCGGAGACGACGAAGAGGGCCGCGTCCGCCGCTCGCAGACCGGCCCTCAGCTCCCCGACGAAGTCGGCGTACCCGGGGGTGTCCAGGAGATTGATTTTGAACCCGTCCCATTCGACGGGGACGAGGGACAGCTGTACGGAGCGTTGCTGCCGGTGTTCGATCTCGTCGTAGTCGGAGACCGTGCCGCCGTCCTCGACGCGGCCCGCGCGGTTGAGCGCTCCCGCGGTGAGCGCGAGGGCCTCGATCAAAGTTGTCTTTCCCGATCCGCTGTGGCCGACCAGCACCACGTTCCGTACGGATGAGGGCTGGTCGGCCGTAGCCGCCCTGCCGGCGGCTCCGGTGTGTGCACTCGCCTTGTCGCCCATGATTTCTGCCTCCCGATCGATTGCCCGGAGCCGATGGCCCGGTGCGGAGAGGGCCGCGGGCGCGGGGAGCCGTGGAAGGGGTCGCCGGACGAGTCCGGGGGCAGCTCCGGCGATGCCCGCGGTGGTCTTTCGAGCTTTCCACTCTCGTCACGGTGCGTCCATACGTCTTACGTGACGGCGGGAGGCCGGGTGCCCGGCGGTGGCGGCTGTCAGTCCTGGCTACGATGGGCCAGCCGGTGGCCATGAGGGCCGCGCGGCCCACCGACCCCTCGGGAAGGCCATGCTGAACAAGTACGCGCGTGCATTCTTCACGCGTGTCCTCACACCGTTTGCCGCATTTCTCCTCCGACGTGGGGTGAGCCCCGACGCGGTCACCCTGGTCGGGACGACGGGAGTGGTGGTGGGTGCGCTGGTCTTCTTCCCCCGGGGAGAGTTCTTCTGGGGCACGATCGTCATCACGCTGTTTGTCTTCTCCGACATGGTCGACGGCA
This sequence comes from Streptomyces sp. NPDC052236, assembly GCF_044548015.1. NCBI lineage: Bacteria > Bacillati > Actinomycetota > Actinomycetes > Kitasatosporales > Streptomycetaceae > Streptomyces > Streptomyces sp. NPDC052236. The sequence goes on along the minus strand of NZ_JBIUBL010000003.1, from coordinate 91,538 downwards.
ATATGGCGCGCCAGGCGGGGATTTCGAGCCGCTGGGGGGCGTTTTTGGACTCGACGCTCGACCGGGTCGCCGACGGAGCGATCTTCGGCGGTTTCGCGCTCTGGTACGCGGGCACGGGAAATGACAACGTACTGTGCGCCGTCGCCATCTTCTGCCTGGCGAGCGGCCAGGTCGTCTCGTACACCAAGGCACGTGGTGAATCGATTGGCCTGCCGGTGGCCGTCAATGGCCTCGTCGAGCGGGCCGAGCGGCTGGTGATCTCACTGGTCGCGGCGGGTCTGGCCGGGATGCACGCTTTCGGCGTGCCCGGGATCGACGTACTGCTGCCGATCGCGCTGTGGGTGGTCGCCGGCGGCAGTTTGGTGACGCTGGGGCAGCGGGTGGTGACCGTACGGCGTGAGTCGGCGGAGGCCGATGCGGCGGGTGGGACGCCAGGGGCGCCGGGTGCGCCGGGGGCACAGGGGAGCGAGGCTGAGGCGACGTGATGCGGGACCGTCTGACCGATGGGCTGTACGGAGTCGGCTGGAGCACCGTCAAGAAACTGCCGGAGCCGGTGTCCGCGGCGCTCGGCCGTACGATCGCGGACATCGCGTGGAAGCGGCGCGGCAAGAGCGTCCTGAGGCTGGAGTCAAACCTCGCCAGGGTGGTGCCGGAGGCGAGCCCCGAACGGCTCGTGGAGCTGTCGAAGGCCGGGATGCGCTCGTACATGCGGTACTGGATGGAGTCCTTCCGGTTGCCGGGCTGGAGCGCGGAGAAGCTGCGGGACAGCGTGGACATCAAGGACATCCATGTGGTGCAGGAGACTCTCGCCTCGGGGCGCGGCGTGATCCTCGCGCTGCCGCACCTGGCGAACTGGGATCTCGCGGGCGTCTGGATGACCAGGGCTCTCGGCGTCCCGTTCACGACGGTGGCCGAGCGCCTGAAGCCCGAGTCGCTGTTCGACCGGTTCGTGGCCTACCGCGAGAGCCTGGGCATGGAGGTGCTGCCGCACACGGGCGGCTCGGCGTTCGGGACGCTGGCGCGGCGGTTGCGTGAAGGTGGTCTGGTGTGTCTGGTCGCCGACCGGGATCTGTCGGCGTCGGGCGTCGAGGTGGAGTACTTCGGGGACATCGCGCGGATGCCGGCGGGGCCGGCGATGCTGGCGCAGCAGACGGGGGCGCTGCTGATGCCGGTGACGCTGTGGTACGAGGAGCCGCCGTACTTGAAGGGGCAGGTTCACGCGCCGATCGAGGTGCCGGAGACAGGTACGACGGCCGAGAAGGCGTCCTTGATGACACAGGCGCTGGCGGATGTCTACGCCGCGGGGATCAGTGAGCACCCGGAGGACTGGCACATGCTGCAGCGACTGTGGCTCGCCGATCTTGAGCCGCGGGCCGATCCCTCCGGCCGTGCCGATTCGTCTGCACGTGCCGATTCCTCTACTGAGGAGCGGCCGCGGTGAAGATCGGCATCGTCTGCCCGTACTCCTGGGACGTACCGGGCGGCGTCCAATTCCACATCAGGGACCTCGCGGAACATCTGATCCGGCTCGGGCACGAGGTGTCGGTACTGGCGCCGGCGGACGACGAGACGCCGCTGCCGCCGTACGTGGTCTCCGCGGGCCGGGCCGTCCCGGTTCCGTACAACGGCTCGGTCGCCCGGCTGAACTTCGGCTTCCTGTCGGCGGCGCGGGTGCGGCGCTGGCTGCACGACGGCACGTTCGACGTCATCCACATCCATGAGCCGACGGCGCCGTCGCTGGGGCTGCTGACCTGCTGGGCGGCGCAGGGGCCGATCGTCGCCACGTTCCACACCTCCAACCCGAAGTCGCGGGCCATGCTCGCGGCGTACCCGATCCTCCAGCCCGCGCTGGAGAAGATCAGCGCGCGGATCGCGGTGAGCGAGTACGCCCGGCGCACGCTGGTGGAACATCTGGGCGGGGACGCGGTCGTCATCCCGAACGGCGTCGATGTCGGCTTCTTCGACAAGGCCGAGCCGAAGGCGGAGTGGCAGGGTGGCACGCTCGGCTTCATAGGGCGCATCGATGAGCCCCGCAAGGGCCTGCCCGTGCTGATGAAGGCGCTGCCGAAAATCCTCGCGGAGTGCCCGGATACGCGGCTGCTGGTGGCCGGACGGGGCGACGAGGAGGAGGCGGTCGAGTCGCTGCCCGTCGATATGCGGGAGCGCGTGGAGTTCCTCGGGATGGTCAGCGACGAGGACAAGGCGCGGCTGCTGCGCAGCGTCGATGTCTACGTCGCGCCCAATACGGGCGGCGAGAGCTTCGGGATCATCCTGGTCGAGGCGATGTCGGCGGGCGCGCCGGTGCTCGCGAGCGACCTGGACGCGTTCGCGCAGGTGCTGGACCAGGGGGCGGCCGGTGAGCTGTTCGCGAACGAGGACGCGGACGCGCTGGCCGTCGCGGCGGTACGGCTGCTGGGCGACCCGGGGCGGCGGGCGGAGCTGCGGGAGCGGGGGAGTGCGCATGTGCGGCGCTTCGACTGGGCGACGGTGGGAGCGGATGTGCTGTCGGTGTACGAGACGGTGACGGACGGCGCGTCCTCGGTGGCGGCGGACGAACGCGGACCGGGCTTGCGGGCGCGGTTCGGGTTGGCGCGGGGGTAGGGGGCGGGGGTAGGCGGGTGCGGCCTGCGGGCCGCCTCGGATGGGTCACCCCCGCGACCTGGGGTGCGGGGTGCGGCTGACCTGGCGGGTCACCCCCGACCTGGGGTGCGGGGTGCGGCTGACCTGGCGGGTCACCCCCGACCTGGGGTGCGGGCCTGGGGCTTCTCGGGCGTGCCCGGCTTCGCGGGTGTCGGGTTGGGGCCGCTCCGGGGCTCGTGTTCTGGACTGCACTGCATTCGATGTGCGGCTCCGGCGCGTGGTCACCGAGCTTTGTGCGACCTGCGCACTGGGAACCCTGGGCCCTCGGGGCCGGCGCGCACGGCAAGCTGAGGCGCAGGCCTCATGCGTACCGGTTCTGCGGCGAAGCCGCTGGAGTGCGGGGGCGTCAGCCCTGAAGGTCCGCCCTCCGGGCGCGAAGCTGCCCGGCCGGTGCGGGGGCGTGGGGCGTTCAGCCCCACAGTTTCTCGCATCCTCCGCGGCGGAGCCGCTGGAGTTCAGGGTGTGGGGGCGCCAGCCCTCACAGTCGAAGCCGCCGCACCGCGAAGTAGGAGTGACCGGCTCCGCGGCGGAGCCGCTGGAGTTCGGGGGTGCGGTCAGCCCCGCGTCCCCCTCGCCCAGCTGCCGCGTCCGGGTGTGGGGGCGTCAGCCCCCGCAGGGTGTCTGGGGCGCAGCCCTCAGTTTCGGGAATGGGGGAGGCGGGGTGGGCGAGCGACAACGCCCGAGCCGCCCCCGGTACTCTTGCCGCCCGTGACCGTAACCCTCATCTGGATCGTCGTCGCCCTCGTCGCGATCGGCCTGTACCTGAGCTGGACCGCCGGCCGGCTCGACCGGCTGCACGCCCGCATCGACGCCTCCCGCGCCGCCCTCGACGCCCAGTTGCTGCGGCGCGCCTCGGTCACCCAGGAATTGGCCACCTCCGGAGTCCTCGATCCCGCCGCGTCGATCGTGCTCTACGAGGCCGCGCACGCCGCCCGGCAGGCCGAGGAGGAGCAGCGCGAAGTGGCCGAGAGTGAGCTCAGCGCCGCGCTGCGGGCCGTCTTCGGGGAGGTGGCGCAGGTCGAGGCCGTGCGGGAGGTTCCCGGCGGTGAGGAGGCCGCGGGGGAGCTCGCGCAGGCCGTGCGCCGGGTTCCGATGGCCCGGCGGTTCCACAACGACTCGGTGCGCGCGGCACGGGCGCTGCGCCGCCACCGTACGGTCCGCTGGTGCCACCTCGCGGGCCACGCGCCGTTCCCCCTCGCCTTCGAGATGGACGACGAGGCGCCCGTCGCGCTGGCCGACCGCCCCGGTACCTGAACACAAAATGATCCAGTGGCCTCCCATTGGCCCTTGCTGTGGACTGGTCCGCAGGGGTTGCATGAATGCGCAATCACTCTCTTTCCCCGAGCGAGGTCCTTCCGTGTCCAGCACCCTCCCCACCACTCCGCAGACCCCCGAGACCGGCACCGCCCGCGTCAAGCGCGGCATGGCCGAGCAGCTCAAGGGCGGTGTGATCATGGATGTGGTCAACGCCGAGCAGGCGAAGATATCCGAGGACGCGGGCGCGGTCGCCGTCATGGCCCTGGAGCGGGTCCCCGCCGACATCCGCAAGGACGGCGGCGTGGCCCGGATGTCCGACCCGAACATGATCGAAGAGATCATCGACGCCGTGTCCATCCCGGTCATGGCCAAGTCCCGGATCGGCCACTTCGTCGAGGCCCAGGTCCTCCAGTCCCTCGGCGTCGACTACATCGACGAGTCCGAGGTGCTGACCCCCGCCGACGAGGTCAACCACAGCGACAAGTGGGCCTTCACGACCCCCTTCGTGTGCGGTGCCACCAACCTGGGCGAGGCTCTGCGCCGTATCGCCGAAGGCGCGGCCATGATCCGCTCCAAGGGCGAGGCCGGCACCGGCAATGTCGTGGAGGCCGTCCGCCACATGCGCCAGATCAAGCACGAGATCGCCCGCCTGCGCGCCTACGACAACAATGAGCTGTACGCCGCTGCCAAGGAGCTCCGCGCCCCGTACGAGCTGGTCAAGGAGGTCGCCGAGCTCGGCAAGCTGCCCGTCGTGCTGTTCTCCGCGGGTGGTGTGGCCACCCCCGCCGACGCCGCGCTGATGCGCCAGCTCGGCGCCGAGGGCGTCTTCGTCGGCTCCGGCATCTTCAAGTCCGGCGACCCCGCCAAGCGCGCCGCCGCCATCGTGAAGGCCACCACCTTCTACGACGACCCGAAGATCATCGCCGACGCCTCCCGCAACCTGGGCGAGGCCATGGTGGGCATCAACTGCGACACCCTCCCCGAGGCCGAGCGCTACGCGAACCGGGGCTGGTAGTGGAGCGCTCCCTTGTGATCGGCGTGCTGGCGCTCCAGGGCGATGTGCAGGAGCACCTGATCGCCCTGGCCACGGCGGGCGCCGTGGCCAGGCCGGTCCGGCGCCCCGAGGAGCTCGCCGAGGTCGACGGCCTCGTCATCCCCGGCGGCGAGTCGACGACCATGTCCAAGCTCGCCACGCTGTTCGGCATGGCCGAGCCGCTTCGTGAGCGGATCGCGGCGGGTCTGCCCGTCTACGGCACCTGCGCCGGTCTGATCATGGTCGCCGACAAGATCCTCGACCCGCGCTCCGGCCAGGAGACCTTCGGCGGCATCGACATGATCGTCCGCCGTAACGCCTTCGGGCGGCAGAACGAGTCCTTCGAGGCGGCCGTCGAGGTCGCGGGCGTGGCCGGAGGACCCGTCGACGGCGTCTTCATCCGCGCCCCGTGGGTGGAGTCGGTCGGCGCCGAGGTGGAGGTGCTCGCCGAGCACGCCGGCCATATCGTCGCCGTACGCCAGGGCAACGTCCTGGCGACGTCCTTCCACCCCGAACTGACGGGCGACCATCGCGTGCACGCTCTGTTCACCGACATGGTGCGCGCCACCGCCTGAACCGACCCCGGTAGGATTCCTGGGGTTCGTTCAAGATTGGGTTACGCGAAGGAGACAGGCAGATGTCCGGCCACTCTAAATGGGCTACGACGAAGCACAAGAAGGCCGTGATTGACGCCAGGCGCGGCAAGCTCTTCGCGAAGCTGATCAAGAACATCGAGGTCGCGGCGCGCACCGGCGGCGCCGACCCCGAGGGCAACCCGACGCTCGTCGACGCTGTCCAGAAGGCGAAGAAGAACTCCGTCCCCAACAAGAACATCGACTCCGCGGTCAAGCGCGGCGCCGGTCTTGAGGCGGGTGGCGTCGACTACCAGACGATCATGTACGAGGGTTACGGGCCGAACGGCGTCGCGGTGCTCATCGAGTGCCTCACCGACAACCGCAACCGCGCCGCGTCCGACGTACGTGTCGCGATGACGCGCAACGGCGGCTCGATGGCCGACCCGGGCTCCGTCTCGTATCTCTTCAACCGCAAGGGCGTGGTGATCGTCCCCAAGGGCGAGCTGTCCGAGGACGACGTTCTCGGCGCGGTCCTGGACGCGGGCGCCGAGGAGGTCAATGACCTCGGTGAGTCCTACGAGGTCGTCAGCGAGGCCACCGACATGGTCGCGGTCCGTACCGCGCTCCAGGAAGCGGGCATCGACTACGACTCCGCCGAGGCCAACTTCCTGCCCACGATGCAGGTCGACCTGGACGAAGAGGGCGCACGCAAGATCTTCAAGCTGATCGACGCGCTGGAGGACAGCGACGACGTGCAGAACGTCTTCGCCAACTTCGACGTCTCGGACGACGTCATGGAAAAAGTGAGCGCCTGAGGGCTGCCTTTGCGACTGAACCGGCGCCGCTTTCGCGGAGGCGGCTGAGCACCGTTGGGGTTGCTCAATTGATGGTTGCGCCTACAGCGGTCAACGGGCCGACGGGACACACACCCGTCGGCCCGTCGGTTTGTCAGTGGCAGCGGATAGCCTGCACAAACAGGCGATCGAAGGGAGGGGCTTCGTGCGGGTACTGGGCGTGGACCCGGGGTTGACCCGGTGCGGTGTCGGCGTGGTCGAAGGCGTCGCGGGCCGTCCCCTGACGATGCTCGGCGTCGGAGTCGTGCGTACGGCGGCGGACGCGGACCTCGGCAGCCGGCTGGTCGCCATCGAGCAGGGCATCGAGCAGTGGCTCGACGAGTACCGGCCCGAATTCGTCGCCGTGGAGCGGGTGTTCAGCCAGCACAACGTCCGTACGGTCATGGGCACCGCGCAGGCCAGCGCGGTCGCCATGCTGTGCGCGTCCCGCCGCTCCATCCCCGTCGCCCTGCATACGCCCAGCGAGGTAAAGGCCGCCGTCACCGGCAGCGGCCGTGCGGACAAGGCACAGGTCGGGGCGATGGTGACGCGGCTGCTGCGGCTCGGCGCCCCGCCGAAGCCCGCTGACGCGGCGGATGCGCTCGCGCTGGCCATCTGCCACATATGGCGTGCTCCCGCGCAGAACCGCCTCCAGCAAGCCGTCGCCCTCCAAGCCGTCGCCCTCCAAGCTCAGCAGGTTCAGCTGCGTGTATTGAAAGGCCGTACCTCATGATCGCCTTTGTGAGCGGCCCGGTTGCCGCGCTCTCCCCCACCACCGCGGTCATCGAGGTCGGCGGCGTCGGGATGGCCGTCCAGTGCACGCCGAACACCCTGTCCGAGCTGCGTATCGGCCAGGACGCCAAGCTCGCGACCTCCCTCGTCGTACGGGAGGACTCGCTCACGCTCTACGGCTTCGCTGACGACGACGAGCGCCAGGTCTTCGAGCTGCTGCAGACCGCGAGCGGTGTCGGCCCGCGCCTCGCGCAGGCGATGCTTGCCGTGCATGCCCCGGACGCTCTGCGGATAGCCGTTGCGACCGGCGACGAGAAGGCGCTGATCACCGTGCCCGGCATCGGCAAGAGGGGCGCGCAGAAACTGCTGCTGGAGCTGAAGGACCGCCTCGGCGAGCCGGTGGGAGCGCATCCGGGCAGGCAGGGCGGCAGCGGCGGCGCAGGTCAGCTGGGCTGGCGCGACCAGCTGCACGGCGCCCTGATCGGCCTCGGCTACGCCGCGCGCGAGGCCGAGGAGGCGGTCGCCGGAGTCGCCCCGCTGGCCGATGCGGTCGTCGCCGAAGGCGGCGCGCCCCAGGTCGGGCAATTGCTGAAGGCCGCCCTCCAGTCGCTGAACCGCACCCGCTGAACCACACACATCCTGGCCCACCCACCCGCTGAACTCGCGAGGCAATCGAACTGTGAACTGGGACGACACCGCACCGCCGACCGACGGCCCCGCCGACGCCGCCGCCGAGCGGCTCGTCGGCGCGGCGGCGGACGGCGAGGACCAGGCCGTGGAGGCGGCGCTGCGGCCGAAGTCGCTGGAAGAGTTCATTGGCCAGGAGCGCGTACGCGAACAGCTCGACCTTGTCCTGAAAGCGGCCCTCGCCCGCGGCGCCACCGCCGATCACGTCCTGCTCTCCGGCGCCCCCGGCCTCGGCAAGACGACCCTCTCCATGATCATCGCCGCCGAGATGAACGCCCCGCTCCGGATCACTTCGGGCCCCGCCATCCAGCATGCCGGCGACCTGGCCGCGATCCTTTCCTCCCTCCAGGAGGGCGAGGTCCTCTTCCTCGACGAGATCCACCGGATGTCCCGGCCCGCCGAAGAGATGCTCTACATGGCCATGGAGGACTTCCGTGTCGACGTGATCGTCGGCAAGGGCCCGGGAGCCACCGCCATCCCGCTCGAACTGCCGCCTTTCACCCTGGTCGGCGCCACCACCAGGGCCGGGCTGCTGCCGCCGCCGCTCCGGGACCGCTTCGGCTTCACCGCGCACATGGACTTCTACGACCCCGCCGAGCTGGAGCGGGTCATCCACCGCTCCGCCCAGCTCCTCGCTGTGGAGATAGAGGCCGCCGGCGCCGCCGAGATCGCCGGCCGCTCCCGCGGCACCCCCCGTATTGCCAACCGGCTGCTGCGCCGTGTCCGCGACTATGCCCAGGTCAAGGTCGACGGGCGGATCACCCCCGAGGTGGCCGCCGCCGCCCTGCGGGTGTACGAGGTCGACGCCCGGGGACTGGACCGCCTCGACCGGGCCGTGCTCGGCGCGCTGCTGAAGCTCTTCGGCGGTGGCCCGGTGGGCCTGTCCACGCTCGCGGTGGCCGTGGGCGAGGAGCGGGAGACGGTCGAGGAGGTGGCAGAGCCCTTTCTCGTACGGGAAGGACTGCTTGCCCGCACCCCGCGCGGACGGGTGGCGACCCCCGCCGCATGGGCGCATCTCGGCCTTGTACCACCACAGCACGTCACTGGCGCAAGCGGACAAGGCGGCCTGTTCGGGGCGTGACTGGCGCGGAGAGTCGCCCTTGCAGGAACGAGGGTGCGATGCTGGGCGTTGTTCCATTGACGCGGACTCGCTTAGACTCCGCCGATGCCGCCCCTACAGGTCGGCGTGCCCACCCCCGTAGATAAGGCCGCCTCATCAGTGCGGTCGTGCGAAGGAAGTTCCGTCCCGTGAGTCTCGTGACCCTCCTCCCCTTCATTGTGCTCATTGGGGCCATGTTCCTGATGACCCGGTCGGCCAAGAAGAAGCAGCAAGCAGCTGCGCAGATGCGCAATGACATGCAGCCCGGCACCGGCGTTCGGACGATCGGGGGCATGTACGCCACCGTCAAGGAGCTTCACGACGACACGGTCCTCCTTGAGGTCGCGCCCGGCGTCCACGCCATCTACGCCAAGAACGCCATTGGCGCGGTGCTCGACGACGACGAGTACAACCGCATCGTGCACGGCGAGAGCGACGACGAGACCGACGGCACGGTCGTCCCGGACGACGCTTCCTCGCTGACCGAGGGTGCGGACTCCGATGCGGTGGACACGGGCTCCTCGGATACTGACAAGATCAACCTCGGCAAGAAGCCCGAGACGGACGACGCCGCGCCCCAGGACAAGGCCGAGGACGAGGCCAAGACCGAGGACAAGGCAGAGGCGAAGAGCGACAACGGCAAGGCTGACGGCGAGACCGAAGCGAAGTAGCCACGATCGGGGACCGCGGCGGCGCACACACCGGCGCCCGGCGGTCCCCCGGCCGTTCTGACTTCTGCGGGGGCAGGTTTCCACAACACTTCGTGGCCGCCTCGACGCATACCCGGCGCGGGACGGTTGGACAGGGAGAAACGAGAAGGTGGCAGCACCGAATAGGGGCCGAAAGCCCGCGGGGGCTCAGGGCAAGCCGGGGCGTGCCCTGGCTCTGATCCTGATCGCCATGGTCGCACTCACGGGCGGGATGTTCTTGGCGGGACAGCTCACACCGCGTCTGGGGATCGACCTGGCGGGCGGTACGACCATCACGCTTCAGGCGAAGAACACCGTCGCCAACAAGAACGCCATCAACGAGACCAATATGAAAACCGCGGTCGGCATCATCGAGCGCCGTGTCAATGGTCTGGGCGTTCAGGAGGCCGAGGTTCAGACCCAGGGCAACAGCAACATCATCGTCAACATTCCCAAGGGGACGAACTCCCAGCAGGCCCGTGACCAGGTCGGCACCACCGCCAAGCTCTTCTTCCGGCCGGTGCTGACCGTCGCCGCCGGGAGCCCGGTGCCGCCGGCCTCAGCCCCGCCCACGGCCTCACCCACACCCAGCGGATCGCCGTCCTCCACGGCGAAGACGAGCACGCCGCCCGCCGCGCCCTCGGTCAGCGCGACCACTCAGGGCCGCGCGGTGACCGGCGACCTGAAGAAGGCGCCGACGCCCTCGCCGGGTGCCTCTTCGCCGGCCGCGCCGACCCCGACCCCGACCCCGCCCGCCGACCCGGCCGCTACGGCTCTGCAGAAGCAGTTCACCGAACTCGACTGCACGAACGAGGCGGCCCGCTCCAAGCTCGGCGACGACGCCAAGCCGAGCGATTCGGTGGTCGCCTGCGGTGAGGACGACGGCCAGTGGTCCAAGTACCTCCTCGGCCCGGCCGAGGTCGACGGCACGGACATCGACGAGGCCAAGGGCGTGCTCGACCAGCAGCGTGGCATGTGGATCGTCACGATGGACTTCACCAAGAGCGGCTCGAAGAAGTTCGCGAAGATCACCAGTGAGCTGTCGAAGCAGCAGGCCCCGGCGAACCAGTTCGCCATCGTCCTCGACGGGGAAGTCGTCTCCGCGCCCTCGGTGAACCAGACGCTCAGCGCCAACGCCGAGATCTCCGGCAGCTTCAACCAGCAGTCCGCCCAGGACCTGGGCAACATCCTGTCGTACGGTGCGCTGCCGCTCGAGTTCGAGGAGCAGAGCGTCACGACCGTCACCGCCGCACTCGGCGGCGAGCAGCTCAGGGCGGGCCTGATCGCCGGTGCGATCGGTCTTGCGCTGGTCATCATCTATCTGGTGGCCTACTATCGCGGCCTGGCGCTGGTCGCGATTCTCAGCCTCATCGTCTCCGCGATCCTGACGTACACGATCATGACCCTGCTCGGCCCGGGTATCGGCTTCGCGCTGAACCTGCCCGCGGTCTGCGGGGCGATCGTCGCGATCGGCATCACAGCGGACTCGTTCATCGTGTACTTCGAACGGATCCGGGACGAGATCCGCGAAGGCCGTACGCTGCGGCCGGCCGTCGAGCGCGCCTGGCCGCGCGCCCGGCGCACGATCATGGTCTCCGACTTCGTGTCGTTCCTCGCCGCCGCGGTGCTGTTCCTCGTCACCGTCGGCAAGGTCCAGGGCTTCGCGTTCACGCTCGGTCTGACCACCGTGCTCGACGTGGTGGTGGTCTTCCTCTTCACCAAGCCGATCATGACCATCCTCGCCCGCAAGAAGTTCTTCGCGGACGGCCACTCCTGGTCCGGACTGGACCCGAAGCGGCTCGGCGCCAAGCCCCCGCTGCGCCGTTCGCGCCGTATCTCCGCCCCCATCGACCCGAAGGAGGCGTGAGATGTCGCGACTTGGCACTCTTGGCGCCCGGCTCTACAACGGCGAGGTCGGCTATGACTTCGTCGCCAAGCGCAAGCTCTGGTACGGGATCTCGATCCTGATCACCGTTGTGGCGATCCTCGGCGTAGTGGTGCAGGGTCTCAACCTCGGTATCGAGTTCAAGGGCGGCGCGGTCTTCAACACCCCGAAGACGAGCATCTCGGTCAGCGAGGCCGAGGAGTACGCCGAAGAGGTATCGGGCCATGACGCGATCGTCCAGAAGCTCGGCAACGGAACGCTGCGGATCCAGGTCAGCGAGCTCGACCAGGCCGCGGCGAACAAGGTCAACGTGGAGCTGGCCGAGAAGCTGGACATCCCGGTAGACAAGATCGCCGCCGAGATCGTCGGCCCCAGCTGGGGTGAGCAGATCGCCAACAAGGCCTGGACGGGCCTTGGGGTCTTCATGGTCCTGGTGGTGCTCTATCTCGCCGTCGCCTTCGAGTGGCGCATGGCCGTCGCCGCGCTGGTCGCCCTGATCCACGACCTCACCATCACCGTCGGCGTGTACGCGCTCGTCGGCTTCGAGGTCACCCCGGGCACGGTGATCGGTCTGCTGACCATTCTCGGTTACTCCCTCTACGACACCGTCGTCGTCTTCGACGGTCTCAAGGAGGGCTCGCGGGCCATCACCAAGCAGACCCGCTTCACCTACAGCGAGATCGCCAACCGCAGCCTCAACGGCACGCTGGTGCGTTCCATCAACACCACCGTGGTCGCGCTGCTGCCGGTGGCCGGTCTGCTGTTCATCGGTGGCGGCGTCCTCGGCGCGGGCATGCTGAACGACATCTCGCTGTCGCTGTTCGTCGGTCTGGCCGCCGGCGCGTACTCCTCGATCTTCATCGCCACACCGCTCGTCGCCGACCTCAAGGAACGCGACCCGCAGATGAAGGCGCTGAAGAAGCGGGTGCTCGCCAAGCGCGCGGCTGCCGCGGCCGCCGGCGAGGCCCCGGACGACGGTGGCCCGGCCCGCGGCTCGGACGAGGGCTTCGACGACGGTTCCGACGACGGTTCGGACGAGCCGCAGGACGAGGGACCGGGCGCGGCCGCGCCGGCCGGCGCCGTGGCGGGCCCGCGCAGCCGCGGCCGTGGCCGTCCGTCGGGCAGGCGCCGATGAGCTCGGGGCCGATGACCCCCACCGCGACGCGGGAGCTGCTGCTCAGCCGCATCCGTGATGTCGCCGACTACCCCAAGCCGGGGGTGATGTTCAAGGACATCACGCCCCTGCTGGCGGACCCGGCGGCCTTCACGGCCATGACGGGCGCGCTCGCCGAGCTCTCCGTACGTCATGGGGCGACGAAGATCGTCGGCCTGGAGGCGCGCGGCTTCATCCTGGCCGCGCCGGCGGCGGTCCGCGCCGGGCTCGGGTTCGTCCCCGTGCGCAAGGCGGGGAAGCTGCCCGGAGCGACGCTTTCGCAGACGTACGAGCTGGAGTACGGCAGCGCCGAGATCGAGGTGCACGCCGAGGACCTGCGAGCGGGCGACCGGGTCATGGTCATCGACGACGTGCTCGCGACCGGCGGCACGGCGGGCGCCTCGCTGGAGCTGATCCGCCGGGCGGGCGCCGAGGTCGCGGGCGTCGCGGTCCTGATGGAGCTCGGCTTCCTGGGCGGCCGGATCCGGCTGGAGCCGGCGCTGCGCGGTGCTCCGCTGGAGGCTCTGATCACCATCTGAGATCACCATCTGAGATCAGCGTCTGAGATCAGCGTCTGAGATCAGCGTCTGAGATCAGCGTCTGAGATCAGCGTCTGAGATCAGCGTCTGAGATCACCGTCCGACCTGATACGCAGGTCCGGCCATGGGCGCCCCGGGAACCCCCGGGGCGCCCATGGTGCTGCTCCCCGCTGTGCCGCGGATGCCGCGCTCAGCGACAGTCCGTGACGCGACTACAACAGGCCGGGGAGTCGCCCGGGGAGTCGCTACGCACGGCCAACCCGGCTGATTCAGCCTCCTGAGCATCAGAAGTCAGAGGTCGATACCATGGCTTCTCCGGACCTGACCGTTCAGCCGGAACCGCACGAGGAGTGCTCTTGCCAGACAAGGCCCAGTCCGCCGCCGCGCACCCCGACCAGCAGGCCGAGAAGGCCGCGGCCGGCCCTGTCACGCCCGTCGCGCCCGCCGGCCCAGCCGCGCCCGGGCAGAAGCCCTCCGAGCCGAAGCCGTCGGAGCAGCCGGAGCGGCCCGAGCAGACGGCGCCGCCCGCCCGTGCGAACGGCGTGACCCCCGTCTCCGCTCCGAAGCCCGCGCCCGCACCTTCGCCCGCGCCCGCGCGAGCCCCTGCGCCCGCGTCCCGCACCGGCGGCTCCTCGAACCGCGTACGCGCCCGCCTCGCCCGCCTGGGCGTGCAGCGCTCCTCCCCGTACAACCCCGTCCTGGAACCGTTGCTGCGGATAGTGCGCTCCAACGACCCCAAGATCGAAGCCTCCACGCTGCGCCAGGTCGAGCGCGCCTACCAGGTCGCCGAGCGCTGGCACCGCGGCCAGAAGCGCAAAAGCGGCGACCCGTACATCACGCACCCCCTCGCCGTCACCACGATCCTCGCCGAGCTCGGCATGGACCCGGCGACGCTGATGGCCGGGCTGCTGCACGACACCGTCGAGGACACCGAGTACGGCCTGGACACCCTGCGCCGCGACTTCGGCGATCAGGTGGCCCTCCTCGTCGACGGCGTCACCAAGCTCGACAAGGTCAAGTTCGGCGAGGCCGCGCAGGCCGAGACCGTACGCAAGATGGTCGTCGCCATGGCCAAGGACCCGCGCGTCCTGGTCATCAAGCTCGCCGACCGGCTGCACAACATGCGCACGATGCGCTATCTCAAGCGGGAGAAGCAGGAGAAGAAGGCCCGCGAGACCCTGGAGATCTACGCGCCCCTGGCCCACCGGCTGGGCATGAACACCATCAAGTGGGAGCTGGAGGACCTCGCCTTCGCGATCCTCTACCCCAAGATGTACGACGAGATCGTTCGCCTCGTCGCCGAGCGGGCCCCCAAGCGCGACGAGTACCTCGCGATAGTGACCGACGAGGTCCAGTCCGATCTGCGTGCCGCCCGCATCAAGGCCACCGTCACCGGACGGCCCAAGCACTACTACAGCGTCTACCAGAAGATGATCGTCCGCGGTCGCGACTTCGCGGAGATCTACGACCTGGTGGGCATCCGGGTCCTGGTCGACACCGTCCGCGACTGCTACGCGGCGCTGGGCACCGTCCACGCGCGCTGGAACCCGGTTCCGGGGCGGTTCAAGGACTACATCGCGATGCCCAAGTTCAATATGTACCAGTCGCTGCACACCACGGTCATCGGTCCCAACGGCAAGCCCGTCGAGCTCCAGATCCGTACGTTCGACATGCATCGCCGCGCCGAGTACGGCATCGCCGCGCACTGGAAGTACAAGCAGGATGCCAGCGCCGGGGTCTCCAAGGTCCGCACCGACGTGCCGAAGCGGGCCGGTGGCAAGGACGACCACATCAACGACATGGCGTGGCTGCGCCAGCTGCTCGACTGGCAGAAGGAGACCGAGGACCCCAGCGAGTTCCTGGAGTCGCTGCGCTTCGACCTCTCCCGCAACGAGGTCTTCGTCTTCACGCCGAAGGGCGACGTCATAGCGCTGCCGGCCGGCGCGACGCCCGTCGACTTCGCGTACGCCGTGCATACGGAGGTCGGCCACCGCACCATAGGCGCGCGGGTCAACGGCCGCCTCGTCCCCCTCGAATCGACCCTCGACAACGGCGACCTGGTCGAGGTCTTCACCTCCAAGGCCGAAGGCGCGGGCCCTTCCCGCGACTGGCTGGGCTTCGTCAAATCACCCCGCGCCCGCAACAAGATCCGCGCGTGGTTCTCCAAGGAACGCCGCGACGAGGCCATCGAGCAGGGCAAGGACGCCATCGCGCGGGCCATGCGCAAGCAGAACCTGCCGATCCAGCGCATCCTCACCGGCGACTCGCTGGTCACGCTGGCGCACGAAATGCGCTACCCCGACATCTCGTCCCTGTACGCGGCGATCGGCGAGGGCCATGTGGCCGCGCAGGGCGTCGTACAGAAGCTGGTGCAGGCGGTGGGCGGCGAGGAGGCCGCCAGCGAGGACATCGCCGAGTCCACACCGCCCACGCACGGCGGGCGCGCCAGGCGCCGCTCCAGTGCGGACCCCGGTGTGGTCGTCAAGGGCGTCGACGACGTCTGGGTCAAGCTGGCCCGCTGCTGTACGCCCGTCCCCGGCGACCCCATCATCGGCTTCGTCACCCGCGGCAGCGGCGTCTCCGTGCACCGCGCGGACTGTGTGAACGTCGACTCGCTCTCGCAGCAGCCGGAGCGGATGCTGGAGGTCGAATGGGCCCCGACCCAGTCGTCGGTCTTCCTGGTGGCCATCCAGGTCGAGGCGCTGGACCGGTCCAGGCTGCTGTCGGATGTCACCCGCATTCTGTCCGACCAGCACGTCAACATCCTCTCGGCGGCGGTCCAGACCTCGCGCGACCGGGTGGCCACCTCGCGCTTCACTTTCGAGATGGGTGACCCGAAGCACCTCGGGCACGTCCTGAAGGCTGTACGGGGCGTGGAGGGCGTCTACGACGTCTACCGCGTAACTTCGGCCCGTCGGCCGTAACGGCAAGCACAAAAGGGCCCCGGTACGGAATCCGTACCGGGGCCCTTTTGTGCTTGCCGCATCAGCCATCAATTGAGCAACCCCCACGGCGAGCAACCACAACCGCGAGAGCGGCGGCGGTTCAGCCGCAAAGGGGGCTGCTAGCCGCCGAACTCCTCCAGGCCCTTCAGAGCCTGGTCGAGCAGCGCCTGCCGCCCTTCCAGTTCACGCGCCAGCTTGTCCGCCTTGGCGTTGTTGCCCGCCGCGCGCGCCGCGTCGATCTGCCCGCGCAGCTTGTCCACGGCCGCCTGGAGCTGGCCCGTCAGACCCTCGGCACGCGCACGCGCCTCCGGGTTCGTCCGGCGCCACTCGTTCTCCTCGGACTCCTGCAGCGCCCGCTCCACCGTGTGCATCCGCGCCTCGACCTTGGGGCGTGCGTCACGCGGTACGTGCCCGATGGCCTCCCAGCGCTCGTTGAGAGCCCGGAAGGTGGCACGCGCCGCCTTCAGGTCCCTCACCGGCAGCAGCTTCTCGGCCTCAGCGGCGAGCTCCTCCTTGAGCTTGAGGTTCTCGCCCTGTTCGGCGTCCCGCTCCGCGAAGACCCCGCTGCGCGCGGCGAAGAAGACGTCCTGGGCACCGCGGAAACGGTTCCACAGCTCATCCTCGGCGTCGCGCTGCGCACGGCCCGCGGCCTTCCACTCCGCCATCAGGTCGCGGTACTGGGCGGCCGTGGCCCCCCAGTCGGTGGAGCCGGAGAGCGCCTCCGCCTCGGCGACCAGCTTCTCCTTTGCCTTGCGGGCCTCCTCGCGCTGCGCGTCCAGCGAGGCGAAGTGCGCCTTGCGGCGCTTGGAGAACGCCGAGCGCGCGTGCGAGAAGCGGTGCCACAGCTCGTCGTCGGACTTCCGGTCGAGCCTGGGCAGGCCCTTCCAGGTGTCCACGAGGGCCCGCAGCCGCTCGCCCGCGGAGCGCCACTGCTCGCTCTGCGCCAGCTCCTCCGCCTCGGTGACCAGCGCCTCCTTGGCGTGGCGTGCCTCGTCGGTCTGCTTCGCCTTCTGCGCCTTGCGCTCTTCACGGCGCTTCTCGACCGTCGCGACGAGACCGTCGAGGCGCTTGCTGAGCGCGTCGAGGTCGCCCACGGCGTGATGCTCGTCCACCTGCTGACGCAGATGGTCGATGGCGGCCTGGGCGTCCTTGGTCGAAAGGTCGGTGGTCTTCACCCGCCGTTCGAGGAGGCCGATTTCGACCACCAAGCCCTCGTACTTGCGCTCGAAATAGGCCAGAGCCTCCTCGGGAGAGCCTGCCTGCCACGATCCGACGACCTTCTCGCCGTCGGCTGTACGCACGTACACGGTGCCCGTCTCATCGACACGGCCCCACGGGTCGCTGCTCACAGCGCCTCCTCCACCTGATGCCTGCGATGGGGGGTTCCGCCCCCGGGCATCGTCCACAGTTTCCTGGACGGGCCTCGCCCGCCTTCCACAGCGCGAAGCGATACCCGCGCCGCACAACGCCAATCTAGGCGACCGGCCGCCCGGCTGTCCGCACTCAGCGCGGCCGAAATTCCCAGGCTCACGCCTTGGGCACGGCCGCCTTCGTAATGGTGACGGCGGTTTTCGGAGCGCCGTCCTTCGCGCCGCCCTCGACGCCCGCCTTCGCCACCTCCTGCACGAGCTTCAGGCCCGCGGCGTCCATCTTTCCGAAGGTGGTGTAGGTGGGTGGCAGTTTTGTCTCCTTGTAGACAAGGAAGAACTGGCTGCCGCCGGAGTTCGGCTGGCCGGTATTGGCCATCGCCACCGTCCCGGGCGGATACGTCACAGTGCCGTCGGCGGCCGCCTTGCCCAGCGCGGTCAGATTCTCGTCGGGGATCGTGTAGCCGGGCCCGCCTGTGCCATCGCCCTTCGGGTCGCCGCACTGGAGCACGAAAATACCTTCCGTGGTCATTCGGTGACATTTGGTGCCGTTGAAGTAGCCCTTGTCGGCCAGGTGCTTGAACGAGTTCACCGTCTGCGGCGTCTTCGCCGCGTCCATCGCGATGGCGATGCCGCCCTTGTTCGTCGTGAGCGACAGCGTGTACTTCGCCGTCTTGTCGATCGCCATGGCGGGCGGCGGAGTGGTGCTCTCGGTCGCCGAAGGGCTCGGGGACTGGCTGGCGTCCGCCGCCGCATCGGACTTGCTGTCGTCGTCGTCGGACAGCCCGATCGAGAGGTAGGCCGCCGCGCTCGCCGCGAGCACCACGGCGAGCGCTGCCGCGATGATCGTGATCCGCTGCTTCCTCTGACGGGACTGCTGTCGACGCTGCTGCTGGCGCTCGAACTTCTCCCTGGCGAGCTGCCGCCGCCGCTGATCGCTGCTGACCACCGGGTGATCTCCTTGTACGTCGTACGGCGCGTGATGCCGACCGGCTGAGTTGCCCCGTACCGTATACGGGTTCGCTGTGGGACGAGCAGCGCCGGTAGGCTCTGATCTGCCGCAATTCGCTGCGGCTACAGCCATATCCCTCTCGACTACCACGCCGAGCCACCACACCGAGGACGATCGTGCTTATTGCCGGGTTCCCCGCCGGGGCCTGGGGGACCAATTGTTATCTGGTCGCCCCCGCCGCGGGTGAGGAGTGCGTGATCATCGACCCGGGCCATCAGGCGGCCCAGGGAGTCGAGGAGACGCTCGCCAAGCATCGGCTCAAGCCCGTCGCGGTCGTGCTCACCCATGGGCACATCGACCATGTCGCCTCCGTCGTGCCGGTGTGCGGAGCCCATGACGTACCGGCATGGATCCACCCCGCCGACCGGTACATGATGAGCGACCCGGAAAAGGCGCTGGGCCGTTCCATCGGGATGCCGCTGATGGGCGAGCTGACCGTGGGCGAGCCGGACGACGTCAAGGAGCTGGCCGACGGAGTGGAGCTGAGCCTGGCCGGTCTCGGCTTCTCCGTCGCGCATGCGCCCGGCCATACGAAGGGGTCGGTGACCTTCCGGTTGCCCGAGTCGGCGGACATTCCGTCCGTCTTCTTCTCGGGTGACCTGCTGTTCGCCGGCTCCGTCGGACGCACGGACCTGCCCGGCGGCGACCACGCCGAGATGCTCGAGTCGCTGGCACGGGTGTGCCTGCCGCTCGACGACTCGACAGTGGTGCTGTCCGGCCACGGCCCCCAGACGACCATCGGCCGCGAGCGCGCCGCGAACCCCTATCTGAGGGACGTGGCCGCCGGCTCAGGGAGCATCAGCGCTCCTCGACGAGGAATGTGACGAGAGAACCACGTGAGTACCTTTCAGGCCCCCAAGGGCACGTACGACCTGATCCCGCCCAACTCCGCGAAGTATCTGGCGGTGCGCGAGGCGATTGCCGCGCCGCTGAAGAACTCCGGCTACGGCTATATCGAGACGCCCGGCTTCGAGGATGTCGCGCTTTTCGCGCGCGGCGTCGGCGAGTCGACCGACATCGTCTCGAAGGAGATGTACGCCTTCGAGACCAAGGGCGGAGACCAGCTGGCGCTGCGGCCGGAGGGCACCGCCTCCGTGCTGCGCGCGGCGCTGGAGGCGAACCTGCACAAGGCGGGCTCGCTGCCCGTGAAGCTGTGGTACTCCGGCTCGTACTACCGCTACGAACGCCCCCAGAAGGGCCGCTACCGCCACTTCTCCCAGGTCGGCGCGGAGGCGATCGGCGCGGAGGACCCGGCGCTGGACGCGGAGCTGATCATCCTGGCCGACCAGGCGTACCGCGCGCTGGGGCTGCGGCAGTTCCGGATCCTGCTGAACTCGCTCGGCTGCCGGGAGTGCCGTCCCGTCTACCGTGATGCCCTGCAGGGCTTCCTGCGCGGGCTGGACCTGGACGAGGACACCCGCGCGCGGATCGAGCTCAACCCGCTGCGGATCCTCGACGACAAGCGGGCGGACGTACAGAAGCAGCTGGTGGGCGCGCCGCTGCTGCGCGACTACCTGTGCGAGGCGTGCCGGACCTACCACGGGGAGGTGCGGGGGCTGCTCGGCGCGGCGGGTGTCGTGTACGAGGACGACGAGAAGCTGGTGCGCGGCCTCGACTACTACACGCGTACGACGTTCGAGTTCGTCCACGACGGCCTCGGCTCGCAGTCGGCGGTGGGCGGCGGCGGTCGCTACGACGGCCTCTCCGAGATGATCGGCGGCCCGGCGCTGCCGTCGGTGGGCTGGGCACTGGGCGTGGACCGTACGGTGCTGGCGCTGGAGGCGGAGGGCGTCGAGCTGGACATCCCGGCGGCGACGAGTGTGTTCGCGGTACCGATCGGGGACGAGGCGCGCCGGGTGCTGTTCGGTGTGGTCACGGAGCTGCGCCGGGCGGGGGTCGCGGCGGACTTCTCGTACGGCGGGAAGGGCCTGAAGGCGGCGATGAAGGCGGCCAACCGCTCGGGCGCGAGGTACGCGATTGTCGCGGGGGAGCGGGACTTGGCGGACGGGAAGGTCCAGCTCAAGGATATGGAGTCGGGGGAGCAGGGCCCGGTTGCGCTGGACGCGGTGGTGGAGGCGCTGAGCTCCCGCGTCCTGGGCTGACGGCTCGGGCGGGTTGGTTTCCCCCCCCCCCACCCGCCCTTTCCCGAAACTGGGGCAGGCCCCCAGGCCCCCGTGGGGCGGCAGCCTCGCGCCGCATGCGAAACCCGGTGCGGTGCGGCGAGGCAGGCGGGCTGATGCCCCGCCTGCCTCGGGCGTCAGCTTCACGCCACGTGCAACGCGCGGCTTCCGCGCCCGTACGCCGAGGGGCGCGTGTCTGCGGGGCCGGAGTGCATGCTCGCGCCGAAGCGGCTCGGCGGGCATGGCGCGTGTGTTGCACGGCGGGCCATGGTCGCGGGGTGCGGAGCGGTCGCGCTGCGAGGGTCGTGTGCTTGCGGGGTGGGGTCTGGGTTCCACGCGGGCGGTGGTCGCAGGGAGGGGAGTTGTTGCGCTGCAAGGCTCGCGTGCCGGCGGGGTGCGTGTTCCACGGGCAGTGGCTGCCCGCCAGGGCCGTGGCCGTTCAGGCCGTTCCCGGTGCGTGTTCCACGCGGCGGTGGTCGCCGAGAGGAGCCGTCGCGGTGAGGGGAGCGTGCCCGTCGAGGAGCGGCTCAGCAGGCAACGGGCCGCGGTGTTCCGCACGCGCCGCTGGGCTGTGGTCGCACGGACGCGGAGTCGTCGCGCCGCGAAGCCGGCGCCCCAGGGGTGTGGGGGCGTCAGCCCCCACGTCTACCTCCCCCTCGGGGGCTGGGGGCCCCGCCCCCAGTTTCGGGAAAGGGCGGGGTGGGGGAAACCGCCCTCACAGCAACCCCTCCCGCATCGCGCTCGTCACCGCCGCCGTTCTGTCCGCCACCCCCAGCTTCCCGAACGCCCGCAGCAGATGCGTCTTCACCGTCGACTCCCCGATATACAGCCGCCGCCCGATCTCCGCGTTCGTGCACCCCTCCGCCACCAGCCGCAGCACCGCCGTCTCGCGCTCCGAGAGCCGTGGCCGCTCCGGCTGGCTGCGCAACTGGTCGACCAGGCGCGGCCACCGACGGCGCCAGAACCGTTTCGCCGCGTGCCGCCGCCCGGATCGCGTCCGCCAGTTCCTTGCGGGCGAGGTCCTTCAGCAGATAGCCCGCCGCCCCCGCCTCCACCGCGCGCAGGATGTCGCCGTCCGTCTCGTACGTCGTCAGGACGATCACCCGGCACGGCAGTCCGGCCAGCCGCATCCTGTTGATCGACTCGACGCCCCCGCCGCCCGGCATCCGCAGGTCCATCAGCACGATGTCCGGGTGGAGTTCCGCGCTGAGCGCCTCCGCCTGTGGGCCGTTCGACGCCTCGCCGACGACCGTCAGGTCGGGCTCCGCGCCGAGCATGCCGCGCAGGCCCTCCCGTACGACGGGGTGATCGTCGGCGAGCAGAATGCGAATCATTGAGAGCTCCTGTCCGTCAACGGCAACGGCAACGGCAACGGCAACGGCAACGGCAACGGCAACGGCAGCGGCAGCGGCAGTGGCAGTGGCAGCGGCAGGCGTACGGCGACGGTCGTGCCCAGGCCAGGCCCGCTGTGTACCTCCACCCCGCCCCCCACCTCCGCCGCCCGCGCCCGCAGCCCGTTCAGCCCGTACCCCCGCGCCGGTACGGAGTCGTCGAAACCGCACCCCGTGTCCCGTACCGCCACAGTGAGCGCCCCCTCCGCGTACGTCAGCGAGATGGTCACACTCGCCCCCGCCCCCGCATGTCTCGACACATTGGCGAGCGCCTCCTGGCAGGTGCGCAGCGCCACCACTTCGAGCGCCGGTGACAGCGACCGGGCCGTGCCCGTGACCTCCACCGACGCGGGCTGCCCATGGCGCGCGGCCAGCCGCCGCAGGGCGTCCGGGAGCGAGCTGCCGTCCAGGTCGGCGGGTGCGCCGCCGGCCACCAGCGCGCGGGCCTCGGCGAGGTTCAGCCGAGCCGTGTCGGCCATCAGGTCCAGATGGCGCCGCGCCGCGGGCATATCGCGCTCCAGCTCCGAGTCCACCGCCTGGACCAGCATCAGCAGGCTGGTGAACCCCTGCGCGAGCGTGTCGTGGATCTCGCGGGACATCCTCTCCCGTTCCGTCAGCGCGCCGCGCTCCGAGGAGAGCCGCGCGATTTCCTCCCTGCTGGCCTCCAGCTCGGCGATCAGCTCAGCCCTTTCCTTGCTCTGCTCGATGATCCGGATGATCCAGCTGCCGAGAACCGCCGAGAAGACCAGGGTGACCACGGCGAACAACGCGTTGAAGAAGACGAGTCGTTCGTCGGGCCGCCACAGCGCCGCCCATCCCACAACAGGGGCGATGTTGATCATCGCCACGGCCACCAGCGCGGTCCGCATCCGCAGCACCATGAAGCACTGCGGCGCGAGCGCGAACGTCGCGACGCGGGTCTCGCCCACCAGGATCGCCGCCCCCAGGAACAGCAGTACCGCCCCGGCGATATAGCTCACCGAGCGCCGCTGGTCCTCGCCCTGGGCCATCAGTTGCGTACGCCCGACCCACACGTACCACGGCGCCAGCAGCACCATCAGCCCTGCCGCGGCCGTACGGACAAGCGGCGTGTGCTCCTCCACGCCGAGCGTGAAGATCAGCGTCGCCGACCAGACGATCCCGAAGTACACGTCCCACGCCAGGAACCCGCGGTCCCACACATCCGAGTCGCGCGCGCCGGCCGGATCGCTCAGTCTTCGCGCCGGTTCTTCCACCGGAAGGTCATCAGGCACAGGATCAGTCCTCCGATGCACCACGCGCCCATCACCAGCGCGACCCGCCCATACTCCCAGCCACCCGCCTGCTCCAGCACGGCCGCCGACTCCGGCAGGAACACCCCGCGCAGGCCCTGGCACATCCACTTCAGCGGGAACAGCGCGCCGATGTTCAGCAGCCAGTCCGGGATGGCGTCGACCGCGATGTACACCCCGGAGATGAATTGCAGCACCAGGAAGGGCAGGACGACCACGGACGTGGCGCTCTGCGCGTTCTGCGGGACACTGCTGATCGCGATGCCGAGCAGCGCGCAGCCGGTCAGCCCGAGGACGAAGATCCAGCCGAAGGTCAGCCACGCGCTCGCGCTCGTCGGCAGGTCGACATCGTAGAACACCGTGCCGACAGCGAGCAGCGCCGCCGTCTCCAGCAGCCCCGCGACCAGTACGAGCCACACCTTGCCCAGGAAGTACGCGGCGGGCGGCATCGGCGTGCCGCGCAGCCGCCGCAGCTGCTTCTGGTCCCGTTCGAGCGCGATGGAGATGCCCAGCGACTGGAAGCTCGTCGACATGATGCCCGCGGCGATCATCGCGGGCACATAGAGCTGGGACGCCGTGATGCCCGCGCCCTCCACGTCGTCGCTGAAGATCGACGCGAAGAGAAAGAGAAACACGATGGGAAAGGCGAAGGTGAAGATCGCCTGGTCGCGCTGGCGGAAGAACGCCCGCAGCTCCATCGCGCCGCGCAGCAGCCCCAGCCGCCACGCGCCGGGCAGGGCCGCGGCAGTGGTCCGTATGCCGCCGTCGAGCCGGTCGTCGGTGGTGACCGTGGTCATTGGGTCGCCTCCTGTCCCGTGAGCCGCAGATAGACGTCTTCCAGGGTGGGCCGGGTGATCACGAGCCCGGGGATCTCGCCGTCGAAGCGGCGCATCAGCGCGGCGACGGTACGGGTCGGGGTCGCCGTCCGCTCCGCACGCGGTGAGCCGTCCGGCTCCTGCCACGCGACCATGGCCTGCTTGTCGTGCTGTTCGCGCAGCCCCGCCGGAGTGCCCTCGGCCACCACCCGGCCCGCGCTGATCACCGCCAGCCGGTCGGCGAGCGCCTCGGCCTCCTCCAGGTAGTGCGTGGTGAGCACGATGGTGGTGCCGTCGTCCGCGAGCTGCCGGATCAGCTCCCAGAACTGGCGGCGCGCGGCCGGGTCGAAGCCGGTCGTCGGCTCGTCCAGCAGCAGCAGTTCGGGGCTACCGATCACGCCCAGCGCCACATCCAGCCGCCGCCGCTGCCCGCCGGAGAGCGCTTTGGTCCGGCTCGACGCCTTCTGATCGAGGCCCACCAGCGCGATGACGTCGTCAGGGTCACGCGGATTCGGGTAATAGGCGGCGAAATGAGACACCGTCTCGCGGACCGTCAACTCCGCGGGCGCGGATTCGTCCTGCCAGACGATGCCGATACGGGAGCGCCAGCGGCGGTTCCCGGTCGCGGGATCCGAGCCGAGGACCGTCACTTCGCCCGCGTCCCGGGTGCGGTGGCCCTGGAGTATCTCCACCGTTGTGCTCTTGCCCGCTCCGTTGGGGCCGAGGATGCCGAAGACCTCGCCCTGCCGGATGCCCAGGTCAAGGTCGTCCACCGCGGTCACTCCGCCATAACGCTTGCGAAGTCCGCGTACGTTCACCGCGAGTTCTGTCATGGCCACGAGCCTGCTCGCGGAAGCGGGGCGTCCGGGACAACCGTCCGTACATCCTTACGTCCATCGAACGGTGGACACGGGCGCGGGTGCGGCACAATGACCGTGCCCCCAGCAGGCACCCCAGCAGGCACCCCAGCAGGCACCCCAGCAGGCACCCCAGCAGGCACCCCAGCAGGTATCCCAGCAGGCTACTGAGCGATGGAACGGCGATATGACGGCTGCAGCTATTGACGACGTGTCCTCCGGCCGGCAGGCCGACGGCGCCACGCGCACGATCGGCGGCAGTCGTGTCTTCGCCTGGCTGCTGATGGTCACGGGCGCGGCGGGGCTCCTCGCCTCCTGGGTGATCACGATCGACAAGTTCAAACTGCTGGAGGACCCGTCGTTCACGCCGGGCTGCAGTCTGAATCCGGTGGTGTCCTGCGGCAACATCATGAAGAGCGAGCAGGCGTCGGCGTTCGGGTTCCCCAACCCCATGCTGGGTCTGGTGACGTACGCGGCCGTCATCGCGATCGGGGCCGGGCTGCTGGCCGGGGCGCGCTACCGCCGCTGGTTCTGGCTGGGCCTGAACGCGGGCTGTCTGTTCGGGGTCGGGTTCTGCACCTGGCTCCAGTACCAGTCGCTGTACAACATCAACGCGCTGTGCCTGTGGTGTTCGCTCGCCTGGGTCGCGACGATCGTGATGTTCTGCTACGTCACCCTGCACAACATCGAGCACCGGATCATCAAGGTCCCGGAGGGGCTGCGCAGCGGGCTGCTGGAGTTCCACTGGATGCCGCCGGTGCTGTGGACCGGGATCATCGGGATGCTGATCCTGACCCGCTGGTGGGACTTCTGGACCAGCTGAGCGGGCTCTGCGGGCGGGGTGCTGTCAGTCCCCTGACATAGGCTGCACAGCGTGGAGCCCGACCTTTTTACCGCCGCAGCCGAAGCACGCCAGGAGAAGGATCCGTCCAGCAGCCCCCTGGCCGTACGGATGCGCCCGCGCACCCTGGACGAAGTCGTCGGCCAGAGTCATCTGCTGAAGCCGGGGTCACCCATGCGGCGACTGGTCGATCAGCGGGCTGAGGGGGGCGGCCCCGGCCCCGCGGGTCCCTCCTCGGTGATCCTCTGGGGCCCGCCCGGCACCGGCAAGACGACTCTCGCGTACGTCGTCTCCAAGGCCACCGACAGACGCTTTGTCGAGCTCTCCGCGATCACCGCGGGCGTCAAGGAGGTACGGACCGTCATCGACGGCGCCCGCCGCGCCTCCGGCGGGTACGGCAAGGAGACCGTCCTCTTCCTCGACGAGATCCACCGCTTCTCCAAGGCCCAGCAGGACTCCCTGCTGCCCGCCGTGGAGAACCGCTGGGTCACCCTCATCGCGGCCACCACCGAGAACCCGTACTTCTCGATCATCACCCCGCTGCTCTCCCGCTCCCTGCTGCTCACCCTGGAGCCGCTCACCGACGAGGACGTGCGCGGACTGCTACGCCGGGCCGTCACCGAGGACCGTGGCCTGGGCGGCGCGGTCACACTTCCCGACGACACCGAGGCGCACCTGCTGCGCATCGCGGGCGGCGACGCGCGGCGCGCGCTGACCGCGCTGGAGGCCGCGGCGGGCGCCGCGCTCGACAAGGGCGAAAAGGCGATCGGCCTCAAGACCCTGGAGGAGACCGTCGACCGGGCGGCGGTGACGTACGACCGTGACGGCGATCAGCACTACGACGTGGCCAGCGCGCTCATCAAGTCCATCCGCGGCTCGGACGTGGACGCGGCGCTGCACTACCTGGCCCGCATGATCGAGGCGGGGGAGGACCCGCGGTTCATCGCGCGCCGGCTGATGATCTCGGCGAGCGAGGACATCGGCCTCGCCGACCCGACGGCCCTGCCGACCGCGGTCGCCGCCGCGCAGGCCGTGGCCATGATCGGTTTCCCCGAGGCCGCGCTCACCCTCAGCCACGCCACCATCGCGCTCGCACTCGCCCCGAAGTCGAACGCCGCCACCACCGCGATCTCCGCCGCCCGGCAGGACATACGCAACGGACTGGCGGGACCGGTCCCGCCGCATCTGCGCGACGGCCACTACAAGGGCGCGGCCAAGCTCGGCCATGCCCAGGGCTACGTCTATCCGCACGACGTCGCGGGCGGCATCGCCGCCCAGCAGTACGCCCCGGACGAAGTGCACGGCAAGCGCTACTACGAACCGACGCGGTACGGCGCGGAGGCGCGGTACGCCGACGTGGTGGAGAAGGTGCGCGAGCGCCTGCGCGGGGAGAGCCCGCCCGAGGGTCGGTGACCGTTCGCGGACCTGCCCTCAGTGCGACGCGGCCTCGAAGAGGGCGTGCATGGCCCGGCGCAGTTCGGTGATATCGCGTACCGGCTCGGGAAAGTCGAAGCGCGCGTCGAAGCCGTGCTCGCCGGTGAGCCGCACCCGCAGCCCGAACCGGTCCAGCGCCAGCGGCACCGCCAGCAGCCCGTTCTCGTACGCCTTTCCAGCCCTCTCGCCGAGCAGCGCGCAGCACACGCCCTGCACCTGATCGCTGTGCGCGGTGTGCAGATGCTGGAGCAGCTCGGTCTCGTGCGCCACCAGCGGATCGACGGACGCCCGCGCGAAGTCCTCCGGCTCGACGCTCTCCGCGCCCCACAGATCGTCCACCCACGCCTCGCCCACTTCGAGGCGCAGCATCATGCCGCCATGCTCCGCGAGGCCGGGTTCGCAGGTCAGCCAGCCGGAGACCCGGGCGCGACCGCGGATACGGTGGGGCACCGAGACCGGTGCGACATCGGTGATCTCCAGCACGGCGGGCAGTTCGTCGTCCTTCGCGTGGGTGGCGGCCCGTACCGCCGGAGAATCGGTGGGGAAGAGCAGGAACACCTCACCGTCCGGTGCCACTACCCGTGCCTCCGGTGTCATGTGCTCGGCGCGTGCTCCCGCCAGCCCCGGCAGAAGCAGTACCGCCGACGAGGTACTCTGTACGAGAGTTCGTGTGCGCTCGGCTGCTGACGGCATCCGAGGGATTTCAAGCCCGCTGGGACGCGGCTGACCATGAGCTGATCGGACCTCCGTCGCCTCGACGCTCTCAAAGCTTTCAGAAGCGTCGACGTTCTCTGTGCTGTCCGTGATGCGTGTGGTGTTCCCAGGGCGAGACATGCGATCTCCTTGAGTAAGGTGAGCCTAACCTAACCTACAACGGAGGTCTGGAGAACGTGCCTAACCAGTCGCGTCCCAAGGTCAAGAAGTCGCGTGCGCTCGGTATCGCGCTGACGCCGAAGGCTGTCAAGTACTTCGAAGCCCGCCCCTACCCGCCGGGCGAGCACGGCCGTGGGCGCAAGCAGAACTCTGACTACAAGGTCCGTCTGCTGGAGAAGCAGCGTCTGCGCGCCCAGTACGACATCAGCGAGCGCCAGATGGCGCGCGCCTACGACCGCGCCAAGAAGGCCGACGGCAAGACCGGCGACGCGCTCGTCATCGAGCTCGAGCGCCGCCTCGACGCCCTGGTCCTGCGTTCGGGCATCGCCCGCACCATCTACCAGGCCCGTCAGATGGTCGTCCACGGCCACATCGAGGTCAACGGCGGCAAGGTCGACAAGCCGTCGTTCCGCGTCCGTCCCGACGACGTCGTGATGGTCCGTGAGCGCAGCCGCGAGAAGACGCTCTTCCAGGTCTCTCGCGAGGGTGGCTTCGCCGCCGACGGCGAGACCCCGCGCTACCTGCAGGTGAACCTGAAGGCCCTGGCGTTCCGCCTGGACCGCGACCCGCAGCGCAAGGAAGTTCCGGTCATCTGCGACGAGCAGCTGGTCGTCGAGTACTACGCCCGCTGATCAAGGCGTAGGACACAGCGCTTCGGCCCGCCGACTCCCCGCCCTCACCGGTGGGGGAGCCGGCGGGCTCTCGCGTTCCGTACGGTAATGCGGTATGGGGGGCGACCCTGGGCGCGATAGGGTCGAGGGACGATTTTCGAGATGCCCCATGTACTCATCTGTACTCATCGACCAGCAGAGAGCGGTGCGGAGTGACCGGTGGAGAGGTTGCCGGGATCCTGGTGGCCGTCTTCTGGGCGATCTTGGTTTCCTTCCTCGCCGTGGTGCTGGTGAGGCTGGCCCAGACGCTCAGGGCGACCACCCGGCTCGTGGCGGAAGTGACCGAGCAGGCAGTGCCGCTGCTGGCCGACGCCTCCGCGACCGTGCGCTCCGCGCAGACCCAGCTCGACCGGGTCGACGCCATCGCGACGGACGTCCAGGAGGTCACCTCCAACGCCTCGGCGCTCTCCACGACGGTCGCGTCGACGTTCGGCGGGCCGCTGGTCAAGGTCGCCGCCTTCGGCTACGGCGTACGCAGGGCGATGAGCCGCAAGGTCGACGATGCTCCGGCCGTGCCTTCTCGCCGTACGGTGATCGTCGGCCGCGCAGTGCCGTCCGCCCGGCGCAAGAACCGCAGAAACGCCAAGAACCAGAAGGGCTGACGCACCATGTTCCGCCGCACGTTCTGGTTCACCGCGGGCGCAGCAGCCGGTGTGTGGGCCACCACCAAGGTCAACCGCAAGCTCAAGCAGCTGACCCCCGAGAGCCTCGCCGCGCAGGCCGCGACCAAGGCGGTCGACGCGGGCCACCGGCTCAAGGACTTCGCGCTCGACGTCAGGACAGGCATGCTCCAGCGCGAGGCCGAACTGGGCGAAGCGCTTGGCCTGGAGACGCCCGTGCCCGCCGAGCGTGAACTGCCCGCGCGGCGCCGCCTCGCCGCCCTCGACGGCCCGAGCACCCCGTACGCCCCGCACACCCCCATTGACCCGTACAACTCGCACAACTCGTACAACCGGAATGAGGACCACTGATGGAGTCGGCTGAAATCCGCCGCCGCTGGCTGAGCTTCTTCGAGGAGCGCGGGCACACCGTCGTGCCTTCGGCGTCGCTCATCGCGGACGACCCGACTCTGCTGCTGGTCCCCGCGGGCATGGTCCCCTTCAAGCCGTACTTCCTCGGCGAGGCCAAGCCGCCGTCCCCGCGCGTCACCAGCGTGCAGAAGTGCGTGCGTACGCCGGACATCGAAGAGGTCGGCAAGACCACCCGCCACGGCACGTTCTTCCAGATGTGCGGCAACTTCTCCTTCGGGGACTACTTCAAGGAAGGCGCCATCAAGCTCGCCTGGGAGCTGCTGACCGGCTCCGTCGCGGACGGTGGCTACGGCCTCGACCCCGAGCGCCTGTGGATCACGGTCTACAAGGAGGACGACGAGGCCGAGCAGATCTGGCGCGATGTGATCGGCGTGCCCGCCGAGCGCATCCAGCGCCTGGGCATGGGACCCAACTTCTGGTCGATGGGCGTCCCCGGACCCTGCGGTCCCTGCTCCGAGATCAACTACGACCGTGGCCCCGAATTCGGCGAAGAGGGCGGCCCCGCCGTCAACGACGAGCGTTACGTGGAGATCTGGAACCTGGTCTTCATGCAGTACGAGCGCGGTGCCGGCGAGGGCAAGGAGGACTTCCCGATCCTCGGCGACCTGCCCTCCAAGAACATCGACACCGGTCTCGGTCTTGAGCGCCTCGCCATGATCCTGCAGGGCGTGCAGAACATGTACGAGACCGACACCCTGCGCGTCGTCATGGACAAGGCCACCGAGCTGACCGGAGTGCGGTACGGCGCCGAGCACGGCACGGACGTCTCCCTGCGCGTGGTCGCCGACCACATCCGTACGTCCGTGATGCTCATCGGCGACGGCGTCACCCCCGGCAACGAGGGCCGCGGCTACGTCCTGCGCCGCATCATGCGCCGCGCCATCCGCAATATGCGGCTGATGGGCGCCACCGGACCGGTCGTCGCCGAGCTCGCCGACGTAGTGATCAAGACGATGGGGCTGCAGTACCCGGAGCTGATCACCGACCGCAAGCGGATCGAGGCCGTGGCCCTCGCCGAGGAAGCCGCCTTCCTCAAGGCGGTGAAGGGGGGAACCAACATCCTCGACACCGCCGTGACGGAGACCAAGGCCGCCGGCTCCACGGTCCTCCCCGGGGAAAAGGCCTTCCTCCTCCACGACACCTGGGGCTTCCCCATCGACCTCACCCTGGAGATGGCCGCCGAACAGGGCCTCTCCGTGGACGAGGACGGCTTCCGCAGCCTGATGAAGAAGCAGCGGGACATGGCCAAGGCCGACGCCAGGGCCAAGAAGACCGGCCACGCCGACCTGTCCGCCTACCGCGAGGTCGCCGACCGCTCCGGGGCCACGGAGTTCACCGGCTACACCTCCACCGCGGGCGAGTCGACCATCGTCGGCCTGCTCGTCGACGGCGTCCCCTCGCCCGCCGCCACCGAGGGCGACGACGTCGAGATCGTCCTCGACCGCACCCCCTTCTACGCCGAGGGCGGCGGCCAGCTCGCCGACCAGGGCCGGATCAGGCTCGACACCGGCGCGGTCATCGAGGTCCACGATGTGCAGCAGCCCGTCGCCGGCGTCACCGTCCACAAGGGCACGGTGCAGGTCGGCGAGGTGACCCTCGGCTCCGCCGCCTACGCCGCCATCGACCTCAGGCGCCGGCGCGCCATCGCCCGCGCCCACAGCGCCACGCACCTCACACACCAGGCGCTGCGCGACGCTCTCGGCCCGACGGCCGCCCAGGCCGGTTCCGAGAACGCGCCCGGCCGCTTCCGCTTCGACTTCGGCTCGCCCGCCGCCGTACCCGGCACGGTGCTCACCGACGTAGAGCAGAAGATCAACGAAGTGCTCGCCCGTGAACTCGACGTCCAGGCCGAGGTCATGAGCATTGACGAGGCCAGGAAGCAGGGGGCCATCGCCGAATTCGGCGAGAAGTACGGCGAGCGGGTGCGGGTCGTCACCATCGGCGACTTCTCCAAGGAGCTGTGCGGCGGCACGCATGTGCACAACACCGCCCAGCTGGGTCTGGTGAAGCTGCTCGGCGAGTCCTCGATCGGCTCCGGTGTGCGCCGTATCGAGGCCCTCGTCGGCGTCGACGCCTACCAGTTCCTGGCCAGGGAGCACACGGTCGTCGCCCAGCTCCAGGAGCTGGTCAAGGGCCGGGCGGAGGAGCTCCCCGACAAGATCTCCGGCATGCTCGCCAAGCTGAAGGACGCCGAGAAGGAGATCGAGAAGTTCCGCGCGGAGAAGGTGCTCGCCGCCGCCGCCGGTCTCGCTCAGGGCGCCACGGACGTACGCGGCGTGGCCCTGGTCACCGGCCAGGTGCCGGACGGCACCTCCGCCGACGACCTGCGCAGGCTCGTACTGGACGTACGCGGCCGGCTGAATCAACTGGCGGGGACGGGCGACCGCCCGGCGGTCGTGGCGCTGTTCACCACGGCCAACGGCCGCCCGCTGACCGTCATCGCCACCAACGAGGCCGCCCGCGAACGCGGTCTCAAGGCCGGTGACCTGGTCCGTGCCGCCGCCAAGACCCTCGGCGGCGGCGGTGGCGGCAAGCCGGACGTCGCTCAGGGCGGCGGCCAGAACCCGGACGCCATCGGCGAGGCCGTGGCCGCCGTCGAGCGCCTGGTCATGGAAACCGGCTGATGCGCAGAGGCCGCCGCCTCGCCGTCGATGTCGGGGACGCCCGGATCGGGGTCGCCTCGTGCGACCCCGACGGGGTCCTCGCCACGCCGGTGGAGACCGTGCCGGGACGCGATGTCCCCGCCGCCCACCGGCGGCTGCGCCGGCTGATCGAGGAGTACGAGCCGATCGAGGTCATCGTGGGCCTGCCCCGTTCGCTCAGCGGCGGGGAAGGCCCGGCCGCGGCCAAGGTCCGCGGCTTCGCACAGGAGCTCGCACGCTCCATCGCGCCGCTTCCGGTCAGACTGGTCGACGAGAGGATGAGCACAGTAACGGCCGCTCAAGGGCTGCGCGCTTCGGGCGTGAAGTCCAAGAAGGGCCGTTCGTTCATCGACCAGGCTGCCGCTGTGGTGATCCTTCAGAACGCACTGGAGTCCGAACGGGCGTCAGGAGAGGCCCCGGGCGAGGGCGTCGAAGTGGTTGTCTGATCGCGGTACGGTAACGTTCCGCGCTGTGGCGCTGTTCGAACAGCCACCGCACAGCAGAGAGGCCGGCCCGCGTTCAGCGTCTGCCTCGCGGCCCAAGGGGATCGATGACTGAGTATGGCCGGGGCCCAGGCTCCGAACCGTGGCACCCCGAGGACCCTTTGTACGGGGACCAGGGGTGGGGAGGACAGCAGGCTGCCGCCGGCGAGCCTCCGTACGGCGGCCAGCCGCAGCAGCAGTACCCGCAGCAGCCGCAGCAGTACGGCACTGAGCAGGACCCGTACCAGCAGCAGCAGTACAACCAGCAGCAGTACGACGAGCAACAGCAGCAATACAACCAGCAGCAACAGCAGCAATACAACCAGCAGCAACAGCACCAATACAACCAGCAACAACAGCAGTACGACCAACAGCAACAACAACAGCAGTACAACGGGCAGCAACAGCAGTACGACCAGCAGCAACAGCAGTACCAGCAGCAGCAGTACCAGAACGGCGGCTGGGACACCGGCCAGCAGGCCCCCATGCCGTACGCCGCCAACCCGGCCGACGGCTACGACGGTCAGCAGCCCGGTCCCGGTCCCGGTCCCGCTCCCGGTTACGGCGACCAGAACGCCGACTACTACGCGACGCCCGAGGCCTACCCGCCGCCGCAGCCCCCGGGCCGCCGCCGGGCAGAGCCGGACCAGCCGGAACAGCCGGAACAGGCTTCGCCCGACTGGCAGCCCGAGGCGCCCCAGGAGGAGGAGAGCCACCCCTTCTTCACCGGCGCGGACGACACCGACGACGACGGCGACACGGACGACGACCCGCGCGAGTCGCGCCGGGCCGCGGGCGGCGGCGGTCGTGAAGGCCGCGGCAAGGGCAAGGCGAACACCGGCACCAAGAAAAAGAAGAGCCGCAACGGCTGCGCCTGCCTGATCGTTTCTCTTGTTCTCGCGGGCGGCCTCGGCGGTGTCAGCTACTTCGGCTACCAGTTCTGGCAGGGCCAGTTCGGCGCGCCCGAGGACTTCAGCGGCAAAGGCACCGGTTCGGCCCAGGTCGAGATCCCCAAGGACGCGGGCCTCGCGGAGATCGGCTCCATCCTCAAGAAGGCCGGTGTCGTCAAGAGCATTGAGGCCTTCATCGCGGCGGCCAACAGCGACCCCAAGAGCAAGACCATCTCCTTTGGCGTCTACACGCTCAAGAAGGAGATGTCGGCGGTGAGCGCCGTCGATCTGATGCTCGATCCGGTCAGCCGCAACAACCTCATCATCCCCGAGGGCAAAACGAACGTCTTCATCTACGCGGAGATCGACAAGCGCCTCGGGGCCAAGGCCGGCACCACCGAGGCCGCCGCCAAGGCCAATGTGAAGAAGCTCGGCCTGCCGGACTGGGCCAACGACAACAAGAACATCAAGGACCCGCTCGAAGGCTTCCTGTTCCCCGCGAGCTACCCGGTCGCCAAGGGCATGAAGCCGGAAGCCGTCCTCCAGAAGATGGTGGCCCGCGCCAACGAGGAGTTCGGCAAGCAGGACGTCGAAGCCGAAGCCACCAGGCTGGGCCTGAAGTCGCCGCTCCAGTTGCTCACCGTCGCGAGCCTCGTCCAGGCCGAAGGCAAGTACAAGAAGGACTTCGACAAGGTCTCCCGGGTCGTCTACAACCGCCTCAAGCCGAACAACGCCGAGACGGTCGGCCGGCTCGAATTCGACTCGACGATCAACTACATCAACAAGGACAGCAAACTCGACATCGGCTCCGTCGACTCGCTGCGGAAGATCGACGATCCGTACAACACGTACGACATCAAGGGCCTGCCGCCGGGACCGATCGGGAACCCGGGGCTGTCCGCGTTCAACTCGGCCCTCAAGCCCACGCCGGGCCCCTGGTACTACTTCGTGTCGGTCACCGCGGACGAGACGCTCTTCGCGGTCACCAACGCGGAGCACGAGAAGAACCGGCAGAAGTACGAAGAAGAGCAGGAGAAGAACGGCCAGTGAGCAGCACCACGAAGCGTGCGGCGGTCCTCGGATCGCCGATCGCCCACTCGCTCTCCCCGGTACTGCACCGCGCCGCCTACGAGGCGCTCGGCCTCACCCACTGGTCGTACGACCGCTTCGAGGTCGACGAGTCCGGGCTGCCGGGCTTCCTGGAAGGGCTCGACGCCTCCTGGGCCGGTCTTTCCCTGACCATGCCGCTCAAGCGCGCGATCATCCCGCTGCTCGACTCCGTCAGCGACACCGCGGCCTCGGTGGAAGCCGTCAACACCGTGGTCTTCACCGAGGACGGCCGCCGCCTCGGCGACAACACCGACATCCCCGGCATGCTCGCCGCCCTGCGCGAACGAGGCGTGGACAAGGTCGAATCGGCCGCCGTGCTCGGCGCCGGCGCCACAGCGTCGTCCGCGCTGGCCGCGCTCTCGCGGATCTGTACGGGACCGGTCACCGCGTACGTACGCAGCGCCTCCCGCGCCGCCGAGATGCGCGGCTGGGGCAAGCGGCTCGGCGTCGAGGTGCGCGTCGCCGACTGGGCCGAGGCCGCCGAGGCGCTCCGGGCGCCGCTGGTCATCGCGACCACCCCGGCAGGCGCCACCGACCCCCTCGCCGCCGAGATCCCGGCAGGACCCGGGACGCTGTTCGACGTGCTGTACGAGCCGTGGCCGACCGATCTGGCCGCCCGCTGGTCCGCGCGCGGCGGAGCCGTCGTCGGCGGCCTCGATCTCCTGGTCCACCAGGCCGTTCTCCAGGTCGAGCGGATGACGGGGCGCGCGCCCGCCCCGCTGGCAGCCATGAGGGCCGCCGGGGAGCAGGCACTCGCCGCCCGTTAAGATCCGCTGGATCCGCACAACGCACGGGGGCACAGATGGAGTACGGGCAGCCGCAGGCGTCCCGGTTCGGAATAGTCCTCGACGTGATCGACGCGATCGTGACCTTCCTGCCGGACTGGGCGCAATGGACCGCGCTCTCGGTGGTCGTGGCCGGGTTCGGGTGCCTCGGAGCGGTGAAGGTCCGGCGCAGGATCCAGTACCGCAGTGCGGTCCGTGCGGGCCGTCCCGTCCACGCGGCGGCGCGGTACGGGCAGGGCCGAGGCGCCGACTATCTCGGCTCGTACGCGCCGCCGAGACGTCCGGACAGCGACCCGGGCTGACCGTGGGCCCGTCCGGTTGCTGGACCGGACAGCGGATCACGGGCGCGGACGTGGGAGGATCGAGACAGGCGGGCCAGGGCCGCGCACCCGGGCGCGCCGTCGCAGTCCCAGGCGCGAGCAGGAGGAGCACCGTTGAGCAGGTTGCGTTGGCTGACGGCGGGGGAGTCGCACGGACCCGCATTGGTTGCGACGCTGGAGGGTCTTCCCGCCGGTGTGCCGATCACGACGGAGATGGTGGCGGACCATCTCGCGCGGCGACGCCTGGGCTATGGGCGCGGCGCGCGGATGAAGTTCGAGCGGGACGAGGTCACCTTCCTCGGCGGCGTACGCCACGGGCTGACCATGGGCTCGCCGGTCGCCGTCATGGTGGGCAACACCGAGTGGCCCAAGTGGGAGAAGGTCATGGCGGCCGACCCCGTGGACGTCGAAGAGCTCGCGAAGCTGGCGCGCAACGCGCCGCTGACCCGGCCCCGTCCCGGCCACGCCGACCTGGCCGGCATGCAGAAGTACGGTCTTGAGGAGGCCCGGCCCGTCCTGGAGCGGGCCAGCGCCCGCGAGACGGCGGCGCGGGTCGCGCTGGGCGCGGTGGCCCGCTCGTACCTCAAGGAGACCGCCGGGATCGAGATCGTCTCGCATGTGGTGGAGCTGGCGGGCGCCAAGGCTCCGTACGGCGTCGTCCCGCTGCCCGGCGACGAGTCGAAGCTCGACGCCGACCCGGTGCGCTGCCTGGACACGGACGCGAGCAAGGCCATGGTGGCGGAGATCGACCAGGCGCACCGCGACGGCGACACGCTCGGCGGCGTCGTCGAGGTGCTCGCGTACGGCGTACCGGTCGGCCTGGGCTCGCATGTGCACTGGGACCGCCGCCTCGACGCACGCCTCGCCGCTGCCCTGATGGGCATCCAGGCGATCAAGGGCGTCGAGGTCGGGGACGGCTTCGAGCTGGCGCGCGTCCCGGGTTCGAAGGCGCACGACGAGATCGTGCCCACCGCCGACGGAATACGCCGTACGACCGGCCGCTCCGGCGGTACGGAGGGCGGCATGACGACGGGTGAGCTGCTGCGCGTGCGCGCGGCGATGAAGCCGATCGCCACGGTGCCGCGCGCGCTGGCCACCGTCGATGTCGCGACCGGGGAGGTCGCGGCGGCCCATCACCAGCGGTCCGACGTGTGCGCGGTCCCGGCCGCCGGGATCGTCGCGGAGGCGATGGTCGCCCTCGTCCTCGCGGACGCGGTCGCGGAGAAGTTCGGCGGCGACAACGTCACCGAAACCCGCCGCAATGTCCGTTCGTACCTCGACAACCTGCAGATCCGGTGAGCGAGCCGCTGATCGTCCTGGTCGGGCCCATGGGCTCGGGCAAGTCCACGGTGGGCCGGCTGCTCGCCGAGCGCCTCGGCGTGGACTACCGGGACACCGACGCCGACATCGTCGCGGCCCAGGGCCGGGAGATCTCCGACATCTTCGTCGACGAGGGCGAACCGTACTTCCGCGAGCTGGAGCGCGCGGCTGTACGAGCCGCCCTCGCCGAACACGAGGGCGTCCTCTCGCTCGGCGGCGGCGCGGTCCTCGACGACACGACGCGCGAGCTGCTGGCCGGGCTGCCGGTCGTCTATCTCTCGATGGACGTGGAGGAAGCGGTCCGGCGGGTCGGCCTCAACCAGGCGCGCCCGCTGCTCGCCGTCAATCCGCGCAGGCAGTGGCGGGAGCTGATGGACGCCCGCCGCCCCCTGTACACCGAAGTGGCCCGCTTTGCCGTGGCCACCGACGAACGCACCCCCGAAGAGGTCGCCGAGGCGGTCCTCGACGCTTTGGAGCTGAAGGACGTATGACGGACCAGGCAGTGACCCGTATCCAGGTCGGCGGTACGGAGGGCTCCGCTCCGTACGAGGTGCTGGTCGGCCGGCAGCTCCTGAATGAGCTGCCGGGGCTGATCGGCAACGCGCAGCGAGTCGCGGTGCTGCACCCGGAGGCGCTGGCCGGGACCGGCGAGTTGATCCGCGAGGACCTCACGTCCCAGGGTTACGAGGCCATCCTCATCCAGCTGCCGAACGCCGAGGAGGCCAAGACCGTCGAGGTCGCGGCGTACTGCTGGAAGGCGCTCGGCCAGACCGGCTTCACCCGCAGTGACGTCATCGTCGGCGTCGGCGGCGGCGCGACCACCGACATCGCCGGGTTCGTGGCCGCGACCTGGCTGCGCGGGGTGCGCTGGATCGCCCTGCCGACGACGGTGCTGGGCATGGTCGACGCGGCGGTCGGCGGCAAGACCGGCATCAACACCGCCGAGGGCAAGAACCTCGTCGGGGCCTTCCACCCGCCCGCCGGGGTGCTGTGCGACCTGGCCGCGCTGGACTCGCTGCCGGTCCATGACTACGTCAGCGGACTGGCCGAGATCATCAAGGCGGGCTTCATCGCCGACCCGGTCATCCTGGACCTGATCGAATCCGACCCGCAGGCCGCGCGTACGCCCGCCGGGGTGCACACCGCGGAGCTGATCGAGCGCTCGATCCGCGTCAAGGCCGAGGTCGTCTCCAACGACCTCAAGGAATCCGGTCAGCGCGAGATCCTCAACTACGGCCACACCCTCGCCCACGCCATCGAGAAGAACGAGCGCTACAAGTGGCGGCACGGCGCGGCGGTCTCGGTCGGCATGGTCTTCGCCGCGGAACTGGGCAGGCTGGCGGGGCGGCTCGACGACGCGACGGCTGACCGGCACCGCGCGGTCCTGGAGTCGGTGGGCCTGCCGCTGACCTACCGGGCCGACCAGTGGCCCAAGCTTCTGGAGACCATGAAGGTCGACAAGAAGTCCCGCGGCAATCTGCTGCGCTTCGTGGTCCTCGACGGTCTGGCCAGGCCGACGATCCTGGAGGGCCCGGACCCGGCGCTTCTGATGGGAGCCTATTCCGAGGTCGCGGCGGTGTCCGAGTGACCCGGGTGCTGGTACTCAACGGCCCCAACCTGGGGCGACTGGGCTCACGGGAGCCCGATGTCTACGGCGCGACGTCGTACGCGGGTCTGGTGGAGACGTGCCAGGCGTTCGGCAAGGAGCTCGGCTTCGACGTCGACGTACGCGAGACGAACGACGAGGGCGAGCTGATCCGCTGGCTGCACGAGGCGGCGGACGGTTCAATTCCGGTCGTCCTCAACCCCGGTGCGTTCACGCACTACTCGTACGGGATGCGGGACGCGGCCGCGCAGCGGACGGCGCCGCTCATCGAGGTGCACATCTCGAACCCGTACGCGCGGGAGGCTTTCCGCCACACGTCGGTGGTCGCGGCGGTGGCGAGCGGCACGATCGCGGGGTTCGGCATCGGCTCGTACCGGCTGGCTCTGCGCGCGCTGGCGGAGGAGCTGGCGGGCTGACACAGGGCGTGGCCGGGAATGGGCGGGACCTTCTGGCCGGCAGCTGGGAGGTACGGTTCGGTAGCAAGGCGGCCGAACTGCCGCCCGACGAGCGTGAGTCGTAGTCGTACGAGACGGAGTGGCACCGGATGCAGGACGCAGTGGGGGCCCCGCTGCCGCCGCCCCTCGGCCCGGGGCACGGCCCGGCCGCATGGGGGCACAGCGGTCACCCCCCGCCCCCCCGGTCCATACCGCAGGAGCCAACGGCCCGCCCACTCGCCGGCGAGGTGCCGCCGGCCCCTGCGGAGCCGCCTGCGGCTCCCGGTGAGCCTGCGCAGCCGAATGGCCGGCCGCAGCAGCAGTCGCCCGCAGTGCCCGCCGGGTCCGCGGATCCGCAATGGCAGCGGCCTGCCGGGCCGCGACATGCGGCTCCTGCGGGGCGGCCCGGTGAGGGACGGCCGCCTGTGGCTTCCGCCGGGTCTCTCGCGCCGCGGGGTGGCCCGCTCCATGGGCAGTCGCCTGCGGTTCCTGCGGGGTTTCCGGAGCCGAACCGGCAGCTGTCTCACGGTGGGCCGCCGGTGGGGTCTTCGCCTGTGGCTTCCGCCGGGTCTCTCGCGCCGCGCGGTGGCCCGCTCCATGGGCAGTCGCCTGCGGTTCCTGCGGGGTTTCCGGAGCCGAACCGGCAGCCGTCTCACGGTGGGCCGCCGGTGGGGTCTTCGCCTGTGGCTTCCGCCGGGTCTCTCGCGCCGCGCGGTGGCCCGCTCCATGGGCAGTCGCCTGCGG